>NZ_JBFRJJ010000028.1:22756-172210 GCF_041468785.1 Shewanella sp. 10N.286.52.E4
TGGGTTGCCATTTTTTTTGCCTCAAGGTTTTCGATTAAAAATCTAAAAAAACCAATAAAGTACATATAATCAGTAATGATACTTATGTGTTTTTAAACATCGCATCTAACTGCACTTGCAATGAAGGGTGGTAACCCTCTCTCGCTTTCTGATATATCTCTATGGCTTGGGTTTGATAACCTGCAATGAGCATTTCGCTATAAAGCGGCTTTACAAATTTAGCTCGGCCAATATGGGCTAAAAACAACCCAACTTTGGGCATTACAATTTCATAGTGGTTTCTGATAGCGACTCTAAACCAATCACAAGCAAGTTCTGCATTTTGACTATCTGTAAAACTAAATGTCATATCCAGATCTTTTAATTGCACTTGAGTTAACTGAAAAGGTAACTGAGTGATAAAAAATTGCCAATGATGCACTCGCCAAGCTTCAACTTGCAATTTGGCTGCATTGACCCCTTCAGTGAACTGCTTTAACGCTAACTTCACCTTATCCAAACTGGTAGATGTAGGCGCTATAAACCATTCAGGTAAACCCTCACCATAAACCCAGGTCATCAATTCCGATTCGGAAATCACATCCACATGATCCACCAGCAAGGTTTGTTTGGCATAGTCGATAAAGGTTTCTGTGGTAATGGCTTCGAATTTAAAATGCTGAACATACTGATAAAGAAATTTATCAAAAGCCTCTCGTCCTAATCGTGCCTCTAACTCATGTACAAACATCGACGCTTTATCATAGGTGAAACGATTGAAAGCATCGTTGGCATCCTGATGTTGAACATTGGCAGGTAGTGTTTGTGACGTCATTGGCAATGACTGCATTTCTTCTTGTAAGCGGCCATACTCAATAACCCACTCCAAGTCAGCTTGTTCTTTGCCGTAAATGTTCTCCACTAAGCGATTAGTAAAATAAGTCGTAAAGCCTTCGTTAAGCCATAAATCTCGCCAGGTCGCATTACTCACCAAGTTGCCTGTCCAAGAATGCGCTAACTCGTGCGCCACTGTAGACACTAAACTTTTATCACCCGCGATCAATGTGGGTGTGATAAAGGCCAATCTTGGATTTTCCATCCCGCCAAATGGAAAGCTTGGCGGCAGTACTATCATGTCGTAACGCCCCCATGGATACGGACCGAGTAATGACTCGGCAGCTACAATCATTGATTCGGTGTCTTCAAATTCTATAAGGGCTTTTTCGAGCATGGCAGGCTCTGTGTAAATTGCGCAGCGCTCGCTTACCTCACCATAGGCGAGATCGCCCACAGCTAATGCTAATAAATGCGTCGGTATCGGCTTTTCCATCTCAAAAGTGAATAAGCCATCTGCTGGCATTTCGGCAGAGTTAGCCGCGCTCATCACAGCTCTTAAGCCGTTATTAACTTGAATTGAAGCGCTAAAAGTAATTCTAGCCTTAGGGCTATCTTGCAGCGGGATCCAACTACGTGCATTGACTGGCTGTGATTGGCTGAATAAATAAGGAGACTGTTTTCCTAGGGTTTGTACTGGCGTTAGCCACTGTAACCCCTGTGCATCCTTTGAAGTGCAATAATGAAGCACGACTTGTGTTATTTCACCGCCCACTTCAATGACAATTCTCTCACCTTGCAGTGCACTAACATGTTGCTGAGTGAATTCAAGTTGATTCCCATGAATATCTGATACTTCATCAATACTAATATCCCGTCCATCGAGTACCAATTGTGTCGAATCCGAAAGGCGTTTAAATAACAATTTGACTGAGCCTTGAAGCTGCTGCTTGTCAAAATCCACATTTAACGCCAACACCATATGATGCACTTTCATGTCATCTGTATTAGCAACCGAGTGGTAATCATTATTAAAATCAAATTGTTCAGCCACATCACATCCTTATCTATATTATTCTGCAGCTATGTTAACTCAATACCATCAATTCATCGAGGTTATCAGTGCTTCACATTAAATAAGGGAGGTTATGATTCGATTAATTTCAGACACAAAAAAGCCTCATGAATGAGGCTTTTTTGTGTCGAGGTAAATTAAGCTATTACAGCTTGATACCCGCTTTTTCTAGGTCTTTAGCAACAACACTACGTGGTAGTGGTACATAACCGTCTTTTTCTACGATTTGTTGACCTTGTTTAGATAACACGTAACGGATGAACTCGCGATCCATTGGTGATAAATCTTTGTTAGGGTGCTTGTTGATGTAAACGTATAGGTAACGTGATAATGGGTAAGTACCACTTGCAGCGTTAGCAGCAGTTGCATCAATGTATTTAGTGCCTTTCTTAGAAATAGCTACAGCTTTAACACCAGCAGTCTTATAACCAATACCAGAATAACCGATAGCGTTAAGACCTTGAGAAACTGATTGAACTACAGATGCAGAACCTGGTTGCTCATTTACGTTTGCTTTGAAGTCACCTTTACACAGTGCTTTCTTTTTGAAGTAACCGTATGTACCAGACACTGAGTTACGACCGTATAATTGGATATCTTTCTTAGACCAGTTACCATCAAGACCAACATCACCCCAACGATTTACATCATTTCCGCCACATTTTTTAGTAGAAGAAAAGATTGAGTCGATTTGGTCAATGCTTAACCCTTCAATTGGGTTATCTTTATGTACAAATACTGCGAGTGCATCAATTGCAACACGAATAGCAGTTGGTTTGTAGCCGTAATGCTTTTCAAAAGCTTCAACTTCGTTAGGCTTCATTTGACGACTCATTGGGCCGAATTGTGAAGTACCTTCAGTCAAAGCTGGTGGCGCAGTAGAAGAACCTGCAGCTTGAATTTGGATATTTACGTTAGGGTAAATGTGTTTGAAGTCTTCAGCCCATAACGTCATCATGTTTGCTAACGTGTCTGAACCAACTGATGACAAGTTACCTGAAACACCACTTGTCTTTTCATATACAGGTAATGTTTTATCAATTGCTGCCATCGATGTTGCTGAAAAAACACCAGCTGCTGCAAAGGCGATAGTGCCAACTAGCTGTTTAAGTTTCATTGTAATGCTCCGGTATTATAAGCGTTGTTATTTAAGACACGCTCAGTATCAATTGCTTCGATGACAAGTCTATGACTAATATATGACAGTTATATGACAATCAACATTTGAAACATTTACGCCACAATCTTTCCAGAATACTTAACCAACTAAAAAGCCTCACAAAAACAATAAATTAAACCGTAAAAAATAACTAAGGCAATAAAAACGCATACATTACCAATAACTTAATTATGACAAAAACTGTTCAATTCGATTAAAAACGACGCCCAACACCAATAATCAAATGCTGCCAATTTAAAAAACCGTATTCTGTATATAGGTTCCATTCGTTCCTTGGACCAAAATCATAATTAATACTCACGGACATATTCTTGGTCTCTTTCTTAGCAAGATCAATATCAAATTTGACCTCTTCCATCAGCGGGGCTAAATCAGTGCCTACAAAAGAATAGTCTCCAGTCACATTCTGATTCACACTTTGATGGCTAAATCCTAAAAACCAAGCAAGCTTATCACTGCCGATATCATATCGCTGACCGACTCTTATCGAGGCAAGCTTGGTTTTAATCACGCTATCCGTTGTATCAGTATTCGCATTCACTATGGCACCCACTGCCATGACTATTACCGGGGTATCGCCGATAATAGGATCTATCTGCCCAGCTAGCACAGTTCCAATACCGTAATTTTTAGCGGTATACTCAATTGGGATAGGCAATACAATGCCATTACACGCATCATCACAAGGTAAGCCTTCAACATTATCCAGCTTTGCTCTAATGTCTTTACGCCCTTCGGTGTAGCCCAGTAACGCATAAACATTCCAAAAAGGTAATATCCAAGCATCAATTTTTAACTGCACACTTCTGTCGCTTCCTGTAATACTGACATCTTCAGCAGGCACTACATAATCATTAGGCCCACGAAAACCTAACAGGCCTCCATCCACTTGAACTTGAAAATCATTATCAGCAACATAATCTGCATCGATATTGTTATAAAACAAGCTCACACCAATTGGCAAAGGTAAGTCATGCCCTCTCTTAGTTGCTTCATCTGCCAATAAAGGTAAACCGCTCCAATGGGCTGGTTTAGTTAGCTGGTTAACAGCAGCCTGCACATCAGGCTCTGCCGCATGACTTGAGAGGCTGTAAGTGAGGAAAAAGCACAGGGGTAAACTTAATAGGCTTTTAGTCATGGAACATCTTGTCTTTGATATGTTATTTAAGTCGTTAATCATAGTTCTGAAATTGTATTTAGGGGAAAGTACACAAGATTTAATTCAATGAATTAGTGCCTGATAAGCATTAGAACTCAAAGAAAAGTGTTAAATTAAACAATATGAGCTCTGATACATATTGTAAAACACATGCAGAAATTGAATACACTCATTCTGGTCATCAAAGTTAAAGCTTGTTAACTCCATCACAGCATTAAGGGGTTGAAAGGCGGGTATATTTCATTATAAAAAATGCCTGTCTATGTTGAAATAAACAGGCACTTAACAATACGAATATTAAATACAAAGGTAAATTAAACGATAACTAACTTCACTTTACCACCAAGTGAATAGGGATAATAAAGCTAAAACAACTCCCCTTATCAGGTTCACTGGTAATAGTTAGTTCACTGTAGTGATGATTCAACGCATGTTTTACAATAGCTAAGCCTAATCCGCTACCACCGGTTTTACTCGAGCGAGCATTATCAACCCGATAAAAGCGCTCTGTTAATCGATTAATATGTTGCGGCGCAATACCTAAACCTGTATCGGTCACACTGAATCTTGCGCCAGTAGGTACCAATTCCCATCTAACGCTTATCTTACCGCCAGGCTCTGTGTATCGAATAGCATTAGAGATTAAGTTTGTGCAAGCACTGCGTAATTGCACTTCGTTTCCGTGACAATCTAGATTATCTTCGGCAAAAAAAGTTAACTCATACTGATCTAATGCTAATGCAGACGCTTCGTCTTTTAATATATCGAGCATGGCTGTCATATTAATTGTTTGCTCTAAATCGATATCAGCACCATCTTCAATGCGCGATAAAGCTAAAAGCTGCTCGACCATTGATTGCATTCGCCTTGTTTGCTGCTGCATTAGATTTAAAGGCTTGTGATTCATGCTGTCAGGCTCTTCCATACTTTGCATGATTTCTAAATAGCCCTGTATTACTGTGAGCGGCGTTTTGAGCTCATGGGATACATTGGCAACAAACTCTTTACGCATCCCTTCTAACTGATTGATTCGAGTAATGTCACGGGCAATGAGAAGCAGTTGGCGATCACCATAGCTCATTAAGCGAACTTCTAATAAACGCTGGTCAGATATCGGTGAAGCTAACTCTAATGGCTCTTTAAACTCACCCTTTTTAAGGTACTCAGAAAAGTCAGGGTGCCTGATAAGATTATCTATTCGTTGGCCATTATCTTGAGGCCATACAAAGCCTAATATTAGTTGTGCAAGCTTATTACACCATAAGATATTATGTTCAGAGTCTAATACAACTGCAGCATCGGGCAGTGCTTCTGCGCCTTGCCTGAAACGACTCAGTAATGAAGCCAACTGGCCTACTCTGCGGCGATTTTTACCCTGCAAACGATAGATACCATTAAAGATACCTTCCCAAGAACCAGTGCCTTGAGGCGGGGTTAATTTACGGTCTTTCCATAACCAAAAATTAAGTCGGCTAATTTGACGGTAATGCCATCCTAATAAGGCAACACAACCTATGATAATAGCGAGGGTGATTTGATCAATGATGATGCCAACAAGGGCAAAAGCGAACAGTATTCCAACGAGGCGTAATAGCAATCTGGAACCTGAATAAGATCGAAACATAGGCAGCCTAAAAAATTAATGTAAATAAACCTTTAGCAGGTTATTACCTAATTATTGGTAGGAAATAATGGCTCACAAGATAGCTTAAAATGATATCACTGACTATAGCCTTTTGTTAAAAAAATGCCGAATAATTGTGAATTTAAAGCAACACCCATCGTGGGTCTAAATTCAAACGCATATTACTCGGCGGTTTTCTTAGCGCGGCGATGTCTGTGATTACATTCTCGTCGAGAAGCGGTATCCAGCACCACGTACAGTCTGAATCAACTTATCATGGCCTGAGTCTTCAACCGCTTTGCGTAAGCGACGAATATGCACATCAACGGTTCTATCTTCTACATACACGTTAGTACCCCAAACGTTATCTAGTAACTGTTCGCGACTATAGACTCGCTCAGGGTGAGTCATAAAAAAGTGTAATAATCTAAATTCTGTCGGCCCCATATCAAGCACTGACTCGCCCACTGAGACACGATGGCTGACAGGGTCAAGTAACAAACCCTGAACATCAATAGTCTCTTCTAGACGCGTAGGTGCACTACGACGTAAGACAGCTTTAATACGAGCAACAAGTTCTTTAGGAGAAAAAGGTTTGGTAATGTAATCATCAGCCCCGACTTCTAAACCCTTCACCTTATCTTCTTCTTCACCACGTGCTGTGAGCATGATAATAGGGATTTGGCGAGTAAACTCATCTTGCTTTAAACGCTTAGCTAATTGTATACCGCTTCCACCTGGAAACATCCAATCCAATAGGATTAAATCCGGGTAAGGCTCCTGCAGTAGATCGATGGCAGAATCGAAATCTTCGGCCGCCGATGTGGTAAAACCGTGTTGTTCCATAACAAAGGTCAGCATCTCACGGATGGCTGATTCATCTTCTACAATTAAAATCTTCGCTGTCATAATATTTTCTGTGATTAATTTGCCGCATGAGTATTATTGGTCAGTTTTATTACAGAAATATGATCTCAGTGCCAATAACGGCTACAAAATCATATTATTGTCATAAATCTATCATTCTTTACATTAATAGCTTAATGATTCTTGCTTAAAACGCTTAACTCATCAAAAAATAAAGGAGACTCACGCCTCCTTCAATTATTCGCTATCTAAGTTAACCTTTGATGAAACGATTAATTAGAACTTGTGTTCGATACCCACAGCGAAGTAACTTTCGTCGATTGAGATATCCATATCATTACCATCTAAATCTTCAACTGTACCCATTGAAGTACGGTCAGTGTAGAAAGCAAATAATTTAGTTGGCTTACCTAATGCGTAATCAGCACCAATAGACCATGAATCACCTTTGTCTTCCATGTCTTGGTATTGTGCTTTTAACGTCACTTGTTGAATTTTGTATGCTGCACTTAGTAAGTAACCATCGATGCTGTTTCCACTATCAACTGCTTCTTCTTGCTGGTACATACCACCTAGTACAAAACCAGCAATTTTACCTTGAACAGTACCACGAACGATGTCGTAGCCTGCTACTTCAGAATCATAAGCAAGAGCTGCGTAAACAGGGCTTTTCTTAAGGCCTGAGTCACCGTACATAGCTGCGATGCTGAAACCATCTTTTTCTTCTTGCTTGCTATCGCCTTCTGCTGCGTAAGTTACACCAACTTGGAAGTCACCAAACTTTGGCGTTAAGTAAGTTGCTGTTTGTGCTAAACGGTTCTCACCTTTAAAAAGACTTTTTAAGTCACCTGAGTAGTCGTTAAATAAGTCTACTTTACCTTGTGACTTCTTAAGCATTGTGTCGTTACGACCCACAGCAAAAGAACCAAAGTTGCCTTTTAAACCAACGAACTGGTTACGAGCAGTGAAGTTATCAGAGCTTGAGTTACCAGTATCAACTTGGTACTCGATTGTGTAAAACGCTTCTAAAGAGTCGCTTAATTCAAATCCGCCTTTAACACCGAAACGAGACGCATTACTTTGAATTTCTGTAACTGAACCATCACCTTCATCGTTAGATTGAACAGTAACATTTAACTTACCATATACTTCAAGTGGTTCTGCAGCGTGAGCAGTTGAAAGCGTAGCAGTAGCAATAGCTGAAGCAACTAGAGTTTTATAAAAAGCGTTCATCATTTCATCCTTTAGACATTATTTGTTGGTGTTTCACACCTAATTTTTGCTGCTATTTGGTTGGAACTAACAGGTTACTGTTAACCAATAGCTTGGGAACGAGGCGAATTCTGCACGCCTTTTGTTGCAGAAATATTTCAATCCGTGAATTTTATTTAGCTCTCGCTAAATTAACTACCAAAAAGAACAAATAAGATGTTGATAATAAATGTAATTAACCTAAAAAGCACAAATATGACAGTTTAATGAATTCTGTTTTAGCGACAATCAACACTGATGAACCTGATGGTTTACCCCAGCCCCGTGATACCGTAAACTGCATTTTTAATTTTTGATGAGCGCCTTTTTATGTGGTTTAAAAATCTCACCCTTTATCGTTTCAATAAGCCTTTCACTACCGATACCGAGGCACTCGAAACAGCGTTAGAAGACTTCACCTTCTCACCATGCTCAAGCCAAGATATTAGTAAGTTTGGTTTTTCAAATGCGTTAGGAAAAAAAGGCCAAGCCTTAGTTCATACTGCAGAAAACCGTCATTTGATTTGTGTGACTAAAGAAGAAAAGATTCTGCCTGGTCAAGTCATCAAAGAAGCCATCGATGAAAAAGTGGCGATGATTGAAGATCAAGAAAGTCGCAAAGTGACCAAGAAAGAAAAAGATGCGATGAAAGAAGAGATAACCATGACGCTACTGCCACGAGCATTTTCTCGCCGTAGTCAAACTCATGCGCTTATCATGCCTGAACTTGAAATGATCTTAGTCGACAGCTCTAGTGCAGCAAAAGCAGAAGAATTATTAGCATTATTACGTAAAGCATTAGGCAGTTTGCCAGTGGTGCCTTTGCACTTTACTACACCGATTGAAACCACGCTGACTGAGTGGCTTAGAAATGGCGCTTCTCCGCAGCCATTTGAAATGCAAGATGAAGCTGAGCTTAAGTCTGATTCTGATGAAGGTGGCATTGTACGCTTTAAGCAACAAGTACTTCAGGAAGATGAGGTTCTTGCTCACTTAGCGACAGGTAAACAAGTTCATAAATTAGCACTTCACTTTGGCCAATCAATCGCTTTTTTAATGCAATCAGATGCAAGCGTGAAACGCTTAAAATTCTCTGAAGAATTTAGAGCTGCAACTGATGATGTTGGCACTGAAGATCCATTAGCGAAACTCGATGCTGATTTTGCGTTAATGGGCGGCGAGCTTGTTGCCTTTATTAACTCGCTTAAACAAGCACTTGGTCCAATCGAAGAAAATATTTAATCGATTTAATTAAAAAGCCCCAATAACTTTCGGTTATCGGGGCTTTTTATTACCACTTAACAAATGCTTATAAACTAAGTTAGAAAATTAGTTAATAAACTTTCCTGCTTCATCAAATGGCCAATCAATCCCAAGCCACGCTTTTAAGAAGGCCTTTTGTTTAGCACTTGGCGTTTCAACACCTTGGATCGTTAAGTCACCTTTAGGCTGCTTTGCTAACGTGAGTGGCACTTTAATGAGTTGGTCGTTTTTAAACAATGACACTGTAATTTTGTCACCAGGTGTAAAATCCTCTAGGCGTTTTTTAAATCCTGCCGCTGTCACTTTAAGACCGTTAATAGCAACAATTTCATCACCAGCTGCTATGCCAGCAGTCCAAGCTGGGCTGTTACGACTGACATGGGCTAGTGTTAAGTCTTTATGACCCCCGCTTAACCTTAAACCGCTATAAATTGTCGACTCATCTTTCTTCCCATAAGTTATCACTAAGCCCGCTTGCGCTAGCAGTGAATCAAAATCTAAGCTAAAAGGTGAGGTAATATGCTGCTGCCACCAAGATTGATAATCTTTTCCTGATAAGCTTTTTAAAATCCCTTTTACATCATCAACGTTATAGCCTTTCGGTAACTTAAAATCACGATATAACTGACGATGAACATCGCGATAAGAATGTGCTAACTCAGTATCTTTTAATAAATTAAAATCTAATGATAAAGAGGCCAAATAACCTTCTGAGTAGATATTCACCCCGTGGTTTATCGCGTAATCCCCACCTGTATTGGTCCACTCATTTAAACTGGCTTCTGAAACAGATTGAATTTCACGACCTGGTTTATGCATATTGTTATTCACCCGTTTTGCTAAGTCAGCAAAAAATTCTTTCGGGGTAATCACATCAGCACGAAGCAACAATTGATTTTGGAAATAACTGGTAGACCCTTCAGCCATCCAAAGTAACTGCGTCATACTGGCTTGTTGATAATCGTAAGGAACCAAACCCTGTGGACGGTATGCTTTAACATTCCAAGTGTGAATGAACTCATGTGATGCTGTACTGATAAAACGAAGGTAATCTTTGCGCTCTCTGAAATTAAAGCGTGGCAGCTGAATAATGGTAGAATTTAAATGCTCTGTAGCACCGCGTGCACCGCTCGTAGCATGTACCATATAAACATAACGCTCAAATGGATAGTCATCCCAAATGACACTTGCTGTACTACTGATTTTTGTTAAATCTTTGACCACTTGTTCAGCGTCGTAATTACCCTCTCCCCAAAATACTAGCTCATAATCTCTGCCATCGGCTTCAAAGGCATAGTGAGTATTAATTCCAGTTTCAATCGGTGAATCGATTAATACATCATAGTTATCCGCAACAAATGAATGCGATTTCCGTCCTTGTTCCATACCCGAATGGCTCTGCCAGCCCTTAGGTACCTTCATTGAAACCTTGACTTCATCGCCCCTAAATTCAGGACTATACATAAACACGCCACTGGCGTCTAAATAAGCATGGGAGTTGTCAATATGGCGCACACGAGTGCCTAAATCATTAGCATAAAGTTGGTAAGATACGTTAACTTCAGTGGGTTGCGTCAGATTAATCTGCCATTCGCCTGTAGCACTTCTTTGCCAGGTTAACGGTTTTCCTTTGCTGTCTGTCGCTTCAAAGAGTCGTATTCCATCAGCTAGTGGCAGTACCGCATACTTGCCTGTACGCCATACAGGTAAATTGACCGTTAATATCTCTGCTGAAGATTTAGGAAAGCTCACTTGTACTTTTGCTAAGTGGTGTTGTGGTTGAGTTAAATCGATTTGGTAATTTACTTCAGCTAAGCTATTAGCCGAAAAAAATACTCCTGCAGTAAAAATAGCCAGTTTTGAGACTTTCACTCTACATTCCTTCTGTTATTATTCTTGTTATAATTTTTGTTTATTGTAGTTATTTGTTTTCAACATCATACAAATTCTTTGAAAAAAGTTTACCTCAATGGAAATGATAATATAACAAGCGGCATTATTCGCCCACCGACTTCCAACAAAAGCTTACAAAATAATAATAAGGCCGTTAATCATTCATGCAAAAAATCATTCTAAGCAGTTACGTTCTATTGCTATCAATAATCGCCTTTCCTGCTCATGCAGACCGTTATCAGCAGCGAGAAATTGAATTTAATGAAACGCCCAATGTATTGTTTGAGCAATTATCAACTCGTACTCAATTCCCTCTGTCATTTAATGACCGCGCTGAATTTGAGGCCATTGCGGACTCTTTAAAATATCATCCGGATGAATTACATGCTGATTTAGAGATTTTGGCGCGACTTTTTCTAGAAACAGCGCTGAAAGCTGAGGACAAAATTAATAAAGCCCGATTACTGACACAACAACTTGAAACTCTTGCTGAAACGCCAATGCATGAAGCAATTATTTTACTACTCGAGGGGAGAATTAGAGGCCTTGAAGATCAACAGTACAAACAGTCCATCATTTTATTCAAAGAAGCCCTTAATAAAATAAGCAATATCAACGATAACCAAAGTTTAAATTTGCAATTTATACTGCATCAAAATTTAAGCTCCTTACACACTTTAGTGAAACAAGACACGCAAGCTTTATATCATTACAAACGCTACCGAGAAATTGCTTATCGACTGCGTAATGATTACTTCATTGCTCAATCTGAAACAGCAATAGGCATTTATTACACTGGGCGTAATCAATTAGCTAAAGCACTGCAGCATCATAGTGAAGCCTATAGAATTTCGAATCGTTTAAGCTACCCAGTCATTCAAGCGCAAACGCAGTTTCAGTTATCTCGTGCTTACCGCGACTTAGGTCAATGGGATGAAGCCCTCAAGAATGCCAATGAAGCCGCAATCAGTTATCAAAAACTGGGGCGAGATGCATCTCAATCTAAAACGATGACTGTCATTGCGATGATCTATGCAAATCAAGAACAGTGGAATAAAGCCATTGACTATTACCTTAATGCACAGCAATTAGATGAAAAGCATAATCGAAGAATAAGCCAAGGGCTTAATTTCCATAATATTGGCGAAGCGTATCTTCATTTAAGTAATTACCCGTCTGCTATGAATTACTTACAAATGGCTAATGATATATTTAAAGAAAAAGGCATCATGCATTATCTTGTTTATAATGAGTTGCTATTTGCCCAAGCATTGTCAGAGCAGTCATTATGGAAAGAAACAATAACTCATGGGGTTGCCGCATTAATCATAGCCGATTCAAAGCAATTACCTGATGCACAAAAGGAAGCTCTTGAATATTTAGCCAAAGCATACAGAGAAGAACGTAATTACCCAGCGGCATTAGATATGATGGAAAGATTAGTCCAAATGCAACAAAGCATCGAAGAAAAGCCTGTTGAAGAAACACTTACATCAAACTTAACTGAAGAAAAATTAAAGTTTGAAATCAATATCTTTCAACATAAATTGGGGAAATATATTGAAAGCAGCAAAGATCAGCAAATGGCTATTATCATCCTACTTGCGACGATTTTCATATTATCTTTTGTATGGCTTTATAGCTTAAAACGCCTCAATAGTGTGAAACAACAAAAAGCTTTACTGGCTAAACAAGTATTACAAGAGCCTCAAACACAGCTTAAGGGTTATCAGGGATTACTTTGCTGTATGTCTAATGATGAATCCCCTAAAACCATTGCCTTGGTGAGTATTAGCTTACTAAGTGAGTTAGACATTGAATTTGGATTAACAGAATCGAATGCCATCACTGAGAACTTAATCAGGCAATTTGAAGAACAATTAAACAGTAAAGTATACCTAATGAAACCTGGCGAGCTTGCTTTTTGCTTTAAAGAAGTATTAACCCCAGAACAAACCTTGGCTCAAATCTCCGATGCTTTGTCTCATCAAGCATTAGCAATTAATGACAATGTCCCTCACTTCTCGGCGCTAAACAGGCTTGAGCTTGAGTGTGTACTTGGCCATATAAACTTGCCGCTTTTGGCGAATCCTGACATAAGGCTCACTACAGAATTACAGTTTGAAACAGTGCAGTACGCTTTAGCTGCAGCAAAAAGTATTAATGTAGGCCATACTTACGTCAGTATTAGAACCCTAAACTTTGCTCCAGCAGCCATTTTCTTCAAGCCATTATATTTAAATTTAACTCATGCGCTGCAAAGGGGCATTATTCGGGCCGAAAGTAATCGAGCCATTTCCGATATCAAATGGCCTAAAAATTAATCACTAAAGCCCGATTGGCTAAGCTTTCATTCATATTGGCCGATATAGGTGTATAGTTAATTGATAGCATTATTAAATATACTTTTTTTAAAGTATAATTATGGACTATTCAATCGGCTAGATTATTGATGTTATTAGTTATTTGTTTATCTTAGGAAACCTATAAGCATGAAAGATTCTTCAACTGCAGTCTCACAAGTTTCATTATTAAAACAGAAGCTTAATTCGGCTAAGTTGGCGCTCGAAGAAATCCATGAAGATCGTAATGAAAAATTACGTACTTTAATTCAATTCTTAGGGCATTTGAGTCTAGCCTGCAAAGGACAAAATCTTGAGCTCGATAACCGTTTAGCCAAATTGCGTCACCACCTTCAAGGTTACGATCAAATCGATGAAGCGCTACCTGAATTAGTAGAAATTGAACGGTTATTAAAAGGCCAATACAACCATACTATGACGCGCCTTGAAGAAAGTCGCACTAGCCTTTCTCGGGTCATCAGTCAGATACAAAGAGTTGATTCTGCGCCTGATGAAATCAAAAAAGAAATCAATTACTTTAAAAAAGATCTTAATAAGCCCATCCATACCATATGGGAATACATTCCAAAAGTAGAGCAAGTGATTAGCTTCTACGAGCATATTTTACAAAAAGAGTTTGCTGGCACTGATGACCATGTCATTTTGCCGCAACACCTCATTTTAGCGAAAGAGCTTGCCCATAAAATTTCAGAAATAGAATTTAGAAAAGAACAGCGTGATCAAATCTTAGTGATGAAAGAAGTCTTGATGGGTGACATCAAACTGAATACATTACTTGAGTCGTATCAAACTATTCTAAGCTTATTACTCAATAATATCGCACGTGAGAAAACGGCATCACAAGACTTTTTATATGCACTCAATGATGCGATTAGTGTTGTACGTGATGTAGTCACAAATACGGCCAATAACAATGACCGTTCACAGCAAATTAAGACTCAACTTAATAAAGAAATTAACTTACGAGTGGATAATGCTGACGGCATTCTAATTGAGTCTGATGATTTAATGGCATTAAAGACAGCGCTTACCGTGCAGCTTTCATCATTAAAAGATGCCTTAAGTCGTAAGGAAGCATTAGAAAGTCGTGAACAAGCACTATTGCGTAAATCCATTGAGTCAATGCGCAAAGAACTCACCAGCATCACTAAAGAAGCTAATAGTTATAAAGAAAAGCTGTTTGAACACCAAAAACTGAATTTACTTGATCCACTGACACAACTGCCAAATCGTGCAGCGCTTGAAGACAGAATGGAGCAAGAATTTAGAAATCATAAACGTTTTGATACGCCGCTATGGGTTGCAGTAACAGACATTGACTATTTTAAATCTGTTAATGATAACTTTGGCCATAGCACCGGTGATAAAACCTTGCAAGTGATTGCTATGGCATTAAAAAACTCTTTACGAGAAAGTGAATTTGTTGCCCGTTATGGCGGTGAAGAGTTTGTTTTATTGCTTCCAGAAATCAATCAAGACAATATTGGTTTATTATTAAACCGTGTACGGGAAAAAATTAAGAACATCCCATTTAAATTTAAGAATCAGCGTATTACCGTCACATTATCCATTGGTGCAGCGCAAGTTATGAACAACGAGCGTATTGAGGAAACCTTCGAGCGTGCCGATGCTGCCCTATACAAAGCCAAAAATAATGGCAGAGATAGAGTCGTGATTGATATCTAATATCATCGGCAACTCATCTCTAAGAGGAGTTGCATATGATTGTAAAAATTAGCCCTAGAGGCAGTTTAGATCAACTGTCTCAAATGGAAGTTAATCGTTTAAAGCAAAGCGCTAAAAGTGAACTTTACCAACTGCTAAGAAACTGCTCCCTTGCTGTCCTCGCCTCCGGTTTGCAAAGTGATAACTCAGAAACCCTATTTGACACTTACGCCAATTTTGATATCAATGTACTACAGCGTGAGCGGGGCCTATTAATTGAATTAATCAACCCTCCAGAGCAGGCCTTTGTCGACGGAGAAATTATTGCGGGCATTCAAGAGCATCTATTTGCAGTCTTACGAGACATTGTCTATATCGACAATAAATATGATAATTTAAAGCATATCAACCTGACCAATGCCAGCCACATCACCAATGTGGTGTTCGATATTCTGCGTAATGCCAGAGTCATTTCTCCGATGAAAGATCCCAATGTGGTTGTTTGTTGGGGCGGTCATAGTATTAACCCCATTGAATATCAATACACCCGTGAAGTCGGCTACGAGTTGGGATTAAGAGGCTTAGATATCTGTACCGGTTGTGGCCCTGGCGCGATGGAAGGCCCGATGAAAGGCGCTGCGATTGGACACGCAAAACAGCGAGTCAGTAATGCACGTTATATCGGCTTAACAGAACCCAGTATTATAGCCGCTGAGCCTCCAAATCAAATCGTCAATGAATTAGTCATATTGCCTGATATCGAAAAACGTTTAGAAGCCTTTGTTCGCTTAGGGCACGGTATCGTTATCTTTCCTGGCGGCGCCGGGACAGCTGAGGAATTACTGTATATTCTGGGGATTTTACTCAATCAGGCAAACCAAGATTTACCCTTCCCGCTCATTCTAACTGGTCCCAAAGAGAGCGCTGACTATTTCATAGAAATTGATGCCTTTATTGGCGCAACGCTAGGTCAAGAAGCACAGGACAAGTATCAAATCGTTATTGATGATCCCGTCGCTGTCGGCCGCATAATGAAACAAGGTATGCTGAAGGTAAAAGAGATGCGTAAAAGTTTAGGCGATGCCTATCAATTTCAGTGGTCATTAAAAATAGAGCCTGAATTTCAACTACCTTTTGAGCCTACTCATGATGTGATGGGGAACTTGCATTTATACTTTCAACCAAACAAAGCAGAGCTTGCCGCAACACTTAGGCGCGCATTTTCAGGTATTGTGGCTGGTAATGTAAAAAGCGATACCATCAAATTAATCGACGAGTTTGGCCCGTTTGAAATCCGTGGTGATAAACAACTAATGACGATGATGGATAAACTGCTAAACGCTTTTGTTAAGCAACAAAGAATGAAGCTACCAGGTAGCGCTTATGTCCCTTGCTATCAAATTGTGACCCCTGATGACTAGAAGCCATTTTGGCCAAGTAAAATGCAGGGTGTTGTTTAATATCACGTTAAATAGCTATATGATTAGTCATCACAATTTGCGTCACATGAAATAGACTTTCTCTGTGATATTAATAATAAAATATTCCCTGCAACGACTCACCTGAGTCGTGCCACCAGCAACGAAAAGATAAAACATGAATAAACTATTGATCATTGATGGTCTCAATCTTGTTAGACGTATTCATGCTGTATTACCAGATGAAAATGATATTGCCAGTGTCAAAGAGCGCACAATATCTGCGTCAAAAAAGCTCCTAAACCACCATAAACCCACTCATGCGATTGTAGTGTGGGACGGCGATGAAGAATCCTGGCGAAAGCGCTTATACCCAGATTATAAAAAAGGCCGCAAGCCCATGCCTGCAGCGTTAAAATCTGGATTAGCTGATATTAAAGTTGCTTTAGCAGAAGCCAACATACATTCACATGATGCTGCCTCAGAAGCTGATGATGTCATTGCAACCTTAGCCACAAAAATCGCCGAAAATAATGGCAAAGCAATCATAGTGTCGACGGACAAAGGTTTTGGTCAAATTAGCCAATCGAATATCGATATCTGGGACCACTTCAAACAACAGTATTTTGAGATAAAAGAATACGAAAAGAAGTTAGCCGTTCAGCAAAATCAAATATTAGACTTTATCGCTCTAGCAGGTGACTCTGGCAATAAAGTGCCAGGGATTGCTGGCATTGGCCCCAAATCAGCTGCAGACTTATTAAATAAATTTCGTAGCCTCGCCAACTTATATAAATCAATCGATAACCTTGGGGCAAAGCAAGCTCAAAAATTATTAGATGGCAAAGATATGGCACGGGTAAGTTATAAACTGGCCCAGCTACAATGCCATATGCCACTTAATATCAATCTGAAACAATTTAGAGTCCCAGCCCAAAACGAAAGGAATGCTTAAGCAATGAAACCTTCCCTCTCCATGCTTATTGCATCAATGTTTATCGCTTATGTCGTATTCGCAATCACCGTTGTCATCATTTATGAGCCTCGTCCTGAAGATCGAAGCTGGCAAGAAAGACAAGAGTTTAACCATAGGATGCTGAGCGAAATAACCATTGGGCAAAGTATTCAAAGCATTCGTCAACAAATGGGCCGCGCTGACTTTACCGAAGCCAAAGCTACCGATAGCGCAAACTTTCAAATTATGTTTTATCGAACGCACCACGTAAAATCTGATGGCAAAACCACCAAAGATGAGTGTACACCTTTGTTGTTTAAAGATGAGCAGCTGATTGCATGGGGGCAAGAAACTTACGACCAGTTCTTGCAGATCCCAATTTTAAATAACATTGTAGAGCCTGTGACCACTTCTACAGCTGTGTTACCAGCTGTAGAAGTGGAAGCCACAAGCGATACCCAGAAGTAACGCTAAAAGGCTCATTGCCTAATCACTGAATTGATTTTGCTAAACCTGTTGTATTATTCAATGAACCCAGCGTCATGCAAACATAAAAAATGCCACTTAATGTGGCATTTTTATTGGACTTAACTGAGTCAGTTTAGCTCGATTAAATGAATATAGGTAGCTACTTATATTCTTTATAAGCTTCGCCTTTTTCCAACCACGCTGGCGCAGCAGCACCTTTTAGGTAATGGTCAAAATACTGCTTCATTCTAATCGTGTAATCCAATTTATTTGGGTACTTTTTCAAGTGATGTGGTTCGTCTTCATATTGTAAGAACACCACATCTTTTCCCGTACGGCGCATCGCCAGATATAACTCAACACCTTGTTCCCAAGGCACCGCATCATCTTTATCACCAAACATAATCATCATCGGAGTTTGAATACGTTCAGCATAAAACACTGGTGAGTTTTCTATATATTTCTGTGGTGATTGAAACAAGCTTTCAGCAATACGGCTTTGGCCTGTTTCGTATTGGAACTGACGCGCTAAACCTGAAGCATGACGAATGCCACTATATGCACTGGTCATGTTCGATACGGGCGCGCCTGTTACTGCAGCTTTAAATATATTTGTCTGGGTCACCGCAAAAGCAGTTTGATAGCCGCCCCACGAATGCCCTTGAATCCCCACAGCGTCAGGATCGGCGATACCCATATCGATAAGCTTTTGGACGCCAGAAGTTAACCCTTTAACTGCTGATGCCCCAGGATAACCTACTTCAAAACGGATATCAGGTAAGAAAATAGCGTAGCCATTGTCAGCATACCAAGCAAAGTTAGGACGATGGTTTATCGCCATATGCGGGAATGAATGTAAACGGTCGCTCATAAAGCGGTAAAAATACACCATGACAGGGTATTGCTTACCTTCTTGATAATGAGTGGGTTTAATCAATACGCCATCAGTTTTACGACCATCAGCATCGCTCCACTGAACCAACTCAGCACTTGCCCAATCAAAGCCATCACGTTGCTTGTCTAAATCAGTTTGTTTTACAGCATCATTTGGTGAGTTCACGCTAGCGGTATAAAGATCTGGAAACAAATCATAACGCTCTTTCGAATACACGATAGTGTCTGCATTTTTACTGCGCGCTAAGATTTTCAGTTTAGCGTTACTATCAACTAATTCGCTCAAACTAGAAACGCCAACTGTAGCACTATAAAGACTGTCGGCTTTAGTGGTTTCGTTATAACCATGAATCAGCAATGATTGATCTTGTGTGACAACCGCTGGCACATCGCCGTCTTCGTATTGCCCTTCTATACGCAGTTGCGTTTTAGTCTTACGCCCTTCCCCTTTTGACAACATAAAGCCGTCAAAAGATGACGAGTTGAACTGCCAAATGTCATATTTGTCATAGGCAATAATGCCTGAGCCATCCGCTAACCAAGAACCGAAACCATAGCTCGGTGCATTACCTGGATAATCATGATCTTCATTGGCAAAACTAACACTAATATCTTTTGAGATGGTGTGTCTTCTCACGCCTGCAATATCGTACATAAATAGCTGGCCTTGTTGATAATAAGCAACAAAGCGTGCATTTGGCGATAATGTTGGCATTTCATTAGATGGATGCTGAGTCAGTAACTGCAACTTTCTACCAGTATTTAAATCAACCAGATAAACGTCTTGGTAAAAACCCGCCCAAGTGATCATTTTCTGATATGGCACATCTGAGGTCGCCAGTAGATAACGTTGCTGCTCTCCATATTGCACATCTGGAATCGCTTCATCAGCAAGTTGAACGATGCGATTTGCTTTTACATGCAGTACAGATAAATAAGTGCGTTGTTGCTCTTTTGAATATTGCTTAACTTCATGAGGCTTTATCTTTGGGTCATCGCCATGCCATACTTTCAAATTACGAAGACCTGTAACCACACTGGTATCATATAAGTCAGCTTCAGACTCGATCTCTGCTAACGAAACCACTTTATCAACCTGAGGTACGCGGCCAATAAAGAGTCGTAAACTGTCTTCAGAGAAAAACACTTTAGAATATTGGTTTAATGTCCAGTCATCATCCAGTGGCGTTTCTTTCAATTTAAATGTGGTTAAGTTTAATAGTGAAAGCTGATATTCACGCTCATCACGTTCGACTTTAGCGTCACCTTGAGTGAAAGCGAGCCATTGACCATCATCAGATAAACTTAGCTCTCCAACCTGGCTATCAATGTTTTTAAACACTTGCTTAAGGGTATTATTGGTTAAGTTAACTTTTTTAATGAGGTGTTGATTTGTTTTGATATCATTAATAGCAACAACAAAGTTTTTACCGACGCGATCAAAACTAAATTGAGTCACATTATCAAAGTCGTGGCTTGAGTTGTCAGCTAATTGAATCAGTTTTATTGCACTGCCAATGTCTTTTTCATTGATACTAGGTGCGTCTTTATCTTCATCATCCTCGGCTTCTTCAACTTCAAACCAAATCGCTAAAAAGAGCCCATCCTGGCTAAACTCTGCATGTTTCACTTTCTCGAAGTTTTGTTGTTCAGCCGTTTCGGTGTTGAATAATGCAAGCCCTGAATGCAGTTCCGATTTTTTTAATGTCTTCTTTTCTAATAACGTCGGATTAAGCGTCGCAATGGCAAAACTGCCTTGGCTGTTAAGCTTAACATCTGAGCCGCCAGCAATAACAAACTGCTTCTTAGATTCAACAATATTGATCAGTGCCCGGCTATCACCTCTATCAGGCATTGCTTCAACAGCGATGGTCTTTCCATTATCAGAAATCACTGGCTGCTTAAGCGTTTCAAAATGCATAATGTCATTTAGCGATAATGAAGTGGGTTGTTCAGCCGCAGCAAGCGACATTGACGCTGTGAGTAACGTCAAGGGAATAAGTTTATGTAACTTCAAAGTCATCCTCGTTATATTTATTATTTTAAAACGGCTAAGTCTTGAAGACTCATCCTAACGCTTAAGCATAAGAAACGACATATTTTACATGAGTGGAAATAGATCGTTTACCATCAATGTATAATTCTGTTCTCTTTTTAGCAAAAACAATAATTAAGTTTATTTTTTAAACTGTTAGACCAAAGTCGTCTGTTCAAAAAATCTAATCTCAATAAGCTATCTTGGTAAATTAACCGAACCAATTAACGAATCAGCAACAATCACGGTCTAAATATGACGCATATTGAAGCTTTAATTTAAGCTGTTGTGAATATCTTAAAGCAATCAGCTGAGGATTAACTTAAAAAACTTAAAAAATATGTGATTTATCTCACTAAATCCTGTAAAAAAATTTCAAAATTCGTTAAAATGCGCCGCAACAGAACCGTTAGTTAATCGTCCCGTAACAGTGTTATTAACACTGACAGGAAAATGCAGTAACCACTAAGTGGAAGGACTATCCATGCCAAAACGTACTATAACCGTAATCCCAGGTGACGGGATTGGACCAAGCATTATCGATTCCGCTTTAAAGATTCTCGACAAAGCTGGTTGCGACTTTGAATATGAATTTGCAGACGCCGGTTTAGCCGCACTAGAAAAGCAAGGTGAATTAGTACCACAGCGTACCTTAGACCTAATCGAAAAAAACCGTATTACATTGAAAGGACCTTTAACAACACCTGTTGGAGAAGGCTTCACTTCAATTAACGTGAGCTTACGTAAAAAATTCAGCCTATATGCAAACGTACGCCCAGTACTTTCATTTAACGGTACTCAAGCACGTTACGACAACATTGATATCATTACCGTTCGTGAGAACACGGAAGGTATGTACTCAGGTTTAGGTCAAAAAGTATCTGATGACGGCGCGACAGCAGAAGCCACCAGTATCATTACACGCCAAGGCGCTGAGCAAATCACAACATTTGCCTACGAACTAGCACGTAAAGAAAACCGTAAAAAAGTGACTATCGTTCATAAAGCTAACATCATGAAATCAACTTCAGGTTTATTCTTGAAAGTGGCACGTGAAGTAAGTGAACGTTACCCAGATATCGAAACAGAAGAAATGATTGTTGACGCAACTTGTATGAAGTTGGTTATGAATCCAGAAAATTTCGACGTTTTGGTCACCACTAACTTATTCGGCGATATCTTATCTGACTTATGTGCAGGTCTAGTCGGCGGTTTAGGCATGGCACCTGGTGCTAACATCGGTAAAGATGCTGCTATTTTCGAAGCTGTTCATGGTAGCGCACCTGATATCGCGGGTAAAAACTTAGCTAACCCAACGTCTGTAATTCTTGCTTCTATCCAGATGCTTGAATACTTAGGTATGGCTGACAAAGCTGAAATGATCCGCGCAGCAGTATCTGCAGTGATCGAAGAAGGCGACCGTACTACTCGTGATTTAGGCGGTACTCATGGTACTACTGACTTCACCCAAGCTGTTATTGACCGTTTAGGTTAATTTACCTGACAATCAGTCGGTAAATAATAAAAAAGCTTTAACAAAAAGCCCTTAGTGATTCACTAAGGGCTTTTTAATATCTATTTTTTACTCGCTATGCCTGTTTGCTACTTAATCGTGAAAATTCCAGGCTGTATTAGGCTTAACCCATAAATGTACCGTCACTTCATCACGGTCATGGTAAAGATGTTTACATTGGATTTTAAAGTCATCAATTTCATTTTCTTTTAAAATCACAGCCATGGTATCAAGAATTTGTTTAACTTCTTTATAGCGACTCTTCATTGGGAGTTTAAGGTTAAAGATAGCTTCTTTAAACCAACCATTAATGGCCCAAGCTTCCATTAACTCAGCAACACGTGATGGCTTTTCTACCATGTCACACACTAGCCAATAAATGTTCTTTCTTGGTGGCTCAAAACGAAAACCGTCAGCACGATAATGACGAACTTGTCCTGTATCCATTAGCTTTTGATCCATAGGTCCATTATCAACAGCTGCCACAAACATACCACGGCGAACTAGCTGATAAGTCCAGCCTCCTGGACAAGCGCCTAAATCAACAGAATGCAGGCCTGAACGACAACGTTGCTCTTGCTCTTCCTTTGTTAAGAAATGCCCAAAAGCTTCATCCAACTTTAAACTTGAACGACTTGGCGCATCTGCAGCCATTTTGAGGCGTGGAATACCCATAAAATGAGGCGAGCTGTTGTTCGTTAATGAATAACCCACATAAGCCTGACCTGGCGCCACAAAGCAAACATGAATAATCGGTCTTCTGTCATTTTCTTGAGCAAGTAATGAACCTGACTTTTTTAGCCCCTGGCGCAATGGCACTGTGAACTTACGACAGAATCCAGATAATTCTTTAGCTTCATTGGTATCAGGCGTTTCGACTCTTAATTCACCTGCTTTAGTGACACCTGACAATGCCGCCACAACGGGTGAAACACGGTCAGTTTCAGGCAAGCCCTTTAATAAGTCATTAGCTGCAAACATTTGTCTGGCAAAGACTAACGAGTTCAGTTCGATTTTCTTGGCTAGCTGCTCACCACCATCTTCTTCAAAGCATTGGTAAATAACATAGGCATCGTTGGTATTGGTTTTAACAAAACCACCAATATTCAAGTCAGCTGCTCGCTGTTGAATTTCTGCAGCACAATCTTTTTCATAACCTGCACGGCAGAACAAAAATAGGTTTTTCATGGTGAACCTTAAGCTTCAAAACGAGACTCAAGATTGAGTGTCGTTAGTCAGTACAATTAAAAATACAATATTGAGCTGCATTATACGCAACTTTATAGACACTGTGTGAATTGAAGATATAAAAAGCGAAAACAACAAAGCCGCAAAAAGTTGCCTTTGTGCGGCTCTGTAGCAATATTAATCATCAAACGATATTAAGCTGACGCTATTAATCCAAAGTGATTCTAGACTTTATCTTCATGCTTAAAGATAGCAAGCGCAAACAGTAACCAACCTAATAACATACAAAGGCCGCCCATTGGCGTTATCGGGCCAATCCATTTAGCCCCTGTGAATGCATAAACATATAACGAGCCAGAGAACAGTAATATCCCAACAAAGAATAGGCCTGCTGCCCAATTAAGTAATTTTGAAGATATCCAATGCCCAGCAAAAGCGACCGCAATAATCGCAAAGGTATGGTAGAAATGATAATCCACTCCCAGCTTAAAAATAGCCACAAGTTCAGGAGGAGCAATATTTTTAAGTCCATGAGCACCAAATGCGCCTAAACCAACCGCAAGAAAACCACTCAATGCAGCTAATAGTAACAAGCCTTTTTTCATTTCATTGCCTTTAAAAATTCAACTATCATCAAAAATTATTAAACGTGTAAATCGATAAACTGCTTACATTGCTCAACACAATCTTGCAGATTAGCCTCTAAAGTGGCACCTGACGACTTTCTTGGCTTAAAACTATGATCGCCATCAGTAATCCAGCCTAACTTAATGGCATCGCTTAGCGGCCAAAGTGGTATTTCAGTTTTGCCACCAAACTTATCACGCTCTCCCTGTAACACCATCACAGGCACTGAGGCATCATTTATCGGCGATAAACGGGGCTCTCCCCCTTTTAGCGGCACAAATGGATAACCTAAACACATTACTGCCTTGATTCGCTTTTTTACTTGCTTAAACTCAGGGTGGATTTCAACTTTGGCGATATCACTTAATTCAGGCGTTGTAATAATAGCTGACATTCTTCCCCCCATGGATTTCCCCATGAGGATAATATTTTCCGTAATTAAGTTGCCCTGTTTGATTTGATGTTCAATATCAACAAGCACTTGTTGATAGTAATTAAGTAACTTAGGCGCTCTATCGGGTGGTCTACGCTTACCGTCTTGCATGTTGGCTTGCATATATAAGAAGTTAAACCGTAAAACTTGCACGCCAGTTTGTGCAAGATCGTTTGCCACTTGCTCCATAAAATCGGAATGCATATTAGCGCCGGCGCCGTGGGCAAAAACCACCAAAGTTTTACTGGGCTTGCCCAATAAAATCGATTCAATGTCTATTTCAGGCGCTGGTGTTAGTCTATTTTCAAGTTTTTTCATTATTGGGCTTATCAGTAATCATGTAGACATAATATTAGGCGAAGCAAATTGCACCGCGCCGAGCTTAACCAGCAAGTAACTCACTACGTGATTCTTCGGCAAACATGTCAACCATCCACTCTCTAAACGCGGCAACTTTACCGAGTTCGGAATGATTTTGCTGACAAACCAAGTAGTAAGCATCTTTGCTCACTAATACTTCTGAGAAAGGACACACTAATCGCCCCGCCTTAATATCAGGTCGAGCAAGCACGCTATAACCTAATGCCACACCTTGCCCATGAGCTGCTGCTTGTAAAACCAATGACGAATGACTGAATATCGGCCCCGAGTTAACATTAATTTCACTAATCCCGCATTGTCTAAACCAAGCTTGCCAATCATGGCGACTTGAGTCATGCAATAAGGTGTGATTTTTTAAATCACTGGGTTTCTCTAATGGTTTAGGGCCATTGAGTAACAAGGGCGAACAAACTGGAATAAGCACTTCATTGCGTAACTTATCAGCGCGAAGTCCTGGCCAATTTCCTTGACCATAATAGATAGCAACATCGACGTCATCAGTTAATGAATCAGCTTCACTGTCTACGGCTTTAATCCGTACATCAATGTCTGGATTTTTTTCACTGAACTTTGCTAATCGAGGCACAAGCCATTGAATTGCAAAGCTTGGAGACATACTTACCGTTAATGAACCTATCGCACTTCTTGCTAAAAGGCGGTCCGTAGATTCCCCAAGTTGGATAAAGATATCTTTGATATCGAGAAAATAACTCTGGCCTTCTTCCGTTAATAATAACGAGCGGTTTTTACGGCGAAATAGTTTTAAACCTAAAAAATCTTCTAATGCTTTAATTTGATGACTCACCGCCGCTTGAGTCACAAAAAGTTCTTCTGCCGCACGAGTAAAACTCAAGTGTCTGGCAGCGGCTTCGAAAGCTTTGACCGCGTTCAAAGGTGGCAATCTTCTCGACATAGTGATCAATCTCTCGTTTTTTAATTAGTTTTTCTAATGATTATCGTTATTTTTTGTCGTTTGTAAAGAACACTGTATTCGTTTAAATTATAACCATTGAAATTTAGTGAGTTGGACAATCTCAATATGGAAAAGAGGGAGTGTCCGACAGTATGATTTGTCAGCCCGGAGGCGACCCTTTATGTTTAACTTAAAAAACCTAGCAACTGTAACTTTACTTTCTACTTTCGCTTTTGCAGCTAACGCTACTGATTCAACAATTGATATCAGCGACCTGCAAGCGTCAATGAACGCTGAATTTGAGCAAAGTATGACAGAAATGCAGAACAACGTTGATGTCGATGTTAAAAGCTCATTAGTTGCTGAGAAAGAAGATCAAACAACAGTGACCACAGCAGAAGTTCGCATTGCTGAATAATCTACTGTAAAAACAGATTCAAAAAAACCGCATTAGCCAAATTAATGGTGATGCGGTTTTTTTATGGCCATTTTTTATAGAAAACCACAATATGGGTTCAACTTAAAGTAGCTAACGGCAAACCTTGAGAATAGAAGATAAAAAAATAGCTAGCGGAATACACCACTAGCTATTATTTAATAAGTTTTAAACCGTTATTACTGCAATTTCAAGCCTCAACAATATCAAACCTCAGTAATATCAACGCGCCACAATATCTGTATCGCTTACCAAGATGTGTACTGCTTATGGGCGGTACACTTTCACGTTGCTATAACCTTGCTCTGTTAAGTAAAGCGCTTGCAGTTTACTCATTACACCGCGGTCACAATATAAAAGGTAAGTTTTCTCTTTATCTAAATCAGCAAACTGAGTCGCTAACTTAAAGAAAGGAATTTTTAAAATTTCAGTACCTTCGATACTCAGCGGGTTTTGCTCTTCTTCGTCTTGAGCACGGATATCAATAACGATATCACCATTATCAATTGCTTCAACGGTTTCTGTTTCACTGACCGTAGTCTCTACTTTTTCAGCGATTTGCTTAATATCGATAACCACGGCATCATTTACGACGCGATCAATTAAGTCTTCAGTAAATTTAAGCTCTTCTGCTTCAATCTTAGCTAGCACAGCTTTAACTGTTGGCTTTTGCGAAATAACGCCACAATATTCAGGTATTGCCTTAGCAAAATCTTCGGTACCAATTTTGCGGCTTTCGTTAATAATGTCTTGCTTATCCATTGTAATAAGCGGGCGCAAGATTAACAGATCAGTACAACGGTCAATTACGTTAAGATTAGTGAGAGTTTGGCTAGATACTTGACCTAAACTTTCGCCAGTCACTAATGCTTGGATACCATACTTGTCAGCAATTTTAGTTGCGGCGCGCATCATGACACGCTTTAAGATAACCCCCATTTGACCGTTATCGATTCTTTCTAAAATTTCTTCAACAACAGGTTCAAAAGGCACAGTGATAAAACGGACTTTGTGAGACTCACCGTATTTCTGCCATAGATGATAAGCAACCTGCTTCACACCGATTTCGTGTTGAGCGCCGCCCAAGTTAAAGAAGCAGTAATGGGTACGTGCACCTTTCTTAATAAATTGGTAGCTAGAAACACCTGAATCAAAACCACCAGAGATAAGTGATAACACGTCTTCTTGAGTGGCCATTGGGAATCCACCCAAACCTTCAATACGACGAACAACCATATACAGTTTCTCGTGATCAATTTCTAAATTGACTGTCATATCAGGATTTTTAAGCTTAACGCCTGCGGCTTCGGTGTGCTGATTTAATCCACCACCCACATAACGCTCAACCTCAATCGAATTAAAGTCATGCTTACCAGTACGTTTAACACGAACACAGAACGTTTTACCTGCCAACTCGTCTTTATAAACAGGTAGCACTTGCTGATAAATATCATCAATAGAATCGAAGCTGTATTCATCTACTTGAATAACATGGGCAATACCAGGAATACACTCTAGACGTGCAGAAATTGCATCAACTCTGGCTTGTTCATCGCTAGCTACGTGGATCATAATGCGATCCCATTGGCGCTGTACTCTTACGTCTTCATCAACTTTTTTAAGTACATTGCGAATGTTAGTTTCAAGGATTTTAGTAAAACGCATTCTAACGGTTTTACTTTTCATCATGATTTCTGGGTATAGCTTTACGATAAACTTCATTGGATTTCCGCGGGCATCTGATTCGGTATAAGCCTTATTAAGCAGTAATATTATCTCGGCAAAAAGACGCTTATGGCATTCATATTACTGACTAAAAAGGCATAAAAAACGATGACTGGACAGTGACCAGCCATTTAAGGGCGGGATTATAGCAAAAATTGACTATTAACCAAACACATTAAATAGCAATACCTAGACTAGAGCGCATTTGGGTTTATAAACTAGAAAACATAAAAAAAGCCGCGTTAATAAAAGTGAATCACAATTATTAAAACGGCCTTTTATAGTCTGCGTAAAACTCGTTTAAAATCATTTAAATCAACAAAAACGAACTCGAAAAATATCCGATTGTAAACTGATATAATTGATTAATCCGCGCCCTTTATTGCTGCGGGATAGCTTCAATTTCTCTCGACTCTTTTGCTTTACCTTGCTCAATAGAAATCTCAACGCGGCGATTTCTACTGCGATTTTGATTTGAGTCATTAGGGACTAGTGGCGAGTTTGATGCCATGCCAACCACTCTCATTCTCGCCTCATCAAAACCATTCACTTTAGCAAGTTCGTGAGCCACTGCAACTGCACGCTTACTCGATAAATCCCAGTTAGAACTATAAAGCTCATTACTGATATGCATGCCATCGGTATGTCCTGAGACAGTAATGATCCCCGGAACATCTTTGAGCAAGTCACCAATAGAGCGGACAACAGGTTTAAATCGCGGCTGTAAGAAACCAGAGCCTGAGGCAAATGAACCTTTCTCTCGAATTCGAATTATGATTTGTTGACCTAATGATTCGATTTCAATTGCACCATCAACAATCTCTTCGTTGAGTTTCTCGGCCATCTTTTTAACTTGATCGTTAATGTTTTCTTGCTCTGATGATGACTGAGATTCTTGTGCTTGAGCTTGCTGTTGTGCTGTAGCAGCTGCATTACCGCCTCTGTTTTCACCTTGTTGTTTTTGCACACCGCCCGCACTGGCATCATCACCCGCTTGATACTCAATGGTTTGTTGGGTCATTTCATTGGTTTGCTGATTAATAATTTCAATCGGTGTCGGATCAGGTTTACCAGGTCGAAATTCCAATGCGATGACTGACGTTCCTTTAGGAATATCTTTTACTTCCACTTTATTTTGTACGCCAAATGCGTACTTCATCGAGCCAGCGATTTGCTTGAACTTCATCACATCCATTTCAGAGAATGCTAGCAGTAGAACGAAGAAACACATCAACAACGACATTAGGTCAGCAAATGTCGCTAACCACAATGGCGCTCCGGGCGGTGGACAATCACACTTGGCCTTCTTAGCCATGAGTTATTCTCCGTCCGTTGTATCAATTTGACGTGATTTTTCAGATAAGTAGTTTTTAAGGAAACCTTCGATTACACGCGGGTTTTGGCCATCTTGAATCGCTAATACGGCATCCATAATCAAATTACGGTTGAGCAATTCTTCACTCATTCTTAATTGAAGTTTATCGGCAATCGGGATCGCAATCATGTTCGCAATTATCGCGCCATAAAGCGTTGTTAACAAAGCAACGGCCATTGATGGACCAATCGATTTAGGATCATCCATATTAGATAACATGGCAACGAGGCCAATCAAGGTACCGATCATCCCCATTGCTGGCGCAACATCACCTAGAGACTTAAATATACCAACACCGGTTTTATGACGTTCCTCAGTAAGTGCAATATCTTTTTCTAAGGCTTCACGAACCACATCGCCATCATGGCCATCGACCAACATATCAACGGCTTTCTGCATAAAGCTATTAGTGATTTGAGCCTCTTCTAATGCCAAAAATCCACCTTTACGGGCAGCATCAGCCATATTAACCGATTGTTCAATTAAATCTTCTGGCTTATCGATTTTAAACATAAAAGCTTTAGCGCCAATTTTAACAGCACCCAGAAACTGCTTTAAATTGTACTTCATCATTACAACGAACAATGAACCAATAAATACAATCATCACTGATGGCACATCAACAAATATTGAAATACCGCCACTGCTGACCATAGACCCAATAATAAAAGCAAAGGCTCCGATTAAACCTATTAGGGTTGCTAAATCCACAATGTCTCCTTGATTGCAGTCTTATAATGCTGCCTACTGATTAAAACCGTAAAATGGTTAACCGTCTTATCGATATTAATGTAACACCCTGAGTGTCAGTGATAATAGTTCAATTACTAAAAAAACACTCGATAGCCAGCATTCTTTAAAAAAATAGCCAGTGGTGTAAAAAAATCAATCAATTCCACGGTATAAAAAGCATTTTCAATATAACTTATGAATAATACTTGTCGATGAAGGAAACTGGCATTCGTTATAGTTATCGGTCAAACTTAGCCCAAGTTTAGAGTTATTTTACTCATTGTATAATTTTTCAGTCACAAAGCGTGCTATTGAGCAAATAAACTACGACTCAATTTGACCCTTAGCTCGCCCTGATATACTTTGTTCTGCGCACAACATAAGGAAACATTATTGTGGCAAAAAAACCTGAGAATCTTAGTTTTGAAGAGTCCTTATCGGAGCTTGAAAACATTGTTGCAGATCTTGAGCAAGGTGAAGTCACATTAGACAGTGCCCTCAAACAATTTGAGCGTGGAATAAAGTTGGTTCGCCAAAGCCAATCCAAGCTTGAACAAGCACAACAGAAAGTATCCATCTTATTAGATGAAGATGATACTAACCTGAGCCCATTTACCGTTGAAGGCGAATAAGTGTTAGCCCAAGCAATTGAAAAGTATCAACAACGCGTCGATAACGTTCTGAGAAATAAACTTGCAGAACTCGACGATAGTGCCCCTGAATTAAAAGCAGCGATGAGCCATGGGGCTTTATTAGGCGGCAAACGAATTCGCCCTTTTATGGTTTACAGCATTGGCGAAATGTTAGGCGCAGATTTAGCTTTACTAGATAATGCAGCTGCAGCCATCGAATGTATCCATGCTTACTCATTAATTCATGATGACTTACCAGCGATGGATGATGATGCCCTTCGCCGAGGCAAACCCACTGTTCATATCGCTTTTGATGAAGCCACAGCTATTCTTGCTGGTGATGCATTACAAACATTGGCTTTTGAGCTGATATGCCAGCCAAATGACAACATATCGGCGCAGCAACAATTAGCAATGGTCACCGCGTTAGCAAAAGCATCAGGTTATAGTGGTATGTGTGGCGGTCAAGCAATTGATCTCAGCTCAACAGACAAACGTATCAATCTTGAACAGTTAACCCAATTACATAATAAAAAAACCGGTGCGCTGATCAGCTGTGCTGCAGAGTTGGCTTTAATTGCTGCTAATGCAAGTCAAAAAGAACAACAGATTATTAGAGAGTTCGCCGCGAATATCGGCTTAGCTTTTCAAGTTCAAGATGACATTTTAGACATCACATCTAGCACAGAAGAGTTAGGTAAGCCCCAAGGCAGTGATGAAGAAGCGAACAAGAGTACTTTTCCTCGCTTACTTGGACTGCAAGGTGCAAATGAATGTGCCGAGCAACTAATTAACGATGCACTATCAGCGCTGGCAAATTTAACCTACAATAGCCAGTTAATTGCAGACTTCGCCCGCTATATCATTGCGCGAAGATTATAAAAGAGACAGTTTATCTCCTTATGAGTTTCGATAATTCTCAATTTCCGGTATTGGCACAAGCTAATACGCCTGAAGATTTAAAAAAGCTGCCTCAAGGCATGCTGCCACAACTGTCTGATGAGCTAAGACAATTCTTGCTAAAATCAGTCAGCAACTCGAGTGGCCATTTTGCTTCAGGCTTGGGTACTGTTGAATTAACAGTAGCGCTTCACTATGTCTACAACACGCCATTTGATCGCGTGGTTTGGGATGTAGGACATCAAGCTTACCCACATAAAATCTTAACGGGTCGTCGAGACCAGATGCACACTATTCGTCAAAAAAATGGATTGCATCCTTTCCCTTGGCGCGAAGAAAGTGAATATGACACATTCAGTGTTGGTCACTCTGGCACTTCTGTCAGTGCGGCATTAGCCATGGCTGTTGCTGCTGAAAAAGAGCAGAAAGATCGTAAAGTCGTTGCTGTTATCGGTGACGGTGCAATGACTGGCGGCATGGTATTTGAAGCCATGAACCACGCAGGTGACTTACACAATGACATGTTAGTTGTGTTAAATGACAACGAGATGTCAATCTCTGAAAACGTCGGTGCATTAAACAACCATTTAGCCCAATTGATGTCAGGCCGTTTTTACACCACCATTCGTGAAGGTAGTAAAAAAGTGCTTAAGGGCATGCCTGTCATCAAAGAAATGGCAAAGCGCACTGAAGAACACCTTAAAGGCATGGTTGTACCAGGGACTTTATTTGAAGAACTTGGCTTCAACTATATTGGCCCAATTGACGGTCATGATGTTGATTCTTTAGTTGAAACCTTACGCAATATGCGTGATCTTAAAGGACCACAAATATTACATATCATGACCAAGAAAGGTCGTGGTTATGAGCCAGCAGAGAAAGATCCTATTGGCTGGCACGCAGTACCCAAATTTGACCACACTCAGTTTAGAAAACCTAAAGCGAAACCTAGCTCACCGACCTTCTCACAAGTGTTTGGTAAGTGGCTTTGTGACGTAGCTAAGGAAGATGAAAAGCTGTTAGCCATTACACCTGCCATGCGTGAAGGTTCAGGAATGGTTGAGTTTTCTCAAAAATTCCCTAAACAATACTTTGATGCCGCGATTGCTGAGCAACATGCTGTTACCTTAGGTGCGGGATTTGCTTGTGAAGGCTTTAATGCTGTTGTGGCCATTTATTCTACCTTCTTGCAACGTGGTTATGACCAAATCATTCATGATGTGGCCTTACAACGTTTACCGGTATTATTCGCCATAGACCGTGGCGGTATCGTTGGCGCTGATGGCCCAACCCACCAAGGCGCATTTGATTTAAGTTTCTTACGCTGCGTACCTAACATGGTGATAATGGCACCGTCTGATGAAGATGAATGTCGTCAGATGCTATATACAGGTTATCGTTATAAAGCAGGTCCTACAGCTGTTCGTTACCCTCGCGGTAGTGCCACAGGTATCGAGCAAACTGAAGTGATGACTGAAATACCCATCGGTAAAGGTGTCATTAAACGACAAGGCGCTGATATTCAAAGCACAAGCAAGAAAAGCAGTATTGCCATTGTGAACTTCGGAACCACTTTAGCTGCTGCTCTTGAAGCTGCAGAAGCCTTAGATGCTACCGTTGCAGATATGCGCTTTGTTAAGCCTCTAGATGAAGCACTACTGGCTGAACTTGCCAATAGTCATGATATTATCGTCACGCTTGAAGAAAACGCCATTATGGGCGGTGCAGGTAGTGGTGTGATTGAAGCATTACAGAAAATGAAAATCATTAAGCCTGTGCTGCAAATCGGCCTGCCAGATGAGTTCATCAAACATGGTGCGCCTGATGAAATTATTCAAGAATTAAAGCTTGATGGCGCAGGCGTGCTAGAGCAGATTAAGCAATATATTGGCTAAGCTTCAATATTATTAGCAAAACACAAAAAAAGGACTGCCATTGCAGTCCTTTTTTATACTTGAGGTTTGATTAATATCTATTAACCACCATCAATTATTCAGCCTCAAGTTTAGGCATTATGATAATGCGTAAACTTGGGAGCCTAAGCGCTAAATCTAAGTGCTAAATCTAAGTACTAAATCTAAGTACTAAATCCAAGTACTAAATCTAAGTGCTAAACCTAAACGCTCAGTCTTAATGGCTTATGCTTGAGTATCTACGCTTGGTCCGCCTTGCGAAACCATAACCATAGCTGGACGCAATAAACGTGCGTTCAAGGTATAACCTTTTTGCATCACTAGCATCACTGTGTCTTTCGGGTATTCAGCACTTGGTTGCATACCAATAGCCTGATGATGCTCAGGATTAAATGCATCACCTAGTGGATTAACTTGTACCACGCCAAATTTCTCAACAGAACTTAAGAAACCTTTCATGGTTAAATCAACACCTTCAACAATCGCTTTCGTTGCTTCATCTTCAGGATTAACACCCGTTAACGCGCGCTCCATGTTGTCTAACACAGGTAAAAGCTCGTTAACAAACTTCTCTAAAGCGAAAGCACGTGCTTTTTCAACGTCTTTAGCTGCGCGAGTACGGATATTCGCCGTCTCTGCTGCTGCGCGAATTTCAACATCTTTACGCTCAGCTAAAGCTGCTTGTGACTCTGCAAGTTGTTGTTCTAATGCTTCAATTTTAAGATTAGCTTGAGTTAACTCATCAACTTCTTGTGCTGCTTCAGCTTCAACTTCTGTTTCAATTTCAGTGGTTGCTTCTGCATCAATTACTTCTTGATCTACTTTATTCGACTCGTTGCTCATTTTCACTCCAGCTAAAAATGCTTTGTTTCTGATTACTATGGGCATATTATGGGGATCAATTTCGTTGTTTCAAGCCTTTGAGCAAATCAAATACTAATATGACCAAAAAGTTTCAAACAATTGGCCTTATCGGCAAACCACATCATCAAGGAACAAACCTCACTTTGAAGCGTTTGCATCATTGGTTGTCTATGCAAGGCTTCGAGATATTAGCCGAAGAACGTGTCGCTTCTGAACTCAAAGTTGATATTGAATCCGTTGATTTAACTGAATTAGGTGAGCGCTGCGACTTGGCAATTGTTGTCGGTGGTGACGGTAATATGTTAGGTGCTGCAAGAGTACTAGCAAGATTTGATATTGCAGTTATTGGAGTTAACCGTGGCAATCTAGGTTTTTTGACTGATTTACCCCCAGATAATTTTGAAGAATCCTTATCTAAAGTGTTAGATGGTCAATACGATACTGAATACCGTTTTTTACTCGAAGCTGAAGTACATCGTCATGGCATGCTTAAAGCCAGCAATACCGCTGTCAATGAAGCCGTATTGCATCCAGGTAAAGTGGCGCACATGATCCAGTTTGAGGTCTATATTGACGACCAGTTCATGTATAGCCAACGTGCTGACGGAATGATTGTTTCAACCCCTACAGGTTCGACAGCTTACTCATTGTCAGCTGGCGGCTCTATTTTAACGCCAAACCTTCAAGCTCTTATTTTAGTGCCAATGTTTCCACATACACTGTCTTGTAGGCCTATTGTTGTCGATGCGAGTAGTACGATCAAGCTAGTGGTATCACCTGATAACGGTGAAAACTTAGAAGTCAGTTGTGACGGCCATGTGCACTTATCTGTACTGCCAGGTGATGAAATACTGATTAGTCGAAGTGAAGACAGATTAAGAATGATCCACCCGAAAGGCCATAATTACTTTAACGTGTTACGTGCAAAGTTGGGCTGGGGCAGCAAACTGTTTTAATCGATAGCGAGAAGTCACTGTTAGAAAGTGAGGTATCGATAATGGCCATGAGATTAACCTATATGGTTTATCTCATGGTTAATAGCCTTAAGGTGAATAGCCTTAAGCTTAAGGTCTGTAGCATCATCGGCATTAGCCTAATGACTTAACTACTCATCAAATAAGCAAGCCAGCAACGGCTCACTGAGCTTTGTGCCAGCTAATGGTTCCAATGCTATGATTTCTATTCGCGAATCCATAGCTTCATCCAACTCCATCACAGACAGTTTGCCATCAACCATATTAAAACCCGCGATACCCTCTTCAGTTATCATCACGGCTTTCAGTCGAACAATATCTTCAGCAATGAGTTGGTTAATCCAATCAATTAATTTATCAAAATCAAAACACAATCTAGGCTCAAATATCCAGCCCACACTATAAGCACCCTCACCTTGATTCTCTCTCATCCAATAGCCTTGCTGATTAAACTCAACAGCCTGAGCTTCGTTCTCTTTACCCGTTTCTGGAGCGAAGCCTTGGCTCAAGCTTTGACTGGCACCAAGACCAAAGCCTGTTGAAAAAATAGAACTTGTTTGGCTAGTCAAAGCAGGTTTTATCGAACGAGCGAAACTAGCACTTTGTTGCACCTTTTGTAACAGAGCTCGAGGCTGATTAAGTGACTCAAAGACTCGCGCAACCGCATTGTCATTCGTTGAATGAATCACTGATTTGGTATGGTTGAACTGCGATAAGAAATGCTCAAGGTTTACAAGCTCTTGTTGCTGATATAAATCCACTTTACTGGCATACACAAGATCAGCAATTTGGATTTGCTGGTTAAAGTTGTCATTTTCACTGTAGCGCTCATCTTGTATTTTACGTGCATCAACCACACATACTGTCTGGTTCACGTTCAGTACTTGTTGATTAAACTCATTAGTGAGCACTTTTAAAATTTCAGCTGGATGCCCCAACCCCGTTGGCTCAATGAATAAACGGTCTGGTTTAGCTTTTTGAATAAGCTGGTTAATCGCAACTTGAGTCGGAATACCCGCAGCACAGCATAAGCAACCACCAGCAACTTCTTTAATGACAATTTGCTTTGATGCATTTTTGCCACCAATTAAACCTGCATCAATACCAATTTCTCCAAACTCATTCACCAATACAGCCCAAGTTTCATTTTCAGGCTTCAACTTAAGCAGTGACAAAATAAGGCTGGTTTTACCGGCGCCTAAAAAGCCGGTAATAATATTAGTATTAATGGGTTTAAGGATCACTCTGATTCTTCCTTGTCAGCTTGTAATGAGGTGCTGTGGTGAGTTAAACGTTACTTCGCTTTTTTGGCGTATTTACCTTGCCTAGTTGGCTTTGATTTATCATTACCACGCGGGCCATTAGCTCTTTTATGTTTGAAGGACTTTTTAGGTTTTTCCGCTTCCACCTCACGATACCTTGCAGGTAATGGCGCGCCCGCTTCATAACCAGGATGTATCTGAACATCTATTTGAGTATTAATTAAAGACTCAATGTCACTTAATAAATCCATTTCATTTGGGGCAACTAATGATATCGCTTGACCCGTTAAGCCTGCACGGCCTGTTCGACCAATACGATGCACATAATCTTCAGGCTCTGGTGGCAACTCAAAATTAATCACTAATGGCAGTGCTTCGATATCCAAGCCTCTTGCTGCTAAATCGGTAGCAATCATGACCCTAAGTTTGCCCGACTTAAACTCTTCTAGTGCTCTGTTACGCGCCCCCTGAGTTTTGTCACCATGAAAAACCGCTGCTTTTATGCCATCTAACTTTAATTCTTTTAATAAGTGCTCAGCCGTTTCTTTCATGCTGGTAAATACCATCACTTGCTGCCAGTTATTACGGCCAATCAGCTCTGATAACAACTCAGCTTTACGTCTTTTGTCCACCTGAAATACAGATTGTGACACCGTTTCAGCCGTTGTTTGATTTGATACATGAACAAACTCAGGTTCATTAAGCATTTTTGCAGCTAAGCTTTTCACCGCTTCTGAATAGGTAGCCGAAAACATCATTGTTTGATGCTGGCGATTCACTAATCGCTTCACCTTTTCGATATCTTTAACAAACCCCAAATCCAACATGCGATCTGCTTCATCAATGACTAAATGTGTGACAAACGATAAATCCAAATCATGTTGACCAATGACGTCAAAAAGTCGACCTGGTGTCGCCACTAAAATATCAACACCTTTAGCTAACGCTTTACGTTGAGGATTGATACTTGCCCCGCCATAAACAGCCACGCTTTCAAAAGGTAAGAACTGCGCATAATTAACAATATTCTGTTCTATTTGAATCGCAAGTTCGCGTGTTGGGGTCATGATTAATACCCTAAGACGTTGCCAAGCAGTTTTATTGTCTTGGTCATCAAGCTGTTGCTCTAACAGTGATAAGAGCGGTAATGAGAAAGCTGCCGTCTTACCTGTACCTGTTTGGGCACTGGCTAAGATGTCTTTTCCATCAATGGCCAACGGCATCACAACTTGCTGTACAGGTGTCATGCTGTCATAACCACAAGCCTTTACTGCATCTAAAATAGGCTGTGAAAAGCCAATTGAATCAAAAGTCATATTTTTCTCTAATTTACACTACCAATAATGGCGTCATTGTAACGGCTATGGCCTAATTTGGCGATTTATTCACAGGCTTTATATTGTGATAAAGCTAATAACGCCATCGCAGAATTACACTTCATGGTTTGTTTATGTTGGGGGCTCATACTTTAAAAATCAGATATCAAAGTAACAGTTTGTATCTTTGGCTTTTTTCTGTTGCTTTCGATAAACCATTTAAGCAACATAAGCGCTACAAAAACAAAACAAACAAAGGCCAAAAATGAAGTTGTTGTACCCTCTAGCATTCGCACTCACGTTATCCGCTTGTGGCGGCAGTTCTGATTCAAGCTCTCCAGAACCAGTAGATCCTGTCCCGCCAGTTGAAGAGGCTGAATTACAAGCTGACATTTGCTATCTAATGTCAACGACATTAGGCGATATCACCTTAGCGATTGATACCACTAATACACCAATTACTGGGGAAAACTTCAAAAGTTATGTTGATGAGGAATATTACAGCGGCACCATTTTTCACCGCGTAATATACAACTTTGTATCCCAAGCTGGTGGATTTACCTCTGGGCTTGTTGCCAAGCCAGGCAATGATCCTATTGAGCTTGAAAGTAACACTGGATTAACCAATGCTCGCGGCACAATTGCGATGGCGAGAACGAATGTAGCCAATTCAGCGACCTCACAGTTTTACATCAACGCTTTAGACAATCCTCAACTTGATTACAGCAGCAGTAGCGCACCAGGGTATGCAGTATTTGGTCAAGTCGTCGCGGGAATGGAAGTAGTTGATCAAATCAATATTACTGATACAAGTGGAAATGACGTTCCCGATACCGAAATCATCATTAATAGCGTCACCGAATCGACTTGCCCTCAAGTGTAAACGTATTTTTTCTATAAAAATTTAGCGTTCAAACAGTCTTTAATGCCTATAACTAATTTAGTTATAGGCATTTTTATTTTCAGCTCAAATATGCTCTAGATCAAACCTAAACAGTAAAATCTGCGCCAAATCCCTCTTTGGTATTAAAACTACAAAACCGAACAAAACAAGTATGAATATATGATTTTCATCACAAACTGCAGCGCATTTGGTTGTTACTTTAACAACAGAAAAGAATTTTATATTTATTAATTTTAAGTACTAACGAGGTTTATCATGGCTACAAAATTTTTTATTCCAAGTGTCAATGTTATCGGTCAAGGTGGTGTAGATGAGGCCATTAATGACATTAAAACCTTAGGTTTTAAACGTGCATTAATCGTAACAGATACGCCTTTAGTCAAGATTGGCTTAGTCGAAAAAGTCACTAGTAAGTTAATTGAAAATGACATTGCTGTATTTGTATTTGATGGGGTACAACCTAACCCAACAACGGCCAATGTTGAAGCAGGCTTAAGTCTGTTAAAAGCACACGAATGTGACTTCGTTATTTCATTAGGCGGAGGCTCTCCTCATGACTGCGCCAAAGGCATCGCGTTAGTAGCCACCAATGGCGGTAATATCTGCGACTATGAAGGTTTAGACATGTCAGCTAAGCCACAAATGCCACTTGTTGCAATAAATACCACTGCCGGTACAGCAAGTGAGATGACGCGTTTTTGTATCATCACAGATGAAAAACGTCATATTAAAATGGCGATCGTCGATAAAAATACCACACCAATTTTATCAGTAAACGATCCTGAGTTAATGATTGAAAAGCCTGCTGCATTGACTGCTGCAACGGGAATGGATGCACTAACCCATGCGATTGAAGCCTACGTATCTATCGCTGCAACCCCAATCACCGATGCTTGCGCGATAAAGGCCATTGAATTAATTCAAGCAAACCTTATCAACGCTGTTGAACAAGGTGACAATATTGATGCCCGCGAACAAATGGCTTATGCACAATTTTTAGCTGGTATGGCATTTAATAATGCAAGTCTAGGCTATGTTCACGCCATGGCGCATCAGTTAGGCGGTTTTTACGATTTACCACATGGCGTTTGTAATGCGCTGTTACTGCCGCATGTACAAGCCTATAACGCTAAAATTGTGCCAGCTAAACTTAAAGATATTGGTAAAGCAATGGGAGTCGATGTTGCCCAGTTAACTGATGAGCAAGGCGCTGAAGCCGCAATTGATGCCATTCGAACCTTGTCTGTCGCTGTAAATATTCCAGCTAACTTGACTGAACTTGGCGTTAACCCAGAAGATATTCCAGTCCTTGCTGACAATGCGTTAAAAGATGCTTGTGGCTTTACCAATCCTAAACAAGCTACCCATGCTGAAATTTGCGAAATATTTACCAACGCACTATAAATAAGCAATAAGAGTCGCTTTCAAAAATGTTGTGAAATAGACAAATGTAAAAGTGACTAAATGTGAAAGTGACTAAAATTGTAAGTATTGCGTAATTGCATGAATTGGAAATGGCTATGCACATTTTATTCTACATGTGCATAGTGACCATTGTCTGTCTGTGATTTCGCGAATATTGAAATGCTTGTTTTGCTCTTATGTTTATAGCTCTTCTATGAATCACTCTTATGAGAATGACACTTACGTGAATGGCTCTCAAATGCTTGTCATTTTTAAAATGAGATATTATTGATTTTGTCATTATTACGGCTTGAAGCAAGCTAGGATAATCGAGAAATATTCATTTTGAGCATTATTTAGACAATAAAATACCCAACTATTTACAATACAAGCAGCCTTCACAAAAACAAATTAAGTCACTGATATAATTGAACAAAAAAAGTTAACAACATAACATTTGTTAACTAGATCTAACTTCTACAAATAACCATTGACCAAAGTTAAATTAGCGGTCTATGATGAATTACATTCTTAAAAAAGTAGGTAAGCTATGACAGCAATCACTCACGTGTATAACTACACGGTAAGATGTCCTCATTACAAAGAAAATGAACAACCAGCAAGCTGGTTGAATCATGTCGAAGTCAATCAATCTAGTGAAATCGCATTAAACAGAATCACAAAGTGGCATGATGAGCCAGGCACCAAAGCTTTTAAAAATGGCGAATTCATTGTAAGAAAATCTAATACTGATGATACTTACTACGCTATGCAAAGCGATCGAATGTTCAATAATGCTCACTCCTTAGTTACGTTTAAAGTATTCTTAGATAAATGTTGTCAGGATGCTGATCCTGAAAAAATTATTGCTCATCTAGTTGAAGACTATAATGGTCGCCTTGCTAAAGCACAGGCATAACATCTTCCATATACTGAATGACTAGAGCATAAAGCCTAAATCGATGCTGTAGTATCCATACCGACAAGTTTTTACTTGTCGGTTTGTTTTTGTAACATCCAATCCTGAATCATGTAAAAAGTGATCAATTTCGCATTTCTAAATTCTATTTTAATATTCGGTCACACTTTAACAATCTCAAAATGACATATTGTGACTGTTTAATATATAAACATCTCCATATAACTCTGAATCGCCACATAACATCAAATCCAGCTTCAGCTGAGTCAACTTACTGATGTATTTTTTAGTACTAACACTTTAATTACTTTTAGTGCAAACAGAATGGTTTCCTTTAGTGCAAGCACTATGGTTGTTGATTTTTTCGAGCGCATTAGCCACTTAAATCAAAACCACACTCAACGATGTATCCAGCCAATAATAGTTGACCATTTCAATAGAGGCCGAGTCAGAACTCGGTTTTAGTTCTTGGTATCAGAGTTTGCCCATTTTATTTTTAACCTTAAGTAAGGAGCATCAAGCGATGCAAGCAGTTCCAAATATCGTCATTATTGGCGGCGGCGCAGGTGGCATGGAAATCGCCACTAAGTTAGGCCGTAAAGTAGGTAAAAAAGGCAAAGCAAAAGTCACTTTAGTTGATTGCGCAGAAAGCCATGTTTGGAAACCATTGCTCCATGAAGTGGCAACTGGCGCGCTGGATATTGGTTTAGATGCGATAAGCTATCGCGGTCACGCATCTGATCACGGTTATCATTTTCAGCAAGGCGCAATGATTGATATTGACCGTGAAAACAAGCATATCATTCTTGCACCGATTAATGATGAAGACGGTCAAGAGCTACTGCCTGCGCGTAAAATCCCTTACGATTACGCTGTCATCGCCATTGGTAGTGTCGCAAATGACTTTAAAATCCCAGGTGTTAAAGAGCATAGTTTGTTCTTAGATAACACCGAGCAAGCGATGTCTATTCGTAAGATTCTCCTGAATAAATTCATGCGCTATGCCAGTCATCACCAATTGGATGAAAAGATTAAAATTGCAGTCGTGGGTGCGGGCGCAACTGGCGTAGAAATGTCAGCTGAAATGCACCACGCTGTAGAACAGCTCAGTGGCTTTGGCTATAAAATTGATACTAGTTTACTCGAAGTCACGTTAATTGAAGCTGATGAACGTATTCTGCCTAAAGTTGATAAAGTAGAAATTTCAAACTCTGTCACCCGTGAGCTTAAGCAACTGGGTGTTAATGTGATGACAAATACCCGTATCACAGAAGTTAGCCCTGAAGGACTTACCACCACAAGCGGTAATCTAATACCGTCTGACATGGTTATTTGGTCAACAGGGGTAAAAGCACCTGACTTTTTAAATAATATTGGTGGCCTTGAAAGCAACCAAATCAATCAAGTCATGGTTAAGCAAAATATGCAAACGACCCTTGATGATAATATTTTCTCCATTGGCGACTGCGCTGCATGTCCACAAGCTGACGGAAGCTGGGTGCCACCTCGTGGTCAATCAGCAAGACAAATGGCATTGATGACAGCAGATAATATTATCTTGATGCTTGAAGGCAAAGCACCAGCCAATGAGTACGTTTATAAAGATTTGGGCTCTTTAGTTAATTTATCTAAATTCCATACTGTAGGTAACTTAATGTCATTCATGGGAGGCGGTGTACTAGTAGAAGGTAAGATTGCGCGCTTTGTATATACTTCACTTTACCGTCGTCATTTGATTGAATTACATGGCGTAGTCAAAGGCACATTAATGATGCTAGCAAAAGGAATTGGACGCATTATTCATCCACATTTAAAACTACATTAAGCGTCAATGTGCATCTAAAATGAAAAAGCCAGCTTCAAACTTGTTGAAGCTGGCTTTTTATTTAGCTATACCAGTGTTTAGCAATGCTCAAGCGTTAATACTTTTTACATCCTTGATTAAGCAGCATTCGCTCTAACACCATGAGGTACAGGTAACCCTCTTTCGTTAATATTAACAAACACCACCTTATCAACAAAAGCCACTGGTGCATTATTAAAGCTATTTCGCACTTTACAACGTAACGTGATAGAACTTTGCCCTAGGCTTATCACTTCCATTCCAAATTCAATTACATCGCCAAGCTTTGCTGGACTCATAAAATTAATCTCAGAAACTAGTTTGGCCATTAGCAATTTACTGTGCATTTCACAGCGTGCAAAAAGAGATGTTTCTTCATTTAGCCAATTCAATAACTGGCCACAACAAAGATTTTTTTCAGAATTTAAATCAATAGGTTTTACAATATGACGGCTTGAATATTCCATTATATTGATCCTTACATTATGAATACCTCGAAAGAGGTAGCAAAAACAAAGCCAACATAGAAAGTCATTGAAAAATAAGCACAAATTAATTTACGGAGAGAAATGTAGAAGAATGACCTAACCAGAATACGGCAACAACTCAACTGAATGCACCAATTAAAAGCACGATGCAGCTTTCCTGCTAACATCGCACAAATAAGATACAAGGCTCTTTTAACGTGACATTACTGAACTGTTACTTGAGGAAGACATTTTTTTAGCACATCAACAAATGTCAGTACTTCCTGTCGACTGATATCTTTATGAGTGACAAAACGAAGTGAATAGGTCGCGCTAATTAATATGCCCTGCTGAGATAGTAATAAACTTAAATGATTAACATCAAAACGCTTATCTAATTCAGCAAACACCATATTTGTTTGAACTTGGCTAACATCAACACTAAACTCGGGCATTGCCATTAAGTGTTGAGCAAGCAGCGCTGCATTATCATGATCTTCAGCCAATCTTTCAACTTGATCAGTAATGGCCAGTTCTGCTGCAGCAGCGATAATGCCAGCTTGACGCATACCACCACCCAACATTTTACGCCAACGAACCGCTTTGTTAATTAAACGCTCATCACCCAATAAAATTGAACCAATAGGCGCAGCTAAGCCTTTTGATAAACAAATCGACACTGAATCAAAATATTGGGTAATTTCACTGATCTGCACATTTTGAGCTACGGCAGCATTTGCCACTCGAGCTCCGTCTAAATGTATTTTCAAACCGCGATTAAAGGCTAATGCCTGAGCATCTGCTAAGTATTGCTGCGGTAACACTTTACCACCAATAGTATTTTCAATGCTTAATAAACGCGTATGGGCAAAATGAACATCATCTGGTTTAATCGCAGCTTCGATATCTGCCAGTAAAATGCTGCCGTCAGCCTGATTATTAAGTGGCTGAGGTTGAATACTTCCAAGCACGGCTGCCCCACCACCTTCAAACTTATAATTATGGGCTTGCTGGCCACACAAGTACTCGTCTCCGCGCTCACAATGACTCATCAAGGCCAATAAGTTTGCTTGAGTACCCGAGCTGACAAATAAGGCGCTATCGAAACCAAATCGTTCTGCGGCCATATCCTGTAAACGATTAACGGTAGGATCGTCGCCATAAACATCATCACCGACTTCAGCTTGAGCCATGGCTTTTCGCATCGCATCAGTTGGTTTTGTCACAGTATCACTTCGAAAATCTATCATGTTTATACTCAACTACATCAAGCTCGTTTAAAAGCAGTTTAAATTTATAAGAAAGCCATTCTACCTTAAAAAATATTACCCGCGTTGAGTTAAATTTCGCAAACAAAAAAGCCAGCATTTAATGCTGGCTTTTCTTCCGCTCATTCAATATTACTGAGCTGGCATATTTTTAATTTGTAGATCCATTTGCGGGAATGGAATCTCAATGTTAGCAGCATCTAGAGCATTCTTAATCTGCTCTAGTAACTCAAAATGAGCTGGCCAGTAATCGGCAGTGTTAACCCATGGACGAACCACAAAGTTAATAGAACAATCTGCTAGTTCACCTAGTGCAACAGTGTATGCAGGATCTTTAAGAACATATTGATTATTGTCTAATACAGAAGAGATAACTTTCTTGGTTGCTGCGATATCTGAGGTGTAACCCACACCGATCACTAAATCAACTCGACGTGTTTCTTTAGTCGAGTAATTAGTAATAGTGCCATCCATCATCGCTGAGTTTGGAGCAATAATGGTCTTGTTATCGCCTGTGCGAAGTTTAGTAGAGAAAATAGTAATTTCTTCAATCACTCCTGCTACACCAGCGGCTTCAACAAAATCACCTACACGACAAGGGCGGAAGATAACCATCAACACACCAGCGGCAAAATTTGACAATGAACCTTGAAGCGCCAAACCAACAGCAAGACCAGCAGCACCAATAACAGCGACCAGAGATGCAGTTTGAACGCCTATCTGCCCTAAAGTTGCAATGATGGTAAATACAAACACCAATCCCCAAACTAAATTGCCGACAAAAGATGCCACTGTTTCATCAATCTTACGACCGACCATCACTTTCGTGGTTAATTTTTTAGCCACGTTTGATAAATATTTACCAATAATAAATATCACAATTGCCATGACGACTTTCAAGCCGTACGTCACGATAAACTCAGGGGCTTGAGCCATCAAACCTTCAATATTTTCCATTGTCTTACTCCCTTAATAAAAATTATTTTTCTACTTTAAATTCTACACGTCTATTTAATTGTCTTTGTTGAGCCGTTTTATTGTCAGCCACTGGTTCGAGGCTGCCCTTTCCCTGCACTGCTAGCGAGCTAGGCTCAAAAGCAAATTCATCCACTAACACTTTTTTTACTGACTCAGCTCTTTGTAATGACAGGTTCAAATTAGTTTGCTCAGATCCAACATCATCCGTATGACCAACTAATAGAAGCCCTTTACCTTTTTGTAAAATAGGTATCATTTGCTTTATCGCTGCCAACTGAGTTGGTAGAACATTTGCCTGAGCAAAGTCAAAATACACTTTAAGTGAGCTATTTTGCGCCGAATTTTGTTCAATTGGATTATTGGCAATTGCTAGTTCAGTGACGTCTTGGCACCCATTAGCTAACACCAATATCCCAAGAGGTGTATCCGGACAAGCATCTTTTTTATCTGGCACACCATCTCTATCAGTATCTACCCATGCGTAACTGGAGCTAATAAAACTTAAACAAACGAACAAGACTAATATTTTTCGCATGATTCAGCCCCTAATTCATTAGTTTTTAACCAACATACGGTTACACAAAAGTTAATTATCTTAACCTTGATAGCTTTTAGCAGTATAAATCCAATGGGTTACATTTTATAGATTTGTTAACACTTTTGAAAGCGTTTACCAACAACTTACATGAGTATAGGTTCAATACTGAAACGCGCGAATTGATGAAGTGTGTAGAAGTCACCTATTCTCAATCGTTTATGAAAAAATCTAACCCCGACTTTACCTTGAAGGTTAACACTCACAATAAAACCCAAACCTCAACATACGTATCAACAACTTTGCGAACAAAGGTGATTTAGAGCAAGTATTTAGTTCGCCGAATACCCCACTACCATTGACTTATAAGGGCTTTAAAGGGTATATAAGGTGAGCTTTTTATGGTTTTAATGATTAAAACTGTAAAAAGACGATATTTAATATAATAAATAAACAACAAAGTGATTAATTTTATAGCAACTAAATTGAAACAATAACAGGCCACAGCCTGAAAATATCAATACGTTTAAATTAATTACCATTGCAGACAACAATTTCTGTGGCGACCTTTGTCCCGCAGGCAATCACAAGCTTAAGGTGGAAGACTAAATGAGCAATGCAAAACCACAGGGGACCATGCTTGGTCATCCCAAGGGGCTTTTCCTGCTGTTTACAACAGAACTCTGGGAAAGATTCAGTTATTACGCAATGCGCGCCATTCTGGTGCTATATCTAGTCGATAAAGTGCAAGGTGAGGGAGGACATGGTTTAGGATGGACAAGTGCCGATGCACTCTCTCTTTACGGTACCTTTACTGGTTTAGTCTATTTAACCCCTCTAATGGGTGGTTGGTTAGCTGATAACATACTTGGACAACGTAAAGCAATTTATATCGGTGGCGCTTTGATGGCCATTGGCCAATTTACGCTCGCTTTTCCACATAGCTGGATACCTGGCTCAGAAACAATAGCTTTCTACATAGGTCTGTTTACTCTCATCATTGGTAACGGTTTATTCAAGCCAAATATCTCAACTATGGTTGGTGACTTATATGAAGAAGGCGATCATCGTCGTGATGGTGCATTCACTATCTTCTATATGGGTATTAACGTAGGTGCAGCGCTTGCAGGTTTTGTAGTTGCATGGGCTTATACAACATTTGGTCAAACAGTTTTATTCGAAGGACAAGAAGTTTTCATTAATAACTGGCAAGCAGGTTTCTTCTGTGCTGGTGTTGGCATGGTGTTATCTTTAATCACTCAGTTCATTTTTGCACAAAAGCTTCTTGGCGATATCGGTCGATATCCTTCAGCTAAAATGGAAAAAGACAGAAATGAAGCCGCTGGTGAAATACGTAAAGAGCCACTAACAAAAATCGAGCGTGACCGTATTAAAGTTATTATGATAATGGGTCTATTTACCATTATTTTTTGGGCTGGTTTCGAACAAGCTGGTGGTTTGTTAAATTTATTCACCAACGACTTTACAGACCGCTCAATCGGCGGCTGGGAAGTTCCAACGACTTGGTTCCAGTCTCTTAACGCTATCTTCATTGTCGTTTTTGCTCCCGTATTGGCGTCTATATGGATTCGTCTTGGTAAAAATGAACCTAACTCGCCAGTTAAGTTCGCACTCGGTTTAGTGCTACTTGGCATTGGTTTCTTATTCATGATTGGTGCTGTACTAGAAATGGACGGTGATGCTAGTGCTAAATCAAGTATGTGGTGGCTAGTAGGTGCATACTTCTTCCATACAATGGGTGAGTTATGTTTATCTCCAATCGGCCTTTCAATGGTGACTAAATTGGCTCCACTGCGTATTGCATCATTAATGATGGGCGCATGGTTCCTATTCGTTGCAATTGCTAATAAAATTGGTGGTATTGTCGGTTCATTTATCGGACATGATGGAACTAAAGAAGAACAGTTAGCCAATGCTATGGGGATCTTCGCAGGTATTGCTATCACCTCTGCGGTATCAGGTATCATTCTTTACTTCATGGCAGACAAGCTTGTTGACTGGATGCATGGCGCAGAAGGGCACAATGAAACTGAAGAAGAAGCATTAGCTGAAGAAATTGCAGTTACTGCTGAGCACGAAGCGATTAAACCTAGCTAATTTGTTAGATTAACGCTGACTAAAAAAACCTCGCAATTGCGAGGTTTTTTTTGAATTATTGTTTGTGATTTTATCCAATACCCTATTAACGTTATCTTTGATAAGCGAATAAACCTATCAAGTACAGGCGTTTAGCCTTCAAACGAAGATAATTAAACGAAGATAATTAAACGAATTCTAATTCAATAAAACCACCAGCAGGTAATTCTTCATCATAAAACAAACCATCAAATTGGTTATTCATTAAGCGGTTGCGATGATGAGATATATTACTGGCGATACAAATTTTCTCATTTGGCATTAAGGTTCTAAACTGCATGCTAGGTTTATTCCACTCAACTGTACCGAGCTGTAGAGACTCTGAAATAGCAAGCGGAGCCAACCCTGTGCCATTTCTCAAATAACATCGTAAACCTCCACCAGCCTGCCCTATCGCAGCTCTGTAGTGAGTTAACTCGACAGCCACATACACAATATCTACATAGAGGTTTAAGCCAGAGTTAACCATCCTGTCATTGAGATAGCTCAACATACTAAATGGTTCGACTAACGTGGTGCTCAAACCATTACGAAACAGTTTCAACTTCTGATTAACGAAGCTTCTGAGTAATACACATCCAAATGCGGCGCGATTATCTTCAGGATGAAAATGTGCCATATACATAATTAAATGGTTATCACCCACCATGGTTGAATCAATAAAATAAGCGCTGACGTCACTGTTTTTACACAAGCTATAATGGATCTGAGCGGTAGGATAACTCACATTAGACGCTGGAAATAATTGCTGCTGAACACTTTTAGCCGCTTCTGCGTTGTGTTCAAGTAGGGTAAAGTTATCTGCTAACTCTTGATAGGATAAATCTTGGCTCATATTGGCAGCGGAGTTAATTACAGCGTGACTATCACTAAAATCGATAGCGCCTAAGTCGGTATTAGCTGGAGAGATAGCTTGTTCTATTGCTTGTTCAATAATCTTTAAATCTGCAACAGGTTTAACCAGATAATCACTCGCACCGTATCTCAGCGCTTCAACAACATCAGCCATAACATTATTGCCAGAAATAACAATCGAAGGAATTGCGGGGTTTATTTTAAGAATTTGTTTTAACATGCCAAGTCCACCAAGCCTTGGCATACTCAAATCGGCAATAACAACATCTACGGTATGTGATTGAAACTCACTCACCCCTTCGTCGCCATCACAAGCTTCGAATACAACCGCACCTTGTTGGATTAAAAAGTCAGCCAATAATTGTCTAAATACTGAATCATCTTCAACTAAAAGCACTGAGACATCTGTTAATGCCATACCACTCCTTAGGCAGCTAACTGCCGAAGACGTTGTCAGGCTTCGGCAGTGTTACTCAAGTTCTGATAGATATTCTTCGAGTAACTCATCGTCATCTTGTTTAGTTGGCACATTGCCATCATAAACTTTGTAATCCATATGTTGAAAATAAGCTTCTTTGACAAAGGTATATGGATCAAGCGCATTATCTAATAAGCGTTCTTGATCAATAGCGGAAGCACGGGAATCAAGATTCTTTAATCCCCATTTTAAAATAGATTGCCACAACAAGAACTCTGATAACGGAAAGTATAGACCATCAACCCAATCTGTCGCGAGTTCTCTTGTCACATATGGTCCAAAAAATGGTGCCATAAAATAAGGCCCGTTAGGCACGCCGTAATAGCCTAAGACTTCATTGAAATCATCCTGTTTTCTGACCATGCCCATCATGTCAGCGACATCAACAACCCCTAATAGTCCTAGTGTAGTGTTAACAGTAAAGCGTCCACCAGCATTGGCAGCCCACCCCCACTTACCTTGTAAAGCGTTATTAACTAATGAGCTAGGTTCTTCAAAATTACGTACAAAATTATTAACGCCAGACTTAACAGGTGATGGGAGATAATCATTATATCCATGAGCAATAGGGCGGAATAAATGCTTATCTAAAATAAGATAATTGAAGTCCCACATTGCACGGTTAAACCCTTCAATCGGATCCCGTGGGTCATTATAGACCATCTCTACTGCAGGCTTTTGGCTCGCTTCACTGGCAGCGATTTCTTCGGCTTGAATTGATGCAGAAAAGCAACCCAACAACAAAGAAAGTAACATCCATTTATACTTCATACATCTCTCTTTACGGGAACAATTTATGTAAACGTTTTACAATAAATATAGTACTAATACGTTTAACCCACTTTACTGAATCACTATCTAATACAGAAAATTGATTCAATGATTAACCCAAGAGCAAACCTATAAACCATAAGTTGCAAATAATAGTAATTAACCCAAAACGTTAAAGCTTGATTACTGCAAGTCGATAAAGGTTGGTATTAAGCGAATTACACTCAGGAAGTCTTGTTAAGTAATTATCGCTAAGAATACTGCTGAAGCTTGATAGATCAACAATTAATTTGTAATAGAACATATTTAAAGGTGATAGTAGATTTAAAATGACATCAATGAAACTGCCAGCATCGACAGACAAACCGGCGTCTAAAACCTCAAAGTTAGACTCGCAAGCTTCTCATGTCTTAAAATCGACAGTGAATACAAATAGCAAAACTGCGCAGCTCAACTATCAAGGGACTAATTCAAATGTATCTAGCCCCGCTGAACAAACATCTGTAGCTCAATCGCCTGTTAAAGATAACTCCAGTACATTGCCAGCCAATGCAGTATTATTACCCGTTAAAATGCTTATTAATACGCCAAGCACTTCGGCCAACTTATCTAAAACGGATGATAGCTTTAACCAAAAACCTGCAATCGTCACTATCACTATTGAAGGCAATAATTTTCAATTTAAAGCCAATGAACAAATAATCAAACTGATCCAAGCGGGTGCTAAGGGGCTGTTGAGTACTGACAGTATTAGTCAGCTTCAAAACATCGTTTCTCACAAAATTAACACTTCTAGCCAGCAGCTTTCAGCTCAATTGGTATTAGTGTCTCAAGCCATCAAGTTAAATCTACCCACAGAGATTGTTAACTTAGCACAATCAAACGGGGTAACATCGCAACAACTGTTAGCATTAGCCACACGCCCTCAAGGGTACCCTTTACCTTTAGTTGAGTTAAATGCAAACCGGCTAATGTTTGAAAATGGCACGAATGTGATAGTGTCGCCTTTAACTAAACTGCCATCAGGGCTTAACCTTGCTACAGTGACTCAATTAGCTGGTCAACTTCAACTAAGCTTGAGCCCAATAAAGTTAATCGACAATGTGTCACTAAGCCCTACAAACAATGTTCCTGTTACACAAGTTAAACCACAATTGAGTAATATGGTGTTCAGTAAACACGAGCCTGTTCAATTATTAACGCAATATTTAAAAAACCTTGAACGCATACCCTTGGTTAATGAAAAAAGCCCGTATTTAGTAGAAAATAAGCCTATTGCCAGCGAGTTGAATCGTCAATTACCACAAAATTTCAATGCGCTTGTACAACAGCCTTTTACTGCTCAACGTCTTGAAAAGTTAAGCCAGCAACTTAATCAACAATTGGCTAATCAAATCAATGGCCATAACAGCTTAACTAAAAGTCAGTTTAAACAATTACAAACACTGGTTAATCAAAACTTACTAAAACCCGAAAGTGTATTGGCAGAGAAACAAGTAAACGAAGTTAAGTTACTCATCTCAAAACTCAACCCAAGCCCCCTTACGTCTGAGTTACGTAAGCCTGGGGGAACAGTTAAATCACCTTTTGAGGTATTGAATCAAAACTTATCTAAAGCTGGAGCGATGCCAATACAAAAGGCAACTAGTGAAGTTCAACAAAACCTAGCATCTCAACTTATAAAACTGATCCCAAGTTTGGATCTATCGCCGTTAACTGAACTTGCCAATCCTTCATTACTTAAAGCTGAACTCAAAAGTCTGACGAGTTTAAATCTGGCTCAAACCACGCCAGCTAATATCAACCTTTCTGGTGGTGCTATTACCACATTATTTCAGCTTTTACTCGGTTTTAAACTAACAGCAAACAATACATCCATAAGCCCGCGTTTACAGTCATACATGGCAAAACTGCAACAAAAGATAGCCAAGACTGCATCACTTGCGCCGCAGCTATTATCGGCTTTAGATAAAGCAGGCAGCCTTGAATCAATGGGAAAACTGGCTAGTAGCATTTCGCTTTATCAACAAAGCAGTGATGCTAACCAAAACTTAACTTGGTATTTTGCTTTACCCTATTCAATAGGGCAAAGAGACGAGCAGCTAGAAGGGAAGTTCGAAAAACAACCAGGTGAAGATAATGAAGACAAACAACAAAACTGGCGCCTGCAGCTTAAGTTTAATTTAGCCCAAGGACCTATTCTAGTTATGGCGCATAAACAAGGGGAATACTTAGACCTCACATTCACAGGCAATGACACCCAAGTATTATCTAAGGTTGAGCAATTCCAAGCCTCTTTAATGGATAAAATCCAACAAGCAGGGTTACAAGCAAGAGAAATATCGACCTTGGTTGACCATGTCCCACCCACTCTTTTACCAGGCGATCATTACTTGGTCAAAACCAATGCTTAACCAAATTGATATTTAAGGTATTTAAGATGACTGACGTAAAAAAGGCTGTAGCACTAAGTTTTGATGGTAATAGTGCACCAACGATCACAGCAACAGGCAAAGATTTGGTGGCTGAAGAAATTATCTCATTAGCTAAAGAAGCCGGGGTATATATTCATCAAGATGAGCATCTCAGTCACTTCTTACAGTTACTCGAACTCGGTGATGAAGTCCCAGAAGAACTCTACACGTTAATTGCAGAGCTTATTGCATTTGTTTATATGCTCGATGGTAAATTCCCTGAGCAATGGAACAACTTACACCACAAAATTATCGACAAAGCCTAAACTCACCAATGTATAAGTTGCTTAAAGGCATTATTTTTTATGTAAACGAATAATTAATTCAGCTTCGGCTTTAGGTAGCTCACACTCTTGCATTAATTCTTCTATTCCAGCACCTAACCCAACCATCTTAAGCGCTCTAGAGTACATTTTTGACTGAGGGTCTTGCTGGCTTGCCTCTTCAATTAACTCTGACTGTTTACCTATTTTCTGTTCAAGCTCTACCACTCGTCGGCCTACACCAATTGTGCCACTGCGCAATTCTTGTAGTTCCTTTTTGACGGTTTCACGTTGTCGATCGTTTTCTTTAACTAATACAGTTAACGCATCAACTTTGCTCTGAAGTTTTGTTGTCTTTTTACTAAAGAACATCCAAATGACTGCACAACTAACAACATAAACAGCGATAACAATGAGCAACTCTTGCGACATTTATTTTCCTTAGTAATACCAATTCCATCAAACGGATTTAATTTAAGGTATTAAAACACAAAAGCCAGCAAAAAATAATGCTGGCTTTCATCGACAATCAAAAATCATTATAACTGGGTAATTTCAGCCCATTCATCATCTGATAATAACTTGTCTAAATCGACCAAAATCAATAGTTCGTTATCTCGATTGCTTACACCTTGGATAAACTTAGCGCTTTCTTCAGTACCGACATTTGGCGCATTATCAATCTCTGAACGGCGTAGATAAACCACTTCAGCAACACTATCGACTAAAATACCGATAACTTGTTTTTCAGCTTCAATGATCACAATTCTTGAGGAATCATCAACCTCTGCTGCATCCAATCCAAATCGTGAACGAGTATCAATGACGGTAACGACATTACCACGAAGATTAATAATACCTAGTACATATAAAGGTGCACCTGGCACTGGCGCTATTTCGGTATAACGTAACACTTCTTGAACTTGCATTACGTTAATACCATAGGTTTCATTATCTAGCTTAAATGTCACCCATTGTAGTACTACATCTTCTTTACCTGCAGCAACTGCTGCAACATTTCTTGAGTCTGTCATAAATAACCTCAGTCAATCGAATCTTGACAACCTAATCCTGCATCTAGCATTTCGATAAGCGCTTGCACGTTCAAAATACCACACATTTGTTCTTTTACTACACCAGCAAGCCAAGGGCGCTTACCAGGTTTTTCACGCCAATTTACGTGTGATTTATCTATTCTTACTGCATTCACCAAGGATTCGCATGCGAGCCCCCAGTTACTGTCTTCAAGCATCACTAGATATTGATAATCTATACTGTCAGCCAATTCTTGAGTATATTTTTCAGGCATTACCCAGCGGCAACTATCAACAACATTCACTTTCTGTTCACGTCGAGTTTGCACACCTAAAAACCAATTAGGGCGGCCAATCAAATGATTTATATGTTCTATTTTAACAATACCACCCAAACTTACCAATGGTACAGCTAGGGTTAACCCCGCAACATTGAAAAATAAAACTTGAAACTCATCATCCAGGACATCTTGTAAATTTCCCGTAATACTGGGTGGTACTGATGATTTCTGTTGTTCTTCAACATTAAGCTCAACTTCACTGACATTAACTTCAGCTTTATCAAAGCTTATATCGGCTGATATTTCAGGTTCTTTATTGTTTTGCGAAGATATAATTTTAACGTCATCAACCGCTGACTCTTGAACAACGGCTTTCTCAAGTTGCAATCTAACCTGCTGAGCTTTTAATTTAATCTCATCTTGAACTTGTTGCGCCGACTTATCAGACGCCGCAGAATCGATTTCGCCGATGTGTATAGACTTGCTTTCAGGTTGCTTAACTTCTGGCTTTGACACAGCCGACAACAATTTGGAAAGTGCAGCTTTATCGACTTGAGGCTCAGCAAACGCTTTTGTGACTTCTTGCTGCTGAGGAGCTACTTTTTTAACCACCGCACCCAAGCTATTATTTATATGCGGTTTTTTGAATGTTTTACTGTGTTGTTTTTTTAAACTAACCGAATTACTGTTCGACGCTATTGGTGCTGGCTTATCTTCAGCCGGCGTTTGAACCTCTTTAGTGGGCTCTTGTAGTAGAACAGAGAAAAAATCAAAAACAGTCTCGTCAACCGATTTTGACATGCTTAAACTCCTTCGCGAGCAAGAAATCCAATAAACGGTTGTACGCCTTCATACCACGTGAGCTTGGGAAAAAGTGAGATACGGGCACATGAGCTAAACTGGCATCCCTAAACTTAGTATCCACAGGAATAACATCAGGCCATAAGGTATCAGGATAAGTTTCTTCTAAGGACTTAAGGGCTGTAGGTGAAGCTTTTGTGCGTCGGTCAAACATCGTTGGCAAAATAGTAAAACTATAAGAGGTTTTTTTAGAACGCCCCATTAACCCCATTGTTTTTACCATACGCTCTAAGCCTTTAATCGCTAAAAACTCTGTTTGCACAGGAATGATAATATGCTGACTAGCCGCAAGTGCATTAACCATTAATACGCCTAATATCGGCGGGCAATCAATAATGGCAACATCATATTTATCTTCAAGCAATGAGGTGACATTGCGAAGTACCAGTCCCATTCCTTCTTGATGTCCCAATGCTCTATCAAGTGTAGCTAAAGCCATGGTAGCAGGAATTAAATCTAGCCCATCAATTGATGTAGGCACGATGTGTTTCTCAACACCTTCTAGTGTAAGGTTTTTATGAGCCAGAAATATGTCATAAAGTGAGCTTGGAACTTGCTCTGAATCAATACCGAGATAATAACCCAGTGAAGCATGAGGGTCAGTATCAATCATCAATACCCTCTTCCCACGCTTAACTAATGCACCAGCAAGACTGGCCACTGTCGTGGTTTTTCCCACACCACCTTTTTGATTAGCTATTGTCCAAACTTTCAAATCACGCCTCGCCACTCAATATTAATCGCACTATTTATTTTTATTAGCGGTGTCAGTTTCTCGGGTGGTTACCCTAATGCCACCATGTGGCAATGTAATAACTTTTACACCTTGTGCATTTTCAGTGACAGCTTGACTTGAAAGTGCAGGATTTAATGCTTGTTGACTCGTTGAAGAGTTTTCAACAGTATCAGAACTCATTAACTCGGTGCCAGGGCCAAATGCCATAGTGATATCTTCACCTTTTGCGGCTCTGGCGGCCATCGCTTTGGTTTGTCCAGGATATTTAGCTAACCAATTCGCGATTTGTTCTGCTTGTTCATCCGGTACCATTAACAATACTTGGGATGCTTTTAATTCAATAACTTCTGCATTAAGTTCGCGGTTTTTTTTCGCTAAATCAAAATATAAACTCGCTAAGCACACCACTGCAATAACCAATAAAAACACCAGCAACATTTGCTGTGTCGTCATTGATTGTTTTACTCTAGCCACGAGCAGTCTCTTTTATAATCGCTTCTGCCATATTTTCTAATGCAATTGAATGACTAGAAATACCCGCTGATGCGACGGCTTGAGGCATGCCATATACAACACAACTGGCTTCATCTTGAGCCCAAATAGTTGCCCCTGCAGTTTTTAACATTCTAGCACCTTCGCGTCCATCTGCACCCATGCCAGTTAGCACAACCGCCATAACACCACTACCAAAAGCTTTTGATGCTGATGCAAAAGTAATGTCTACACTGGGTTTATAGTTCATATCAGCATTGCCGGCGATGACTTTTAAGCGACCTAAGCTAGCGCTTTTTTCAACCATTAACTGCATTCCACCTGGCGCTAAATAGGCACAACCAGGCTTAAGCATATCCCCTGTTTGGGCTTCTTTTACATTAATTTTGCATAAGCTGTTCAGTCGACTCGCAAAGGCTGGTGTAAATGCAGCAGGCATATGTTGAATCAATAATATGGGGTGTGGGTAATTTGCAGGAAAAGCTGTCAGAATTTTTTGTAACGCTACAGGGCCACCCGTTGATGTGCCAATCAATAAAGCTTTGTATTTCTTGCCGCTCGCCCGAATCGAAGCTACTGAAGCAGTATTTCCCTGATTCGTCGTCGAATTAGCAGTAGATAACTTGGGAGTGATTGATGATTTAAGTGTCGAATTCGCACCACTCAGATTCGAATTAGTCAGTCTTGACGCTGATGAGCTTGTCGTTGAAGTTCCTAGCGAAGATGGGGTAGTTCTCGCCACTGGTTTAAATAGACGACGACGACCTAGTGCTTTAACCCTTTGCTGTAAAAGCTTAATCGCATCATCTTTATTTGATGCGATATCTTCAAAACGTTTCGGTAAAAAGTCTAATGCGCCCGCATCCAATGCATCAAGCGTTGCTTGTGCACCGTCATGGGTTAATGAAGAAAACATCAGTATTGGAGTCGGATTGGCAGCCATGATTTTACGAACGGCAGTAATACCGTCCATAACAGGCATTTCAATATCCATAGTAATAACTTGAGGTTTCAATTGAGCAGCCATATCAACAGCTTCTTGACCATTGACGGCAACACCCACAACTTCTAAGTCAGGATCTTGATTAACAATCTCACTGACTCGTCGTCTAAAAAAACTCGAATCATCAACAACTAAAACTTTAGTAGCCATTTAATTCCTTAAATAATGGAACTTTTACTTCTTACTTTTAGCGTAATATTTTAATAAGCCTGGCACATCTAAAATCAGTGCAATACCGCCATCAGAAGTAATTGTTGCTCCAGCCATACCTGGCGTACCTTGCAACATGCTTCCCAGAGGTTTAATTACCACCTCTTCTTGTCCTATCAGTGCATCAACCACAAAGCCAATTTGCATGGTCCCAAGTTGCACAATTACTACATGCCCTTGCTTTTTATCACCATGAATAAAGTTAGTTTTATTTCGATGTAACCACTGCTCAAGATAAAATAGCGGTACGGCTTTATCACGAACGATAACGGTTAATTGTCCATCTACTACATTTGTTTTAGTTAGATCGAGGTGGAAAATTTCGTTAACGCTTGAAAGAGGTAAAGCAAATACCTGCTTAGCAACATCTACCATTAGAGTCGGCATAATTGCTAATGTGAGTGGAACTTTAATCTCTAAGATTGTTCCCTTGCCCTGAACGGAATCAATATGAACAGTACCATTAAGCTGGGTGATACGGGTTTTAACCACATCCATCCCAACACCACGACCTGAAATATCTGAAATTTCTACTTTAGTAGAGAAACCAGGAGCAAAAATTAGATTATAAGCTTCGTTATCCGTCATGCGTGCAGCTGAATCTTCGTCTAACACGCCACGACTGATAGCAATTTCTTTTAATTTGTTGGCATCCATACCTGCGCCATCATCTTCAATTTTTAGTAGAATATGATCGCCTTCTTGGCTGGCTGATAAGGTAATGGTACCAGTTCTTGGCTTGCCATTCGCTTCACGGGTAATCGGCATTTCAATACCGTGGTCTACTGAGTTTCTAACTAAGTGAACCAATGGATCAGCGAGTGCTTCGACAAGGTTTTTATCAAGGTCGGTGTCTTCACCAACCATGATCAAATCAATTTCTTTATTGAGCGTACGTGCCAAATCTCTGACAACGCGAGGGAAGCGACCAAACACTTTCTTGATTGGTTGCATTCGTGTTTTCATGACAGCGCCTTGAAGGTCTGCTGTCACTAAATCTAAATTTGCCAACGCCTTAGACATCTCTTCGTCATCACGAGAAATACCTAAACTCACCAAACGGTTACGCACCAATACTAGCTCACCAACCATATTCATAATTTGGTCTAAGCGAGATGTATCAACACGAACCGTAGTCTCACCTTGTGGCATTGCATTTTGTGTTTTCGCAGGTTCTGCTTTTTTCGCAGCGGGCACAGCTTTAGATGCAGGTTCTGGCGCTTTACTTGCTGGCGCTTTATTAACTGGAGCTTTAGCTACAGGAGCTGGTGCTTTGGGCTCAGCTTTAGCAGGTTCACTTGGTGGGCTGGCTTTAGGTTTACTTGCCTCGACAGGCGGCGTGACCGCTGCTGGTGCAGAACCTTTACCGTGTAACTCATCAAGTAGTTTTTCAAATTCATCATCAGTAATGTCATCAGCATCGACTTTTGGCTCTTCAGCTACTGCTGCAGGCTCATTCTTTGCTGTCGTTGACTGAAATCCACCTGAACCATGTAGCTCATCAAGAAGCGCTTCAAATTCATCATCGCTAATTTCATCGCTAGCAGCACTGTCATTGGTAGGACTTGTGGCATTTACTGTCACACCTGCAACAGGTTCGTCATTGACTGATGTTGGGCTTTTCCCTTGTCCATGTAATGCATCAAGTAAAGCTTCAAACTCACTTTCATCAATATCATCAATGCTACCTGAAGTTCCTGCATCGGAGACAACTTCAGCTTCAGCCGCTGCAACAGGTTGTTCGATAATGGCTTCAATGAACTCTTCCACAACTTCAGGTTCAGTCTCAACAACTGTCTCAGAGATTTCAGAAGGAAGAGGCGCACCAGAACTCAAAAGCTTAAGCTTTTCAAGTAAAGCGGGATCAGCATCATCTTGCGGCTGGCCTTGCTGAGTTTGCTCAAACATACTATTGATAGCATCAACAGCTTGGAGAATGATATCCATTAACTCTGCGTTTACTTGACGCTTACCGGTTCTCAGTAAATCAAAGGTATTCTCTGCTTCATGACAAACGTCGACCATAGGGCCCAAGCTTAAAAAACCTGCACCACCCTTTACTGTGTGGAAACCTCTAAAAATAGCATTAAGTAAATCAGCATCATCAGGATTATTTTCAAGAGCGACGAGTTGCTCTTGTAGAAGCTCTAAAATTTCACCAGCTTCAATCAAAAAGTCCTGGAGTATCTCTTCATCAACATCAAAAGACATTAAATTTGACTCCTAATTAGAAACCCAGACTTGATAGCAGATCATCAACTTCATCTTGGCCTGTTACCACGTCTTCACGGGTTTCAGCATTCAAGATGGGACCTTCTGCTTCAATTTTATTGTCATCAACGACCCGTGTTGAGTCTGCTGCGCTTTCGCCAAAAATAGTGAGCATGGAGACTAAATTGCTCTCAACTTCTCTGACTAAATCAATAACACGACGGATCATTTGGCCAGTTAGATCTTGGAAATCTTGCGCCATCAAAATTTGATTGAGCAATTCCTTTAATCTACCTGAGTCATGCTCGCTATGAGACATGATATGTTGAACCTCATGACACAGAGATTTAAATTCGCTTAACGCGATGTCTCTACGCATCAATTTGTCCCACATGGGTGTGACCGATTGAATGTTATTAATTATTGTATCGGCCAAAGGTAAACATTCTTCAACTGCATCCATAGTTTTATTTGCAGCTTGCTCTGTCATATCGATAACAAAGTTTAATCTTTCTTTTGCGTCAGGTATTTCAGTATTGGCAAGTTCGGCTAAACGGGTATCAATTTGGAACTCATTTAATGAACTATGAAGTTGACGTGTCAACTTTCCGACTTCATCAAATAAATCCCGCTGAAGAGGCGCTGATAAGTCACGAATGACTTCATCAGCTTGTTCTTGTTGGCCATCTTCGAGCAGTTTTACGAGTTGCTTTGCTTGTTCAAGGTCGATCAGCCCTGATATTGCTGCCTGCATAACTTATCCTTAGCTTATGCTAAACGTTCAAATATTTTATCGAGTTTTTCTTTTAACGTTGCAGCAGTAAACGGTTTTACTACGTAACCATTCACACCCGCTTGCGCTGCAGCAATAATCTGTTCGCGTTTTGCTTCTGCAGTTACCATTAACACGGGTAAATGCTTGAGTGAATCATCAGCACGAATCGCCTTAAGCAAGTCAATACCTTGCATGCCTGGCATATTCCAGTCAGTTACAACAAAATCAAATTCGCTTTTTTGTAACATTGGTAAGGCGGTTGAGCCATCATCTGCTTCTTGGGTATTGTTGAATCCCAAGTCTCGCAACAAGTTCTTGATGATACGTCTCATTGTTGAAAAGTCATCAACAATAAGAATCTTCATATTCTTGTCCAAGGTTTCCTCCGGTGAGCTCATACACTGTGCTCTATATTAATAATTATACCTGTGTCCAATGCTTGAGTTTGCCTTTAAGACGCAGCATTGCCTGACTTAATATCTGGCTAACACGCGACTCGCTGACCTCAAGAATGGCACCGATTTCTTTTAAATTTAATGCTTCGTCATAATATAGCGACAAAACTAACGCATCTCTTTCGGGTAATGTTGTAATTGCTTCAGATAGTGCTGATTTAAATTGCATTTCAGCAAGTGACTCAAAGCTCTCATCAGGAGTAGACTCTGCTGTTACAATCACATCTTCAGATACACCAAGATCTTCAATCCCGATGATCTTCCCCACTGAAACATCATTTAGAATATGATGATACTCTTCAAGAGTCATCTCTAATTTTTCAGCAATTTCAATATCTTTTGCATCACGGCCGAGCTCTTGTCCTAATTCATCAATAACCTGGGCAACACGACGTTGGTTACGATGTACAGAACGAGGAACCCAATCACCTCGGCGGATTTCATCAATCATTGAACCACGAATTCGGATGCCAGCAAAGGTTTCAAATTTAGCCCCTTTACTGCCATCAAACTTCGATGATGCTTCCAATAACCCCATCATCCCTGCTTGTAATAAGTCATCCAATTGCACTGATGCTGGCAGCCTTGCCAACATATGATGAGCAATTCTTTTTACCAACGGAGCATACTGTTCAACAATTGAAGTTTTATTATCAAACTGAGTATACGCAGCGGCTTTATTCACTCGTTGAATCCTCTTGTTGATCTTTACGTTGAACTAATCGTTCGACAAAGAACTCAAGATGGCCGCCTGGCTGTTGAGGAACAGGCCAGCTCATAATTTTATTCGCTAAACCATGATAAGCAATCGCTGCAGGTGACTTAGGAAAAGCTTCGACAACCAATTTTTGTTTACGAACTGATTTTCTTAAATTTTCGTCAAATGGAACCGTAGCAACTAATTCTAAAGCGACATCCAAGAATCTATCCGTCACTTTACTGAGTTTGGCAAATAATTCCATGCCTTCGCGCAAACTTCTGACCATATTCGCCACAATTTTAAAACGAAAGACGCCATGTTCACGACTTAGGATTTTAATTAAGGCGTAGGCATCGGTTATTGATGTCGGTTCATCACAAACAACAATCAACACATCTTGTGAGGCACGGGAGAAACTCAGCACCATATCCGAGATACCGGCAGCGGTATCGACAATTAAGATATCGAATTGAGTTTTCATTTCACTGAAGGCGCGAATTAAGCCGACATGCTGAGCTTGTGTAAGCTCGACCATGGCTTGAGTCCCTGAAGTGGCAGGCACAATGCCAATACCTTTAGGGCCACGGACAATAATATCGTCCAACTCTGCTTCGCCAGAAAGTACATGGGATAAATTGCGTTCTGCTCGAATACCTAGCATCACATCAACATTTGCTAAGCCTAAATCGGCATCGAGTACTAACACTCGTTTACCTTTTTCAGCGAGCGCAACAGCGGTATTAATAGACACACTGGTTTTACCCACGCCGCCTTTGCCGCCACTAACTGCAATTACTTTTACTTTATCGTTATTTGGTTGATTCATCATACGTAAACCACTTGCTTGATCTCTGGTCATATTGTTACTCGAATGCATAGGCCATGTCATTTGACCACGCAGTGTCATGTGACGTTTGAGGTTTGGTGTCGTTTAATGCTGCTAACGCTTGTTTTGCGAGCATAAGCGTATCAGCAACTTGCATATCTTCTGGAACACGTTGACCATCTGTTATATAGCTTAATGGTAACCCATTTTGAATCAATACACTTAATGCGCCAGCAATCGAAACCGATTCATCTAATTTGGTCAAAATCACCCCTGATAATGGGATTCTTTTAAAATGCTCAACAGCATCTTGTAACACTCTTCTTTGAGAGGTTGCAGACATGACTAGATAACTTCTAATCGGTATTCTTGTATTTGCCATTAAATCATCTAACTGCTGATAAAGGCGCATATCACGCTGCCCCATCCCAGCTGTATCTATTAATACTAACTTACGATTCTTAAACTGGTAGAGAATTTGTTCTAATTCAGCAAGATCGTGAGCTTGTTTTACTGGACATCCCATTATTTTGCCATAAGTTGCCAATTGCTCATAGGCTCCAATACGATAATGATCTGTAGTTATGAGTGCAACCTGCTCTGGACCATGATGTGCTGCAAATCTTGCCGCTAATTTAGCCAGCGAAGTCGTCTTACCAACACCTGTTGGACCAACAAATGCCACCACGCCACCAGTACGAACAATATCATCACCTTGGTTATCTAATAAGTTCGCTAAACTCTGAGGTAACGCTCTCACTAAATCTGCAGGCGTATATTGCTGACTTAAGCCTGCCAATTTCGCCGCTACAGCAGGAGAAAACTCTGCATTAATTAATTTACTTTCTAGCATTGCCCCAACGGGGTCAGTGCGCTTTTTTTGGTCTTTCATTAACGAAGATACTTGATGAGTTAACAACCCACGCAAAGAGGCCATTTCTTCTCGCATTGCTTCAATTTCAGCAGACTGACTTTTATTCGATGTTCTTGGTTGGGCAAATTGCTGTTGTTCAATTTTAGGCTCAACTTTCGCTGTTTTTGTATCTTGTAATTGTTTGGCCCAATCGGGTAACTCAGGTTCTTCAACTCGCTGCGACATTTGTTGCTGCAAACGATTATGCTGCTTTTCGAGTAACGCTTGCAGTGAATCAGCTGCAGGAGGTGGGCTTACCTTGGTTTGCGCTTTCACTGTTGGTTTATTTTGCCCTAGTGAGACTTGATCATCACTGACATTCATAAAACCAGGTACAGGTGAATTTACAGCGACGTCCGCTTTAGGCTCATCGTAGTCAACTGCCGCAACGATTTCTATTCCACCCGTTACTTTTTTATTCGACATAATAACGGCATCAGATCCCAAGGTTTCTTTCACTTGAGCTAATGCTGAACGCATGTCTTTGGCAAAAAATCGTTTAATTTTCACTACGCACCTCTTTCAAACAGAAAGTCATCGCTATTGCCCTACCGCAGATACTATGCGTATTTGCTTTTCATCAGGTATTTCTTGGTAAGAAATAACCCGTAAATTCGGGATAGTATATTTAACAAATCGTGACAGCGTTGACCTTAGCATACCTGATGTCAATAAAATGGCTGGTTGTCCAACCATTTCTTGCTTCTGAGAAGCATCTAATAATGACTTCTGCATGCGTTCTGCAAGGCCTGGTTCGATATTTGGCCCTTCACCGCCTGTCGCCTGCATAGACTTGTGCAACATCTGTTCCAACTCTGGTGCCAATGTAATGACAGGTATCTCTAATTCAGGCCCAGATATTTCTTGAACAATCATTCTCTTCAATGCAATACGCACTGCAGCGGTTAATACTTCTGTATCATTACTCTTTGTACCGTATTCTAACAGGGTTTGTACAATTGTGCGTAAATCACGGATAGAAACACCTTCATTTAGAAGGTTTTGCATCACTTTAACCACAGAACCCAATGGCATGATATCTGGAATGAAGCCATCAACTAACTTAGGCGAGTTTTTACCTAGCATATCCATTAACTGCTGTACTTCTTCATAACCCAGTAATTTAGCCGCATTGTTAGTCAACAGTTGGCTGATATGGGTCGCGACAACTGTTGCCGTGTCTACCACGGTATAACCTAAGGTCTGAGCATGTTCGCGCTGCTCTGGCGCTATCCACACAGCTTCTAATCCAAATGCAGGATCTGTTGTTTCAATGCCATCAAGCTTGCCATACACTTGCCCAGGATTGATCGCGAGTTCACAGTCATGACGAACTTCAGCCTCTCCAACCACTACTCCCATTAACGAAATACGATAACAGTTAGGTGATAAATCAAGGTTGTCGCGAATATGCACCGCTGGTACTAAGAAACCTAATTCTTGTGATAATTTCTTACGCACGCCTTTAATGCGACCTAAAAGCTCACCACCTTGGCCTTTATCCACTAACGGAATTAGACGATAGCCCACTTCAAGTCCGATAGTATCGACATGCTGAACGTCTTCCCAACTGAGTTCTTTAGGCTCTGCATCCTTAATTTCTGCAGGGCTTTTAACCGCTTGCTCAAGCGCTGCGGTTTTGTTGTCATTATTACGCTTATAAATCATATATGCAGCAAAGGCTGTAATAAAAGCGAACGTTAAGAATGCAAAATGAGGCATTCCAGGCACGATACCCATGACAAACAATACGCCTGATGCTATCGCCATTGACTTATGGCTGACAAACATCTGGCTTATCATCATGCCGCCCATATCACCCGATTCATTTTGACGAGTCACCATCAATGCAGCAGCGATTGATAACAGTAGCCCAGGGATTTGAGCGACTAAGCCGTCACCAATGGTCAATAAAGTGTAGATTTCAACAGCACTGGAAAAATCCAATCCATGTTGAACCATACCGATCACAAAACCGCCGAGAATGTTAATCACCAAAATCATGATACCCGCAATGGCATCACCTTTAACAAATTTTGATGCACCATCCATCGCACCATAAAAGTCAGCTTCTTTGGTCACTTCAGCGCGGCGTACGCGAGCTTGATCTTGCGTTAATGTGCCAGCATTTAAATCGGCATCAATCGCCATTTGCTTCCCTGGCATGGCATCCAATGTAAAACGGGCGCTCACTTCAGAAATACGCCCAGCACCTTTGGTAACAACGGCAAAGTTGATAATAATAAGAATCAGGAAAACCACTAAACCTACAGCGTAGTTACCACCAATAACCACAGAGCCGAAGGCTTCAATGACTTTACCCGCGGCATCACCACCGTTATGACCTTCCAATAACACGATTCGGGTTGAGGCAACATTGAGTGCCAATCTAAGTAGCGTTGCGACTAACAGAACGCTGGGGAATGCGGCAAAATCTAATGGTCTATCAGAATAAATAGCGACAAGCAGTACAACGAGTGCTAAAGCAATGTTGAATGAAAACAAGATGTCCAACAAAAAGGCAGGCATGGGCAAAACCACCATACCGAGTGCTGCAAGCACTAATAATGGCGTACCTATACCTTTAAAAGTACTTAATCTAACTTGTTTAACTTGACCTAATGCTGCTTTTACATCCATCAGTAGGAAACCTTTATAGTAATATTCTTGACGCTGACAACAGTAAAATGCAATTACTAAGCCAAAAGAATAGTTTCAAAAGGGCCGCGGGGTTAATTGAAGGTTTTGTAAACGATTTAGTGTTTTAAATCATCAGGGATAGGTTGATTGATTGGCACGGGCTTAGGTCGCTTGCCCCTACCTTTTTGATACTGCTTGAGCTGGAATACATATGCCAAAATTTGTGCGACTGCAGTGAATAACCCTTCAGGCACTTGTTGGTCAATTTTCGTCGTATGGTATATAGCACGTGCTAAAGGTGGCGCCGACACAATCGGTACTTCATGCTCTCTGGCAATTTCACGAATTTTAAATGCGACATCATCGATGCCTTTCGCAATTAAAAAAGGCGCAGCTGACTGACTAACATCGTATTTGACCGCTACAGCATAATGTTCAGGGTTAACCACAATAACATCTGCATTTGGTACTTCAGACATCATCCTTTTGTTGGCCATCTCGTGCTGCATTTGTCTAATTCGACCTTTTACTTCAGGTTTACCCTCAGTGTCTTTGTATTCATCTTTGACTTCTTGCTTGGTCATTTTCAATTGTTTATTGTGATTCCATATTTGAAATGGCACATCAATCACCACAATAAATAGCATTGAAGAACATAACAGAATAAACATCCATACTAACAACTCTAGTGCATGGTAAACGTTGCCAGGTAGATGATCTGTCGAGAGTGTCATTATCTCAAAGAAGTAAAAACTCAATAAAAAATAGGCTGATACTGCCACTACAGCAAATTTAGCGATGCCCTTGGTCAACTCAACTAGAGCTTGTGTACCAAACATTCGCTTAAATCCTTTAGCAGGATTCATTTTACTGCCTTTGGGCATAAAAGCTTTAACTGAGAACGTCATACCACCCAGAATGATATTACCGATAAAAGCAATTAAGGCGAGAAATGCAATAAAACTGATGAGTGGAAAAGCAAGCTCATTGCCAACCACTCCCCAAACCAGAAACATTGAGTTGGTATCAAATATTTGATCCCGCTCCATGGTCAATATTTGTGTCATGATAGTGTGCAGACTTCGGGCAAGATTAGGCCCAACGATTGCGAACCCTACAGCTGATGCTAATAAAACAGCCGCTGTACCTAACTCTTTAGAGCGTGCCACCTGTCCTTTTTCACGCGACTGTTGCAGTCGCTTGGCGGTGGGGTCCTCTGTGCGTTCTTGACCTGTATCTTCTGCCATCAGTAACCTACTGAGTTAATGAGCCGTCAATTTGACAGGTCAATTGCAAAATATCACACATCAATAATTGGCCTCGCAGCCAAACCTCATCGAAATGAGACATGATGGGCCCTAATGTAAGCCACAAAATCAATAACCCGCTTACCATTGTTACCGGGAAGCCAATGGCAAAAATATTCAGTTGAGGCGATGCGCGCGTCATCACACCAAATGATAAGTTAATCAGCAGTAATGCGACGATTGCTGAAATCGACATCGTTAACGCCGCACCAAACATATAACCACCAAACTCTGCTAATTTTCGGTAATTAGTAATGCTAAAACCCTGATTTGAAATGGGGATAGTATCGAAACTAGCCACCAGCATTTTAAACATCAACAAATGTCCATCAACGGCGAGAAAAATCAACGTAGCCAGTAATAAAAAGAAATTACCTACAACTGGTGTTTGCTGACCTGAACTAGGATCGACCATAGAGGCAAAACCTAAACTGGTTTGCATACCAATAATCTGCCCCGTTAGTACAAAGGTTTGCATCACTAAAATTGTCACAAACCCCATAGCAGTACCTATGAGTATTTGCTGCGCAGAAATGAATACAGCACTTAATGAGAACAACTCGATAGGATCAACCGGTTCTGGAAGTACAGGTGCTACGGCAACAGTAATCGCAACAGATAAAAACAAACGGACTCTTGCTGGGGTGGTATTGGCACCAAAAACGGCCATAACCATTAACATTGAAGATATTCTAAATAACGGCCAAACATATGCGGCTATTGTTCGACTGATTTCTTCAAATAAAATTTCCACAGGACTAACCTATCACCTGAGGGATCATATTCACCATAGTGTAAAAAAAATCCATCATGGTTTGCACTAGCCAATGGCCAAGAAACATCAACGAAAATAGCGTAGTTAATAATCTAGGAAGGAAACTTAATGTCTGTTCATTGATTGAAGTTGCGGCCTGAAATACAGCCACAATCAGACCTATAAATAAGCCAGGTAAAATAATTGCCGATACAATCAGGACAATTACAGATAACGCTTCACGAAAAATATCAATCAGTGACTCTGGTGACATCAGTAACGCTCCCTATCTACCAAAACTGTTTGCCAGCGTTCCTAACACCAATCCCCAACCATCAACCAATACAAACAGCATTATTTTAAATGGGAGTGACACAATCATCGGCGACAACATCATCATACCCATTGCCATTAAAATACTCGCAACCACTAAATCAAGAACTAAAAATGGCACAAATAACATAAAGCCAATTTGGAATGCAGTTTTTAATTCACTGGTAATAAAAGCAGGTACCAATACACTCATTGGCGCTTGTTCTGGCGACGCAATATTGGTGTAGCCGGAAATTTCAATAAAGGTTTCTAAATCTGTGGTTCTGACTTGAGATAACATAAATGCACGCAGCGGCTCTTTACCGACTTCATAGGCTTGCTGCATTGTTAAAGATTCATTGATATAAGGCTCTACAGCTCGATCGTAAATTTGATCAAAAACTGGCGCCATAATAAAGAATGTCATGAACATACTCATACCAATGAGTACTTGATTAGATGGTGTTTGCTGTAACCCCAAAGCTTGACGCAAAATAGATAGCACTACAATGATCCGCGTAAACGAAGTGAGCATTATCACCATTGCAGGGATAAAACTCATTGCCGTCATCAGCAGCAATATTTGCATTGTTACAGAATACTCAGTACTTCCATCAGCACCGGTTGAAACCGTAACGGCTTTTAATATTCCATCTTCAGCAAAACTCAATGGCGTAAAAAAAACAGCGGCAAATAAGACTAACACTATCCACTTTTTCATTATTGCTATTCCTTAGCCTGCTCTTTTTCTTGTTGACTGGCTTGCTGTTTGGCTTGCTTTAACCTGCTAGCAAAAGACGTCGTTTCGACATTAACAGCCGTATCGAGCTTTTCAATCAAATTCACTTGCTGAGCAGTAACGCCGAGTAAATACTGCTGCCCTTCTAATTCAATCAAAACAATTTTTTCTTTTTGGCCTAAAGCGGTCATCGCAACAGTTTTTATCACCCCCTGATTTGATTGAACCAAGTTAAGCTTTTTAACGATATAAGCTAATACAAAAATAATGGCGATAACAAGGATCAGCCCACCCATCATGCTTGATAATGCAGCGATATTCGATGTTTCAGCACCACGGATGGCTATTTCTGAATTGGCTGATTCTGAATTTGACGCTTCAGTGACAGCAGAACTTGCCACCACTAATAGACTAACTGCATTTAGCACAAATGAACCCTTAACTGATAATTTGAAATTATTTTATTTTAGCTTTTTGATTCGTTCAGTTTGACTAATGACATCCGTTAAACGAATACCGAACTTATCATTAACCACAACCACTTCACCATGAGCAATTAAAGTGCCGTTTACCATTACATCTAGAGGTTCGCCAGCCACTCGGTCTAATTCCACTACTGAACCTTGGTTCAACTGCAGTAAATTACGAATACTGATAAAACTGCGCCCGACTTCCATCGAGATTGTCACAGGAATATCCATGATGCTATCAAGCTTATCAGCTTCTGCTTGAGAAATAGGGCTTGACTCATCTACGAGCTCATCGAGCTCTACTTGTTCGGCAACATTGGCCTCTTCAAGTGCTTGCTCTGCCATTGCCGCAGCCCAATCGTCAGTATCATCGCTCATCATGTCACCTTATAATTCTGAAATATCACGCGCTTTACCTTTGCGCGTAATTAACTGTAGTTCTGATTTAGCGGTCTCAGGACGAGGAATTTTCTCGCTGATCTTCAACGCTAAGTTATCTCTAGATTTACCTAATTTACATCGATAAGTGGGTAAATCCTCAATTCGCATCATGATGTGCTCAGGTAACTCAATCGGTATAACATCCCCTGCTTTGAATTCCATGACATCACGAAGTTTGACTTCATGCTCAATGATATTGGCATCAATACCGACTTGCACATCCATAATTTCATCACGTAAGGCTTGTCCCCAACGCATGTCAGTATCTTGCTTATCACTTTGAACACCCGCATCAAGTAACTCACGGATAGGTTCAATCATTGAATATGGCATGGTGATATGAAAATCACCACCGCCTCCATCAACTTCAATATGGAAAGAATTAATCACCACAACTTCTGTTGGACTAACAATGTTTGCCATTGCCGGGTTGACTTCTGAATCTAAATATTCAAACTCGACATCCATAACCGGTGCCCAAGCATCTTTATAATCTTCAAAAATAATTTTCAGCAATAATTGAACAATACGTCTTTCTGTTGGCGTAAATTCACGGCCTTCAATTTTTGCATGGAAACGACCATCACCACCAAAGAAGTTGTCTACCAAAATAAAGACTAAACGCGCCTCCATGGTAATCAGGGCAGTCCCTTTAAGTGGGCTAAAACGCACCATATTAAGACTAGTAGGAACAAATAATGTATGGACATATTCGCCAAACTTAAGCATTTGTACGCCATTAATCGACACTTCCGCGGCTCGGCGCATCATGTTAAACATGCTAATGCGCAAATGGCGGGCAAAACGTTCGTTAACGATTTCCAATGTTGGCATCCGCCCACGAACAATGCGGTCTTGAGAGGAGAAATCATATACGCGGGTGTCTTCACCGTCGTTTATGTCATCTTCATCAACATCATCGACCCCATGAAGTAGCGCATCAATTTCGTCTTGGCTTAATAAATCACTCACATTATCACCTTGTCTTATTCACTGGTGTTATTGCATCACAAAACCAGTAAATAGTACTTTTTCTACTATTTTGCGGCCAGCTACAGGTTGTAGTGTGTTTTGCACATTAAGTAGCGCTAATTGTCTTAGTTCATCCTTACCAGCCTGAGTACTTAGCTTTTGTACATCTGCAGCACTAAACGTGGTTAATAAAGCATCTTCAATTAATGGAATGTGCATTTTCGCAGTTTGACCATCATCGCCACGTACCATCAATTGTACTTTTATTTCCACTAGGCGAGCTCGATCAACCCCAGGAAGGTTAAACAAAAATGGCCTCGGCATGCCGACATAATTAGCCTTGCCTTTTTTAGATTCATCAACTTCGGCTTCAGCTGAAGTTGCAGTACCAGGAGTCGCAGGAATTGACTCCTCATCGCCTCCTAGAAAAAATAATGCCGCGCCTGCAATCAGACCAATAACGACGACACCGATAGCAATAAAGATAATCAGTTTTTTCTTACTTTTAGGTTGGTTTTCTGTTGTTAACTCTAGAGATTCTTCTTCAGCCATCATTTATTCCATTTTATGTGCTGCCACATTGGTAATAATCTCATCTCAATTATTACAGGGCTTTGACTGCATTAAAGTAATGGCTATAGATTACCGACTTAGGCGTAATAATCTATAGCTGAATTGCTACTCTTTGCATGTTTTGTAGCAATCTCGAGTTCTTGTGCTGAAATTTCATCCAGCATATTCTCGCCACTGCTGTTTTGTTCATCATACTCGGATTTTTTCTGGCTTTCGCCATCTTGAGATACATGGCTGTCAGCAAGTTGTAATCCTTCCTCAGCCAGCATTTCTCTCAATTTTGGAATCGCTTGCTCAATGAGGTCTTTTGTCTGAGATTGAGCTACTTGAAACTGCACTTGAGTTTGCTCACCGTTAACTTGAACTTTTACTACCATGTGCCCAAGCTCGGCTGGATCTAGACGAATTTCAGCATGCTGAACGCCTTGTCCAACCATAGTGATAAGTTGTTGTTTCATTACAGGTGCAAACTTTTGAATCATATCCTGCATTTGCACTACGGACTCAGCCCCTTGACGTAACGAAAGTTGAAATTGAGGTACATCACTTTTGTGCTGTGGTGTAAAACTGCTTTGATTTTGTAGTGCTTTTACATCTATCGTTTCACTCTCTTGCCCTAGTTCAGCAAGTGTTGATTGACTTGAGTTAGCTACTGCATTAACCATGGCATTATTAAAGGCTACTTTGGAGGTTGGTTTATCTAATGCCACACTTATCTCGGCTTTACTAAGATTCACATGGACACTTTCTTTATCCTCGTTCTTAGCTAGTTTATTCGTATCAGCTATGACTTTTGAATCAGCCACAACTTTCTCAGCATTGGCAACCTGAGCTGAAGCGGCAATATTGTTCGCTGTATCAGTGGCATTCGCAGCACTTTGGACACTATTTGCGATATTAGATGTTGAGTTAGCAAGTTTAGCTTTTTCAGCAGTAATTAAATCAGCATTGGCCTCTGTAACAGGGATTGTTGCTGTCTGGTTATTGAGTTTTCCATCGATTAACAAAGGTAAGGCTTGGTTATCAGTGATGCTGACTTGTTGATTGTAGCCATTAATTAGTTTGTTCAGTTCAGCTACACTTAAGGCGGTAAGATCTTGTTCACTCATCGAAGAAAATTGAGTCAATGCATCTAGTTGTTCAGTGTTCAGTGAACTTAAAAAAGAAGTGGTACTTATTTCGTTACCTAACTCTTTATCTAACTCTTTATCTAATTCTTCAATTCCTGCTTCTTTCGGCAAAACATCGACTGCGAGCTCATTAACCAATAAACCCTTTTCAATTGAATGCTGAGTTTCTTCAGTTAACACTAATTCGCTATCGGCTTGAGAAAGCGCTAACTCTGACAACTCAGATTCAAGCGGCAAGTCTTTGCCACTTTTTTCAATATCTGCCTGAGTATCGAAATTTTCAGCTAAATCTATTTGAGCAAAAATAAGGTCAACATCCGAACCTTCTGCCGATGGAGCATCGATACTTGCTGGTTGTTCATTAGTATTTAGACTGAGCTTAGTTTTATCTACATCCACTTGTGATGCTTGATTAAAGACAGATAAAAAAGACTGTTTATCATCGAGTTGCACGGTTCCTGAAACCTGCGAATTGGTGGTTTTGCCACTATTCCCCAATAAAATACTGCTCATTTGTTGCATAACAAACTCCACTCAACATCACTCATAACGAACCAATTGGTACAACAATCGGATCCTGATAACAGTCACAAAGCTGACACTTCACTAACTAACTCTATAAATAAGCAATTAAAATGCCAGCTTATTAGAATATTGGTTTTTAAGGTTATTTACTCTTTCATCGCAAGGTAACTATCAGACTGAAAAATGAAAGTTTAGAGTCAAGTTTAAGCGTTAAGTTTAAGAAGATTTCTAGCGAGGTTTTTTACGGATGAATTGTTGCATCGCAAATTCATCCGATGCTTTTTGTTCACGTTTATTTGCAATTATTTGCGCTTTTAATGCATTTTTTTCTAGTAACATTTCCACAGCTTTACGTTTTTGCTGCTTTTCTTGCCAATGTACTTGGCGATAACCCGTTTGTTTTTCAGTTTCTTTTACTGCATTAACTTGTTGAATGAGCGCTTGATCGACTTGCTTAATAAATTCATGAAATGAATGGTATTCACTGGCACTTAAAGTTTTGCCTTGGGTTTCACCCATTTGCTTCATGTATTCAAGACGATAGTTATTCAGAGCATCTAGCTGACCTTGGCATTTTTGCTGCTCAAGCTGGGCAGACTTTAATTGCAAAGCAGCTTGCTCTTCAGCTTCTTTATTGATTTTTAATACTGTCAACAGAGGATCAGCGCGGCGCATTATTTACATTGGGCAGCGATTTGCCCCACCATAGTTTGGCTATCATTAAACGAGATAACATCTTTAAAGCCCTGTCTTAAAAATGCATTCATCGCAGGTTGTAACCTAATGGCATTGTCTATTCGCGGATCGCTACCTTGAGAATATGCTCCAATGGATATGAGGTCGCGATTTTGCTGATAGGTAGAATACATTTGCTTAACTAAACGCATCGATTCTAAATGTTCTGGCGCAATCACCATTGGCGCAACACGACTAATAGATTGTTCAATATCAATAGCTGGGTAATGACCAGAATCAGCAAGTGTGCGAGATAAAACAATGTGACCATCAAGAATCGCTCTTGACGCATCTGCAATGGGATCTTGCTGATCATCACCTTCTGTCAGTACAGTATAAAAAGCAGTAATGGAACCTTGTCCAGGGCCTCCGTTACCAGCCCGTTCAACCAGTCTTGGTAATTTAGCAAATACTGATGGCGGATAGCCTTTTGTTGCTGGCGGTTCTCCAACAGCTAACGCCACTTCACGTTGCGCCTGAGCATAACGGGTTAAGCTATCCATCAATAATAAAACGTTGTACCCCAAGTCACGAAAGTATTCAGCTATACGAGTGGATGTTTCACAAGCACGAAGACGCATTAATGGCGAAGTGTCAGCTGGTGCGGCTACGACAACGGAGCGAGCCCGTCCTTCTTCACCAAGGATCTCTTCAATAAACTCTTTTACCTCACGACCACGCTCGCCCACTAGCCCTACAACAATAATGTCAGCAGTTGTCCCGCGAGTCATCATGCCTAATAGCACACTTTTACCCACACCAGAGCCAGCAAATAAGCCCATTCGCTGACCCTTACCCACTGTTAGCATGGCATTGATGGCCCTTACCCCTACATCTAAAGGTTCAGAAATGGCACGTCTAGCAAGTGGATTAATTGGCGGTGCATGACGAGAAGCTTGTTGATCTGTATTTAATGGCCCTAAGCCATCAAGTGGTGAACCACTGCCATCAAGCACTCTGCCCAACAAACTCAGTCCGACATTCAAACTTGACTGCTCACCTAATGGCCGCACTCTTGCCCCAGGTAGTACACCTCTTAATTCATCAACGGGCATTAAGTACAACAGCTCGTCATCGAACCCAACCACTTCGGCAACTAATTCACCCGCCATAGTTTCAATCGAGCATAAACTGCCCACAGGTGCTCTACAGCCTGTAGCCTCTAATGTTAAGCCCACAACACGCACTAACTGCCCACTGGCTACCGGCCTAAGTGGGCTGACTTTTTGACTTTGGTTTTTGAGTTTATTCAGTAACTGATGTTGACGGCTTTGCATTGTCTCGTACCTCATCAGTTTCTAAAATTTTGGATTGCTCGTCTGCACCATTTTCAATTGCTGTTGTGTTATGAAGGTCAACTGAAGAATCTGCAACTTGGAAACTTTGATCTTTTATAGATGATTCTTCTATCAATGGTTCATGACGAGTTGCTTCTTGCAGACTTGTATCATTCTCACTGATTTTTGAATCAGTCACTTCAGTAATTTGACTGTTTTCCGTCGTTAAGCTTGAAGATTGACTTTCTGGTAAGTGATCCACGACTTCAGTCGTATATTGCGGATGTTCAGTTTTTATCGTTTGCACATTTGCTTGAATGCCAGAGGCTTGCTCGTGTAACTCTTGCAATACCTGACGCATTCTCTCTTCTACCCGCAAATCAACGCTTGAACGCATGCTATTGATAATACAATCACCTGGATTTAATGAAGGGTCAGCTTCAATGTCCCAATGATTTTTTTCTAATTGTGCATCGCTGTATAATTGCATCACTAAGGTAGCATCATCTGGATGCAGTCTGAGTTTAACCTGTTGCTCTTTAATCGGCAGGGAGTCAACACCTTGACGCAAGACTGATAAAATATGCTCAGGATGGGTTTTGAGTTCATGACCAACAATAGATTTAGCTAGGTTGATTGCTAACTGTAATACTTCTGCTTCAATTTCAGCATCAAGTAACATCAATGGTTGCTCGAATTGTTTTACCAATTGAGTTAATTTCTCGAGCACTTCATTGACTTTAACTTGGCCAACTTCATAGCCTTGTTGTTCCCCCTGAGCAAAGCCTTCAGCGTGCCCGACTTCAAGACCTTCAAGTTTACCTTGTTCAAGACCTTGGCTGTGACCTGCTACTTTTCCTTGCTCAAACCCTTCCTGCTCAGCTTCAACTCTGATTTGTTCAATTTCTGCCATGGTTGGAGGTAGAAGCGGTTTTTCTTCTGATTTAGCAGGTGGGTTTTGGCTACCTAAGTGTCCAAATAAATTAGACGGAGAGTCTGTTTGATCTTCGGTGACATCAGGCAATTGCCAATGACTGAAATCTAAGTCATCATTTTCGATTGATTTATTGGTTTTAGATTCCGTCATGGATATGCCTAATTTCTACAGCGATTAATGGTTTTATATTGCAGCTAAACGGTAATGGCTTATGGATAAAATTATAATGATGGCATTATAAGAACTCTTCACCACCACCGCCACCAAGCATAATTTCACCACTATCACTTAAGCGACGAGCAATTGCGAGAATTTCTTTTTGGGCCACTTCAACTTCACTGATCCTAATAGGTCCCATTGCTTCAAGATCATCACGTAATAATTCACCGGCACGTTTAGACATATTACCGATAATTTTATCTGACAATTGGTCATCAGTGCCTTTTAATGCCTTCATCAGCACATCTTGCTGTACTTCTCTTAGTAAAACTTGAATTCCGCGGTCATCAACATCAATCAAGTTTTCAAATACAAACATAAGATCTTGAATTTGCTGAGCCATCTCTTCGTCTGATTCACGCATTGTTTCCATAATCTGGCTTTCAACGCCTGTATCTAAGAAGTTCATAATATTAGCAGCAGCTTTAAGTCCACCCATTTTCGCTGCTTGTGCGCCGCCTTGGCCTGCGAACTGTTTCTCCATAATATCATTCAATTCTTGCAATGCAGCTGGCTGTACTTCTTCTAAATTAGCAATACGCATCATCAGATCTAAGCGAGTATTTTCAGGAAACTGACTGAATATTTCTGCGGCCTGATCAGGTTCTAGATAAGATAAAACAATGGTTTGAATTTGCGGATGCTCATTTTGAATAATGGTTGCAACTTGACGTGCATCCATCCATTTTAATGAATCTAAGCCTTTAGCACCGCTACCCATGATAATTTGTTCAATTAAATTACCGGCTTTATCTTCGCCAAGTGCTGCTGTTAAGGCTTTTCTTACGAACTCTTCACTATTAAAACCAATAGACGAAAATTTTTGAATCTCTTCAAGAAATAACTTATGTACGCCAATGACTTTTTCTTGACCAAAGTCTTCCATGGCCGCCATAGACATACCGACTTTTTGAACCTGTTTTGGTTCCAAGTGTTTTAGTATTGAAGCCGCGTCAGCTTCACTTAGGCTTAACAGTAAAATAGCGGTCTTTTCAGTTCCCGTTAAATCATCTGGGTTAAACCCTTTAGTAGCCTCTGCTACCGCAACGTCATCATTTGCCATCGTCTTGTAACCAACTCTTAATTACTTGGGTAGAAAGTTCAGGTTCATTTGCCACTAATGCCCGTATTGACTTAATCATATCATCATCTTTATGAAGATTTGGGATTTGAATTGAGCCATCATCTGCATAACTATAATCAGCTTGCTGAGTATTGAGCATTCCGAGTGTATCTGCAGCATATTGATCTTCAATCTCAGCCAATTCATGACCTAAGCGAGCCTCTTCTGGCATTTCAACTTCATTGGCTTTCAGCAACTTATTCAACATTGGTCTGATAACAAATAAAATCAAGACTAAGACCAATAATGCACCTAAAACCAGTCTTACTGCGCGCCAAAACCAAGGTTGCTCCCATAATTCAGGCTCAGGTAATGCTTCAATTAATTGATCCATAAATGGAACGGTAACCACTTCTAAAGTATCACCACGTTGGCTAGTAAAGCCCATAGCCCCTTCCAGTAAACGGCGAATATTCGTCAGCTCTTGTTCGGTTCTTGGCACTCTAGTGACCACACCATTTTCATCAACCGCACCTGGTTTATAATCAATCGCCACTGACACGCTGACTCGTCTTACTTGGCCAACTTGCTGACGTGTATGACTAATTGTGGTGTCTAACTCAAAGTTACGGGTCGCTTCACGGTGGCTGTCACCACTGACTGAGGTAGTTTCTGCTTCACCGACTTCTTGTGGGATGTTTGATTCCATTGGCGGTTGATTTGATAAAGCGCCAGGAATACCGCCCATTGATTGACCTGATGAATTACGTTCAATGGTCATTTCACTACGAATCGCAGGTAAATCAGGTGAAAAGCGTTTGGCCGTTTGTTCAACCGCAGTAAAATCCATGTTCACATCGACCTGAGAAGTAAAATTTTCAGGTCCTAATATCGGCATTAAAATCGATTCGACTTTATTACGATACTCAGCTTCTTTCTGTTGAACCAATTCTTGTTCGCGGCGCGCTCTAGATGATGCCGCATCTTGGCTGCCTGAATTTAATAAACGGCCATTAGAGTCAGTTACAGTCACTCTCGTTGGGTCTAAGCCCTGTACTGCTGAAGCAACAATATCGACGATAGAGTCAATTTCTTCTTGTCCTAAACTGCCTCGACGAACATTGACCACAACAGTTGCACTTGGTTTGGATTTATTGCGGGCAAAAACATTTTCTTTTGGCAAAGCTAAAATAACTTTAGCGCGAGTTACGCTATTTAGTTCTTCAATTACTCGGGCTAAATTGACTTCTTGGCTTTGCTTTAAGCGTGCTTGCTCCATTCGTTGGCTAACACCGAAGCCACTGTCTTTACTTAGGTAATCTGTTGGCTGGCTTGATGCTTCAACGCCTGCACGAGCTAGTAATAGTTTTACATTTTGATATTTGTCTTCAGGAATACTGACGACATCACCAGAAATTTTATAGGCAATTTTATTTTTATCCAAAACGTCCAACACTTGGATCATTTCGTTTGTTTCCATTTGACCTAACGGTCTGTACTCAGGCTCTTGCGCCCACATCATCATAAATACAGCCAATACCAAACAAACGGCTAATGCCAGAATCATAGTAATTTGACGCATAAAATCAGCACTACCAAAAGAACTCATCAAACCAGGTTTGTTTTCCTGCTGAATCCCTGTGCTACTAGCGGTATCTGAATCTAATACGAGATCTGTACTCACAATAATTACCTACTTTCTAATCTGATAAAGAGGCCTAAACAGGCATGCTCATAATTTCTTTGTAAGCTTCGACAAGCTTATTTCTTACCTGTACTGTCGCTTCAAAAGCCACACCAGATTTTTCACGAGCAATAACGGTATCTGATAAAGTTACCGTAGAATCACCCATCTCTAAACGAGTGGCTAGATTAGCCGAGTTTTTCTGTAACTCTGTCACACCGCCAACAGCTTGAGAAAGCAATTCTCCGAAGTCTGCACCTGAAGTATTGCCTACTTTCTGGATCATATCCGGTTGGATAGGTGAGCGAAGATTAGGCGAGATTTCACCACGAAGTGATTGCATTTCTTGTAAGAAAGGATTCGAGCTAATCTGCATTGTAATCTCCTATTCGTCGGATATTTGACGACTAAAAACCAGTTACAATAGATTTAGCAAGTAGGATGCCAACAATAGAATTAACGCGATAGTTTGGGTGATTTTATTACTAATGGATGACTGTTTGACTAGCAAGTGAACAAGTAAACCTGATCGAAAGCTAGATCAGGTTTACTTTGTAGGAGTCTAGCTAAAAGCTAGGCAGGGACTTGTATTCCCATATCGCGCATCTTGGCCATTTTATAACGTAAGGTTCTAGCACTGATGCCTAGCTTTTCCGCTACATCTTTGCGGCTACCATTACACTGGTTAAGTGTCTCAAGAATAATTACATGCTCTTGAGCTTTTAACTCATCACCAAGTCCTTCATTTTCAACTACAGGTTTGACTTGAGTAGGTTCAGGTTGCTGTAATTCAACTTCATTTGAATCTAATATGATATCTGCTGTTGAAATAGCCTCTCCAGTATGAAGAATGAGTGCTCGTTGAATCACATTATCCAGCTCACGAACATTTCCTGGCCAGCGATAAGTCAACAAACGTCTACAAGCCACTTCATCCAAAGTCGGCACAGGTGAGATATTGGCATTCTTAGCATGCTTAACCAATAAATGACGCGCAAGTGGTAAGATATCAGCTGGTCGTTGATTCAAAGCAGGCCAAGTTAACGGGAATACGTTAATTCGATAATATAAATCTTCTCTGAAACCGCCTGATGCCACCATTTCTTTTAAGTCTCTGTTAGAAGTAGCAAGTACACGCACATCAAGAGAAATAGTTTTACGCCCACCTAAACGTTCAACTTCTCGTTCTTGTAACACTCGCAGTAGCTTAGCTTGAAGACCTAATTCCATTTCTGAAATTTCATCTAATAAAATCGTACCACCTTGAGCTTGTTCAAATTTACCGGGACAAGCTTGGTATGCGCCAGTAAAAGCGCCTTTTTCATAACCAAATAATGTCGCTTCGAGCATATTTTCTGGAATGGCGGCACAATTAATTGCAATAAAGGGTTGTTGTGAACGCGAGCTATTTTGATGTATGTATCGTGACAATACCTCTTTTCCTGAACCGCTTGGCCCCATAATCATCACTGACGCATCTGAACTGGCTACACGCTGGGCAATAGAAAGTAATGCCAAACTTTTGTCATCAGCCACCACAGGCTGATCAAGATTTTGCTTTAGGGGTAAATAACGTGACACTTGGTTAAGTAGTACTTCTGGCGCAAATGGTTTCGCTAGATAATCAACAGCACCAAGTTTAATCGCACTAACCGCACTATCAATGGTTGCATAAGCGGTCATCAGTAGCACTGGCACTTTACAGTTTTGCTGCTGTAAATAATTTAACAAGCCTATACCACCAATGCCTTCCATTTGAACATCACTAATAACCAAATCAAATTCTGTTGACTTGAGAGCAAGAATTGCATCTTCTGCAGATGCAACATCAACACATTCATAGCTTGCCAGCAGTAAGGTGTCGAGTAAGGCCTCACGTAAAGATGCGTCATCTTCAACGAGTAATAGTTTTGCTTCACCCATGTGATGCCTCCGGGCTATTGTGATTTTCTGCGCCACGTTCTGTTTTACTTAAGTCGTTATCTGTAATGTTGTTATCAGCTAATGCTTCATTGTTTAACACTTCACTTTCGAAACCTGTCGTCTGAGTTTTATGCGATTGATAAATCGGGAATGACAATCTGATTAAACAGCCTTTATTTGGTTGTGATGAGACTTGCACTGTCCCTTTATGATTTCTTACTACCGTTTGAACAACTGCTAAGCCTAAACCTGTACCTTGGCTTTTGGTTGTAAAAAATGGCTCTAGAATCTGTTGCTGCATATCAGCTGCTAATCCTTTGCCATTATCAATAACATCAATATTAATATGAGTATTAGATGAAGCTGTAATGATTCTAATTTCTGTGGCATTAGCCTCTAAGCTATTCATAACAAGATTATTAATTGCTGAACTTAGCGCATTACTATTAGCTAACATTCGTTCACTAGCTTGATTAAAATAATTTAACTGACACTGTTTTTTTTCAGCAATGGGTTCACAACTAGCAAGTACAGGTTCGATAATATCTTCAACGTCAGTCACCTGGGATGCATCATCTTGCTTATTTTTAGCCATTAACAGCATGTCATTTACTTGTCGCTCAAGTTCATTCAACCTGTCGACTAATTTAGTTTGAAATCGTTTTTTAGCCGTATCATTCAGTTTTGGACTAGCAAGGTTAGATGCATATAACATAGCGGCAGAAAGCGGTGTTCTTACCTGGTGAGCCAAGGTTGCGACCATTTTTCCTAACGCCGATAAGCGTTGGAGGTGCGACAAATTTTTCTGTAATAAACGTGTTTCGGTTAAATCTGTTAAAACAATTAATTGTCCAGGTTCTGGCGTTAACGGAGTAATAGCCAGTTTAACTCTTCGACCGTTTTTAAGTGAGACTTCATGACCATCATCTTCTTGCGGTGAAAAAGCGCGGTTAATAATATCGAACCATTTAGCCCCTTGTAGCGGTCTACCTAAAAGCTCTGTTGCCACAGGGTTTGCCAATGTAACCAGTCCATCACCATTAATGATAACAACACCTGAAGGCATCGCTTGCAGAATGTGCGCCATTTGATTTGACATATTCGCCGCCTTTTGCGGTGCTGAACGGGCTATTTGTCCAGCTAAATCATGATTAACGCTTGCTGAAGCCTCGGAAATATTATCGTTTTTTGAGGTGTAAAGGTCTTGATTATCAAGTGCTTGATAACCGACTTCTTGATAGTCTAATCCTTGAGGTGCTGAATAGGAGCTTTCTTGAGCCGTATCGTTAAGAGCATAGGAATTTGAGGCATTATAACTCGATCCCATTTCTGTAATAGAATTAGGCTCTACCATCGATTGTGCTAAACTGCTGTGCGCCGAAAACATAGCCACTCCGTCAAAATATTAACTTTTGTGTAAGCTGATGCATTTGGTGTGCCAAAACGTTATGTGTAAATCATAAGCATAAAAAAGCATGCCATGAGGCATGCTTTAGTGTAACCGTTTATGGCAAAACTGGTTAATCTTTGCTCATGCCATATTTACGCATTTTTTCAACTAAGGTTGTTCGTCTAATCCCCAACATTTCTGCTGCTCTAGCAACCACATTATCTTGCTGCTCTAGAGCTTGGCGGATCATATCGATTTCTAGCTCAGCTAATAAATCTTTTAAGTTGACACCTTCTGGCGGTAATTCACTTGGGAAACGGGTTTCAGGGATCTCAATAGGTTCATCATCACTGAAAATTGACGCTAATGCATCACGCTCTTGTTGCTCTTCGCTAATTTCAACACTGTACTCTGGCACATCGATATAACGATACTTTCGCGGTAAATCATTAACATCGACCAGTCCGCCAGGGAAAAGTATCGTCAGGCGCTCGACCAAGTTAGATAACTCACGCACGTTTCCTGACCAGTTATGTTCTTTTAATGACTCTATTGCACGCTGGGTAAAACGGATTTTACCCCGCCCTTCATTGAAGACTCTGCTCACCAATTCCTGCAGTAAAAGAGGCACATCATCACGGCGCTCGCTGAGCGATGGCATTTCGATTGGAAAGACATTCAATCGATAATAAAGATCTTCACGAAATAAATTATCATTTATCATCGTTTCTAAATCACGATGTGTTGCAGCAACAACCCTCACATCAGTGGTAATAGTTTTAGAACCACCCACTCTTTCAAATACTTTTTCTTGCAATACGCGTAGTAACTTAACCTGCATTTGCAGCGGCATATCACCAATTTCATCTAGAAATAGTGTGCCATTCTCAGCCAATTCAAAACGGCCTTTACGAGTTGAAATTGCGCCAGTAAATGAGCCTTTTTCATGTCCAAAAAGTTCACTTTCTAATAATTCAGGTGGAATTGCGCCACAGTTTACCGGAATGAAAGGACCATCCCGTCGCTCTGACATGTAGTGAATATTGCGGGCTACAACTTCTTTACCTGTACCAGACTGACCTAATACTAAAACAGTCGCACCTGAAGTGGCCACTTGGCTTATCAGATGACGAACATTGGCTATCCCTTCACTTCGCCCGACGAGTGAACGGAATAACTTAGTTTGATTAGCACTGGTAGGAATTTGTGGTTGCTTAGCTTGACCATAAACCTGACAAAAATGAAGTAGCTCAGTTAATTGAGGGTAATTGATAGGCTCATCAATAGTGCCAAGTACATTAACACCATTAATTTCAAGCGTACCAATCAATAATACTGGCTGCCAAGGAATGGATGACTGAACATCTTTGATAAACTCTGGCGATACTGATTCAGTATCAATGACTAAGGCTCTAAAACGAGATTCACGTGATAATGAAGCAAGATCATCAGTAGAGATGACATGATGTTTTTCATCTAAGAATTCAAAAATACAACAAAGACGAGAGACTCGCTCAGAAGGTTCAGCAACAATTAAAATTCGTTGTTCTATTTGCATCATTAAGAAGGCCAAAGCTCTAGTTATTAGTTATTCAAAGTCATATTCATGTTATTGGCTGTCTATTTGCAAACATCATAGAGTTAGCACACATTACAGAGTCTAGACTTGAATATTGATTATCACGCTATATTTTTTGAGTCAGAAGACACAATTATAATATAAACATTAACATAGCAGAATGCATACTCATATTTTTTAATCTTTACTTAAATATAGCCAAACCAGCAATAAAGTTTAAACGAATACGCAAAAATTAAATATTGTATTATCAGAGCATGAGAATCAAGCATCAGAAGACATTATTCTACCATGCTGTTGATTTAAGTCACCAACAGTTGTTTTTATAGGCAGGTTTCAACATTTTATTTCAAAAAGTAAATAAAACGAGCATTCGCTTTAACTGCAACCTTAAAACTTATCAGCAATAAAAAAGACGCCATTGGCGCCTGTTTTACAATCGTAACACTTAGTATCAACTTGCTTCTGAAGTCATCAAGTGCATATCTTGAGGAATGGCATCCCAGCCTTCTTTAATGGTTCGAAGAATCCCCGAAACATCATCAATCGCTTTAACATCATTATTCATATTTGCCTCTGAAATACGGCGTAACATGAAGTCATATAGTTCACTTAAATTACCCGCTACAGAATCTTTTACATCCATATTCAAGCTGTTATTTAGACCGTTTATAATTCCAATCGCTTTATTGATTGCAACGCCTTTGCCTTGTAAATCTTGAGTTTCGATTGCGTAACGACTTTGAGCTAAACGCAACAAAGCACCATCGAACATCATTTGGATTAAACGATGCGGGGAAGCAACAGCAATCTCACTATCTAGAGATACTTTGCGGTAAGATTTTATTGATCCTCTCATAGGTCACCTTCGCTACTTATTTGAATCGACTGATTGATATATATTAATTTGGCGTTGATTTTTCTTTCTAGCTTGAAGCAATGCCTGAATATGCTTAAGAACATTTCTCGCCCTTAATTCAAACCCTTCACTAATTACGATCTGTTCTTGAAGTGTCTTTTTAGCAAGTTCTACATCTGTCTCATCAATACTATCGAGTAAAATTTGACGCTCTACAGTCAACTCTTGCAAAATAGATACCAACTCATCAGACTGTTCATTTTCTGATGGGGTATTTTCTAATGTCTGCAGTGTTTGTTCTATTTTTTTATTAGTTTCGTTAAGTTGTTTCATAAATTAACTGCTTGGAACTGAGCCTGGAAGTGAATTTAAACGCTCTACGAGGCCCGAACTTTGTTGGTTCATTTGAGCAACGATTAAATCCATTGTATTGAACTGTTTAAATAATCTTGCTTCTAACAGCTCCATTTTCAAACTAAATGCGTCTCGTTGGTCATCTAAACGACTCTTTTCACTGGTTAAGCTATTATTTCGGTTATCAATGAGTCCACCAGTTTTCACATAACCTTCGACCATAGTATCTAAACGATTAGCGATCCCAGTATCAGGAGTCGCAAATAAGCCTTCAACTAAATCCATATTTTCACTAATTGCAGTATCTAACTTATCACTATCAATTGACATTTTACCGTATCGATCAGTCTCGATGCCTATGTCATATAATGCAACAGTTTGTCCATCAACATCGACTCGGTTACTGATCATACTGCGCATTTGAGATTCGATTGAGCGGATCATCGAATCCCCCTGCAAAGCAGCCGCTTCTTCTTTTTCAGTATCGTATTTAGACATGTCACTAATTGAAGTAACTAATGTATTGTAAGCGTCAACAAAGGCTTGGATATTCTCTTTAACCAGCTCGTCATCTTGTTCTATTTTCAATGTTGTTGTCTTAGCAATGTCAGCATCTGTTAACGACAGAGTCACACCAGCGATGGCATCTGTAACTTCATTAGATTGTGATGTTACTTTTTGACCATCTATGTATAAAACTGCATTTTCAGCAGTTTGTAATGTCGTCAGGTTACCGGCGCCAAACATGTCATCTAGTCCTGTACCTGCAGTATCTGTTGCAGTTATAGTAACTTCATTGTCTGTACCAGGCTCATCTGAGCTAAACACTAACCGACTTCCAGCATCACTTGTAATAATGGTGGCTGTCACACCAGAATTCTCAGTTGAACTGTTAATTTTACTGGCAATATCTTCAAGTGAATCAGTCGCTTCAATATCAACAGAGAAAGCTTCACCGTTGACAGAGAGGTCCAAACTACCAGCCCCGACACCTAAAGTTGGATCAGCAACGTTTGCTCCAGCCACTTTATGTGAAGATGCGAGTTGCTCGACTTGGATCTGATAACTACCTGTTTGCGCAGTTTTATCGGCCGTAGCGCCAAAATAAATACTGTCACCCGTAGACACTTTGCGAATATTTAATGAATCAGGATCGCTCAGTTTCTCTAACGCATCTTGGAAGGTAGATAATTTACTTTTCAATGAACCGATAGCTGAAACCTTAGCATCTATTGTTGCTTCACTTTTGTCGAATAGTGCCTCTTTGGGAAGTTTTTCAGCATCGACCAATACACCGACAATGGTGTTGATATCAAGGCCCGAGCCAATACCAGTTGCTGTTAATGCCATAATTTCCTCTTAGATACTTCGATAAAAATGTGAGCGACCAAAGATTACTAAAACTGCTGATTTTATGCTTCTGTATTAAGCAAAATTCCTGCCACTTCAGCCAGTTTTTTTGATAATTCCAACGCTTCGGCATTGGGTATCTGTCTTATTATATCACCTGAATCTACATCCATAACGCTAATGACATTTTGACCGGAATCATCATCTAATTTGAAAGCCAAACCTTTTCGCATCAATGCAGTCATATCATTAAGATCGTTGGTAATATCTGCTAAATCTTGTTTGTCAGAATCTTTTTCTGTCAAATCTTTACTTTCTTGCTCTGTTTTTTCAAGCTCAGTGACTTTCGACTTTTCTTCAGCTACCGCAGCCTTAGTCTCAGTAAGCTGACGAGTCCCCATATTATCAGTAAGGGTATTTGAGGTACCAGTAAAATTGATATCCATAGCCATCTTACGCCTCTTAGTTAGTTTAGTACGATAATCATCATCAAAAACGACAAAAGGGAGATCTATCAAGACCTCCCTTCTTAAATTTTCAAACTCTAATTCGATTAGTCAAATTAGAGAAGAGAAAGTGCAACTTGAGGTAGTTGGTTAGCTTGTGCAAGCATTGCTGAACCCGTTTGTTGTAAAACCTGATTCTTAGTCATTTCAGCTGTTTCTTTAGCAAAATCCACATCTACGATTCGAGACTTAGCATCTGCAACGTTTGCTTGAGTGTTAGCACTGTTAGCAATGTTGTGAGCAAGACGGTTTTGTTTCGCACCTAAATCTGCACGTTGGCTATCAATAGTGGCAATCGCTGCGTCAATTTTAGTTAGAGCTGAAGCACGACCTGCGGAGGTAGCATTAGTTAGACCTCCAACTGATAAGCTAGTCGAATCACTTGTAGCTACTGTAATAGTAATGTCTTCGCCATCTTGGTGACCAACTTGGAAATTCTTGCCGCCTGAAAAACTACCATCCAATAATTTAGTATCACCAAATGCAGTATTGTTTCCGATTTCAGTGATTTCTAAGGCAAGCTCGTCCATCTCTGCTTTAATAGCTGCTAAATCTTCAGTACTGTTTGCACCATTCTCAGATTGTACAGTCAGGTCACGCATGCGCTGAAGCATGTTAGTTTGCTCTTGCATCGCGCCTTCAGAAATTTGCGCAATTGAAATTGCATCGTTAGCGTTACGCATGCCCACTTCTAAACCACGAACTTGAGAGTTCAAACGGTTAGAAATCGCTAAACCCGCCGCATCATCTTTTGCACTGTTAATACGTAAACCGCTTGATAAACGTTCCATCGATGTGGCTAAGTTACCAGTTGAAGCGTTTAAGTTCTTTTGCGCTTTCATTGAAGTTACGTTTGTATTTACTGTAATAGCCATAATTTGATTCCTCTTTATACCTGGCTTTAAAACATTGCCTGTCTTTATTGCCAGGCGGGTCTATTGGGTTACAAATACTTTAACGGCAGCGTTTTAAGATACTTTAGAAATTATTTGAACATTTTTCGAACATTTATCATATTAGCTAGAAAACAGTGGCTTACAGGCATTAAAAAAGCCATATTCATTCAAAAATGGATATGGCTTTTTATGCAATTGGTTAACTAAACTACATTTCTGGGATGTAAATTACCCCAGTAGCGAAAGTGCAACTTGAGGTAATTGATTCGCTTGTGCAAGCATTGAACTACCTGTTTGTTGTAATACCTGATTTTTGGTCATTTCAGCTGTTTCTTTGGCGAAATCTACATCTACAATTCGGCTCTTAGCATCAGCAACGTTTGCCTGAGTGTTAGCACTGTTAGCGATGTTGTGTGCTAAACGGTTTTGTTTTGCACCTAAGTCAGCACGTTGTTCATCAATTGACTTAATCGCTGCATCAATTTTGTTAAGGGAAGAAGCTCGCCCTGCAGAAGTAGCATTAGTTAAAGCGGCAACTGATAAGCTTGTTGAGTCACTTTGCTTTACAGTTATACTAATATCTTCGCCATCTTGATGGCCAACTTGGAAAGTTTTACCTGCTGAAAAGTCACCGGTTAATAACTTAGTATCACCAAATGCAGTACTGCCACCAATAGCGGTAATCTCTTCTGCAAGTTGATCCATTTCAGCTTTAAGTGCAGCTAAATCCTCTGTGCTGTTTGCACCATTTTCAGATTGAATCGTTAGATCACGCATACGTTGCAGCATATTTGTTTGTTCTTGCATCGCGCCTTCAGCAATTTGTGCAATCGAAATTGCATCATTTGCATTACGCATACCCACTTCTAAACCACGAACTTGAGAGTTCAAGCGGTTAGAAATAGCCAGACCTGCCGCATCATCTTTTGCACTGTTAATACGTAAACCACTAGATAAGCGTTCCATCGAGGTCGCCAACCCCTGAGTTGAAGTGTTTAAGTTTTTCTGTGCCTTCATTGATGTAACGTTTGTATTTACTGTAATAGCCATAAATAAATCCTCATTCTTAGTTTTGTTGCCAAGACTTTGGAGCTTGGCTAAATTTTACAATTTAACGTGGGTCATTATTGTTTACATATCTTGCAAAATTCAAAAACCTTGCTAGATATAGTCAAACAACGAAATAGAACCGACTTTGCCGAATACACTCGACACGGCATTTAATGCCAGTTGCTGTTTTTCAAACTCAGTTATTGCTGCGGCATAATCCAAATCTTCAAGCATGGATAAAGCACTGTCATTAACGATTTTTTCTTCTGCGTGATTTGTAGAGATACTTTCTAAACTCTTCAAGCTATTGCCTGCAATACTTCTTGCCGCACTGACTTGAATTTGACCACTATCGATATTATTCAATAGCTGTGCCAACTTTGAGTTACCTTGGGGAGTATTTGGTATTGTAGGGTCTTCAAGCATAGAAATTGCTTGATTAAAGGTATCTAAAATACTGACTGTTTCTTGCGGTTCCATAGTGAAAGAGTCACCTGCAACGGGCTGTCCAGACAATTGAACCTCAATACCGTTAAAGCTTACAGGGTTACTGGGATCAAAATTGGGCACTGTAGAAATAACTGTTCCGCCAGAGTCTTCTATTTGTAAATCCAATACACCGGCGTTATCAACAAACTTAAACGTGTAGGTATCTTCAACATGAGCAGCGGAATCAAATATTGCCGCCTTATCTACGGTAAAGTCACCTTGTTGGGATGGCAAATAATTGACGCCATAGTCACCTAAAGGGTTTAAGGCATTCATAAATACCGTATCCCCTGGCACATTTGTTCCTACGGTGACACCGGAGGCAACAATACTTTGCCGCTCTCCGCTATCTCCGTTATAAACAATTTCGCCATTGTTATCAAAAGCAAACGGAGGGTTATTCGTGTTGTTCCCCGCGAAAATATAATTGCCAGACTCGTCTTTAGTATTGGCTATCGACATTAACTCTTCTAAGCTATCTTTCATTTCATCGGCAATCATTTGCCGTTCAGACTGAGATAAACTGCCGTTTGCGGCGCGTTGTAACTGTTCACGCATACTGCCCATCAAGGTTTCAGTGCTGCCTAGTTTGCTTTCACTTAATCCAAGGTGCTTTTGAGCGTAATCAACATTTTTGACATATTGATCAACTAGTGCGTTTTTCTGCCTTAAGGTATCAACACCAATTGCCGCCACAGGATCATCGCCAGCAGTATTAATCTTTTTGCCGCTTGCCAACTGTTCAAGAATTTTATTGGTTGCAGACTGCCCCTTTGAAATACTAGAAGTATTCTGGTTAAACATTTGAGCGGTTGAAATTCGCATAACTGATTCTCCTAGCGAACAGAACTAAGCAATGAGTCAAACATCTGCTGAGCAGTTGTCATGATTCTGGCGGAAGCTTGATATGACTGTTGAAAACGCATGAGGTTAGCTGCTTCTTCATCTAAATTAACACCAGACTCACTTTGAACTCGATTGTAAGCTTGCTGATAAACCGCTTCATTAGACGCAACAGATACTGCTGCAGCTTTAGTTTTACTGCCAATATCTAATTTACTGCCCTCAAAAACACCGGCTAAGGTTGTAGTGCCACCATTCATCAATTTTGCATCTGACAATTTAGCCATTTCAACTGCATTACTGTTATCACCTTCAGCAAATGACAAGTCGAAGGTATAAGTATCAATAACACCGCCAGCAGAACTATCATCGATTTCAAAATCAAATCCAAAAGGTGTACTGATTTGAGGTGGTGTAAATGCAGTAGGTCCACCAATAGCAGTACCATCGACATCAAATGCTTGATATGTATTAGTGACGGTATCAATCTGAATCGTGATTTCACTGTCTGTGAGCGGGAAGTTAGCATTAGTACGATCTATGCTAGTTAACTGAACACTCGTATCACCCGAATTTGTTGACTCGCCTATGATTTTAGGGCCTGCTGCAGCAATACCTTTAGGGTCTGTCATTTCAACCCCGATACCTGCGGCTGCACCTGCGTTTGGTCTTATTTCAAACCTATCACCATCAGCGAAACCCGCTGGAACTGAATCAATTTGAATAGAAAAACCATCCCCACCCGTTAATTGGTTATTCACAGCATCATAAGTTAACGCTTGGGTCTCACCCGTTTTAGTATCTTTTAATTCATAAGATGAAGGTGCAGTAAATGAAAGCTCATATGCACTCCCTGTTAATTGACCGACATCATCAATATTAACTTTTAATTTGGCAGTACCAGTATTACCTTCGTATTCGCCAACTCGGCCAGCTGCCATCGTTGGATCATTAATATCGGTAAAAATGTTCTGTCCAAGCTCACCATTTAAATCAAAACCCTTAGACTGCATTTCATTGAATGCATCAGCAACACCTAGAGCAAGTTGTCCTAACTCTTGGTTAACTGGAATTAAGGTTTCATCCCTAAATTTGAACAACTCTCCGAGTTGCCCGCCAAGTTTAGAACCATCAATAACTAAAGTTTGGTTACCTGTTGACGTTGTCAGTCTCGGCTCATTAGGATAAGGGTCGCCTGTGGTTGTGCCCACTTGCATAGCCACTTCACCAGACACTAGCATCACAGAGCCGCCCAACATGACGCTTTTGCCACCATTTTCTAACGGAATCACATTCACTTCTGAGTATTCACTTAATTCAAGAATTAACGCATCTTGTTGATCAAGTAACTGGCTATCTTGTTGTCCGCCCGATTTCATTAGCTCTAAATTAATATTGGCGAGCTCAGTACTAATTTCATTGATTCGATCTGCAACAGCGCCAATTTGACTATTGGTTTGTTTCATCTGTGAATCTAAGTGAGACTGCATTTGATTCAAGCTAGTCGCAGTTTGCTGTGCAGCACCTAACATACTGTCACGCATACCAATATCTGTAGGCAGATCGGCGACACTATTAATACTGGCAAAAAAATCAGTCAATCTATCAGGAACCATAGAGCCAATTTGAGAATATAGCTGATCCATTTCGTTCATTTTAGTGAAGCGAGTTTCCGCGCCACTCATTGCGGTTTGGCCAATACGCAACTCTCTTGCTGCATAGTCGTTATATATCCGTTTAACATCGGATACATAAGTGCCCTGTCCATAAAAACTATTACCAATTTTTTGGGACTCTAATGACGATTGCTCAGCCACTTGACGGTGGTAACCCACCGTATTGGCATTGGCAATATTATTACTGGTCACGCCCATTTGAGATTGCGCAGCCAGTACACCCGTACGGGCAATGTTTAGTAAGTCAACAGCCATTAGTTAGTCTCTCCTGGTAATACAGACTTAAGCCCATTGGTCACTGACTCCATCACCTTCAACACTTTTTGTGCATATTGTGGATCAGTGGCATAACCAGCTTTTTGTAATGCATGTATAAACTTGGCAGGCTCTGCTGCCACTTTTTTAGCTTCTTGATAACGCTCGCCATTTGAAATAAATGACACAAAATCATTAAAACTCTGCTCAATACTGTCGTAGGTTCTGAAGTCGGCTTTTTGCTTCACTGCTACCCCTTGTTCATACTCCAAGGTATTCACCGAGGCTTTATCACCTTGCCAGCGCTTATCAGCTTTAATATTGAATAAGTTGTTACTCGCCTCACCATCATGACGGCGGATCATTTTTTGTCCCCAGCCAGTTTCTAATGCTGATTGTGCTAACAAGACTTCTGGTGTGGTACCTAATGCTTTCGCCGCTTTTTCTGCATGGGGATATAACACGGCAACAAAATGCTCAGGATTTTCAAATTCGCTAGGGGCTTTATTTATCGTTTGCGGCAATTGATTGCCACTCGTGGCAACAGAAGTCACCGACTTTCCAGCCAAAATTTGCTGAAGTGCCGCCTCATCAATCGCATCATGGCTCGAAGATAATTGCTCAATATTAATGGCCGGTTGCTGAATTGAATGCACTGCAATGCTAGAAGACGGTATGGCAGGTTGATTTAGCGTTTTATCATCACGAGAATGATTATCGAACATGCCATGCTTTATTTTTGCATCGATATCACCACGAAGCACTGACGCTGGTCTAAATGGAGTATCTTGCGGTGATAACTGCTGCACCATCAAGTCTGCTATGCCCAACATGCCCTTATCTGATAAATCCACCGACATTTGTTGATCACGCATGTTTTCAAAAAACTCGGTGGTTTGGCTGTTCATTGGACTATCTGATTTAAAAGCTGCATTGGCATCACGCATGCTTTTCATCAGCATTTGAATGAAGATACCTTCAAACTGTTTCGCGACTTCTTTAAGCGCGCCTTTCTCGTCTTTCTGAGCTTGAGAACGTAATGAATCTAGTCCTCCTAGATCCAGAAAGTGCGATGAATTTGACAGCTTTTCCATAGTCGTACCGACAATTTTTAGATGATGATAAGTTCTCCATGCAAAGCGCCTGCCATCTTTAACGCTTCGAGTATTGCAAGTACATCAGAAGGAGCTGCACCTACAAGGTTTACCGCTCTCACAAGCTCATCAAGGGTGGTACCAGGGTCAAAAAGAAACATACGGCTGTCAGCTTCGGCCACATCAATGGTTGAATCAGTAGTGACAACTGTTTGACCATTTGCAAAAGCATTAGGTTGAGAAACTTGCGTGGCCTCAGCAATGGTTACCGTTAGACCGCCATGGGTCACTGCAGCTGGCATTAACTTCACATTTTGGCCAACAACAATCGTGCCTGTACGAGAGTTAACAATCACTTTCGCCGACTCGCTGGCTATCTCGACTTCTACATTTTCTAATGTGGCTAAAAATGACACTCGTTGAGATGCATCACGTGGTGCACTGACTTGAATAGAAGTGCCATCTAACGCGCGTGCCATTCCAGGGCCTAAAAAGCTATTAATCGCATCAGCCATGCTCTTTGCCGTTGAAAAATCCGAACGATGTAGATTAAACGTCAAGTGGTCACCTGTAGCAAAAGGCGACATCACACTACGTTCAACCATTGCACCACCAGGAATACGTCCCACTGTTGGGGTATTTTGAATAACTTGCGAACCATCTAGGCCTTCTGCGCTAAAGCCACTAACAACTAAACTTCCCTGCGCAATAGCATAAACATTGCCGTCGACTCCTTTAAGAAAAGTTTGCAGCAGTGTTCCACCACGTAAACTTTTGGCTTCACCAATACTGGATACGGTAATGTCAAGATTTTGACCTGGTTTGATAAATGCTGGCATTTCAGCGTGTACAGCTACCACTGCAGAGTTTTTGGTTTTCGGTTTAACATTATCAGGTAGGTTAATGCCAAAGTTTTTCAGCATCGTTCTAAAGGTTTGTTCGGTATAACGCGTTTTTTCACCTGTGCCTGGTAAGCCAACAACAAGACCATAACCAATCAATTGGTTGCTACGCACCCCTTGAACATTGGCAATATCTTTAATTCGTTGCGCTTGAACAGGCGCTGTAAGGGCCAACATTGTAGTAATAGCTGCTGTAACAACCACACCTTTTAAAAATGATTTAGTCTTCATGGCATACTCCTTAGAAAGGCCACCATTCGCCCATAAAGAAGGAGCTTAACCAACCCACTTTTTGGACATCTGCAAACGTGCCAGTACCACTGTATTGAATACGGGCATTGGCAACACGGGTTGATTCAACGGTATTTTCTGGGGTGATATCTTGACTACGAACCATGCCTGTAACACGGATAAATTCATCTCCATTATTGATTGAGATCCATTTTTCGCCACGTATCACTAGATTACCGTTACTGAGCACTTGCATTACGTTGGCTGAGATACTGCCATCTAAACTGTTTGACTGATCGGCATCAGACTCACGTTTGGTATCCATAGAATCTGAATAGCGCAAATCGAGTGGCACCCCTTTGATGGTGACATTACCGCCACCGGCATAAATCGGATCGACACTTAAATTTGAATCTTTTTTGATTTCGTTGTTAGCACTTTTAGTGGCTTGTGTTGACTCATTTAATAACACCGTAATGATATCGCCCACTTTATGTGCTCTGATATCTGAATATAAACTCGATGCTTGATGGTCCATATAAATAGAGCCTGTCGATACCATCTGAGTTGCGGGTGCATCAGGATAAACAGGCGCATAAAATGGATCGTCAGGAATGGGCTTTTTTTGGGTTGAGCTACAAGCTGATAGCACAATAACTGATGCTATGACTAGATATGTTTTCATCATCCCTCTCCTAATCATCAAACGTTATAAGTTTTGCGTTACGTAAGACATCATCTGGTCAACAGCTGAAATCACTTTAGAGTTCATCTCATAAATTCGCTGACTTTGAATAAGGTTCACTAACTCTTCAGTCACGTTTACATTCGATGTCTCAAGCGCGCCTTGACGAATCGCCCCTAAACCGTCCAATGATGCTGTGCCTTGAATAGGCGTGCCGCTTGAACCCGTTTCGGTGTAAAGGTTTTGACCCACTGGATCTAACCCTGATGGATTAATGAAATCACTCATCGCCAATTGACCAACAACCGTACTTTCTGTCGCGCCAGATAATTTAACCGAGATTTCACCTTCTGAAGATACAGTTATTGAAGTGGCATCATCAGGAATAGTAATAGAGGGTTGTAAAACATACCCTGAACCTGGAGTCACGATTTGACCATTTTCATCAAGACTGAATTGGCCGTTACGCGTGTAAGCTGCTGTGCCATCCGGCATTTCAACTTCAAAAAAACCCGGACCTTCAATCATTAAGTCCAATGAGTTGTCAGTTGTTAGCATATTGCCCTGAGTGAACATTTTCTGCGTCGCGACAACTTTGGTACCTGCACCAATGTTTAAGCCATTAGGTAACTTAGTGTTATCAGCACTAATACCACCAGCCTGATTGACGGTTTGATAGAGTAAATCTTCGAATACTGCTCGGCTCTTTTTATAGCCAACGGTACTGGCATTGGCCACATTGTTAGAAATAACAGCAATATCGGTTTGTTGGGCATCAAGGCCTGTTTTACTGATCCATAAAGCGGGATGCATAATAATTACTCCTAACTAATTCTCATTAAAGACGAGGATGCGCGATCTAGATCTTCGGCATTTTTCATCATCTTCACTTGCATTTCGTATTGACGCTGAATATCAATTAACGCCACCATTTCCGATACAGCATTAACGTTACTTCCTTCAACTGCGCCGCTCTCAACGGTTACATTAGGATCATTCGGCGCATTTAAGCCCGATGTCAGCCTAAATAAACCATCTTCGCCACGCATCATTTCTGCATTATCTGGATTGACTAATTTAATTCGCGCCACTTCTTCAATCACATCTGCGGTAGCACCCTGTGGTCTTACAGAAATAATGCCATCAGGTGATATCTGAACTTTATCGATTGGTAAAGGCAGTACAATTGGCCCAGCTTCACCCATCACTGGATTACCGCGGCCATTGGTCAGTAAACCGGTACTGTCAAAACTTAGACTCCCAGAACGGGTATAAGCCTCACCACCTTCTTTACTTTGAACCGCAATCCAACCTTGATCTTTAATTGCAATGTCTAAATCTCGCCCTGTAGTTTTAATCGGGCCAGAATTAAAGTTGTGTCCGGGACTTTCTGTCATGGCAAACACACGTGTAGGTAGACCTTCACCAAATGCTTGCATAGAGCGAGCTTGAGCAAGATCAGCTTTAAAACCATCAGTATTGGCATTAGCTAAATTATTGGCACGAACAGCCAAAGCATTCATATTCTGCTTTGCCCCACTCATGGCAACATAAAGTAATTTGTCCATTTGCTGCTCCGTCAAACTTTTTACATAACAAAAGATATATACAGAACTAGCAATCAGTGTGCCAACACATGAAAGTAGAAATAATTAAAGCTAAGCTAATGAATTTGAGATGGAATAAAACGATTACCTGGTGAGGTACTAATAAGAAGGGGGTCAATTAAAATGGCAAAGAGTTGCCGTTGCGGCAACTCTTTGAAAATCTAAACTCTATGATTAATCAAAACCTTAATCGATAACTAGCGGATTTGTAGTATTGACTGATTCAAGGTGTTATTCACCTCAAGCGTACGAGAGTTAGCTTGGAAGTTACGTTGAGCTGAGATTAAGTCAACCAATTCTGTGGTCAAATCAACGTTAGACTGCTCAAGTGCTGATGAACGAATACTACCGAACGTGCCACTATTGGCTTCACCTGCCAAGGCTGCACCAGAATCTAAGCTCGCTTTCCAAGAGGTATTACCCACTTGAGTCAAACCTTGTTCATTAGCAAAACGCACTAGTGCAACACGCGCCAGTGGCTCAGTTGAACCATTACTGTAACTTGCAGTCACTAAGCCATCAGAACCGATACCCACATTGGTTAAACGACCTACTGTTGTACCGTCTTGGGTTAACTCAGTCACTTCAAAAGGTGAAGCATATTGTGTTGGGTTATTAAAACCAAGAGTTAATTTTTGAGTACCATCAGCACCAGGACCTAGAACATTTGCGCCATTGACACCCAGCTCGACCGTTTCAACAGTTGCGGGATCTGAACCTGTGTAAGCTCCGGCATCATTAAACTTCAATACTGACCCTTTCCAACCTGATGCATTTTCAGCAAGTGCCGTACCATCTGCAATACCATCGCCGGTAGTATCTACACCGTATGAACCACCATTTGCTTGATCAATATCGACCTGCTCGCCATCAACGGCATAAAAGGCAACCCAGTTACTCTCACCGGTATAAGCACCATCTGTTGGTTTGATGAAATAGGTTGTCATAATGTGCGACTCACCTAATGAATCATAAATAGTCACTGACGTTGAGTTATTAAACGTATCTGGATCGTTTGGATCAAAGTTAGCAGGATCTAATGCTGACTCACCTACATTTAAGTTCATTTGCAAACCAACATTACTGGTTTTTACAGGGCTACCAGCAGTATCTGGAATTTTAATCGGTACAGTACTCGATAAGCTCACCGAAGTAGAGTTACCATCGGCATCAACTGGGAAACCTTGTAAGAAGTTACCCGCTGAATCTGTCATGAAACTTTCAGAGTTCACTTTAAATGCACCAGCACGTGTAAATGAGTGATCTTGCGTACCCACTTCAGATGCCGTAACAAAGAAACCACCGCCACTGATAGCCATATCAAGTGAGTTACTGGTGAATTGTAAGCTACCTTGTTGAAACTGTTGTGCCACTTGAGTCGTGGTTGCACCACCACCCACTGCAGTTTTACTGTTTGAAAAAATAGAATTAGCATAAACATCAGCAAATTCAGCACGAGACTCTTTAAAACCAATTGTATTAACGTTGGCAATGTTATTTGCTGTGGTATTGAGATCTTTTTGAGCAGCTGAAATACCACTCAAAGCAATGTTAAACGACATAATTCACCCCTTCTCTTACTAATTCTATTTATTGTTAATAGTCAGTATTCTGACCATTATTGAAATTTGGTTTTAAGCTTTCCACGGTCTAACTTTTAGTAAATTAACTTTCCGCAACAGCAAGTACATCTGACAATTGAATGCCGCCAATACCACGAAGGTTTAATATCGCCCCGGTTGTGACATCACCCAATGAAACGCTGGAAACATGTGCGTAAGTCGATACCGCTAAGTCTTCTGATGTGCCATCAATTTTACCGTTAGCTTTAATGGCATAATTTCCTTCAGCAACAGGCTCACCGTTTTTATCTAGGCCATCCCATGTCACATCGATGTTACCGCCTGCAGAACCATCAACTTCGAATGTTCTGATAACTTGGCCGGATTCATCCTCGATATTCACAGTAATGCTGTCAATCGGTGTCGGCGTACTGATCACCCCTTTCACTTCAGGGCTTTCACTAGAGATATGCCCTGTATCTGATGGAATAAGTACTTTTTGACCAACAAGTCCTGATGCTTGTAACGCTTGGCTGGAGCTAGTTAAGTTATTTAGATTTAGGATTTCTTCATTCAATTTTGAGATACCATCAACCGTTGAGAAAGATGCCATTTGAGAAATCATCTGGTCATTTTCTACAGGTTTAAATGGATCTTGCATTGACAGCTGTTGGCTTAATAAAGCGAAGAAATCCGCTTGAGTCAGCTCCTGGCTATTAGGCTCAGGTGTTTCAGCGACTTCAGCATGCTGAACACTGTCTAGAAAAGCATTACCTGTCGTAGCCGTTTGTGTTGTATTTGAAGCAACACTACTTGTACTGCTCGACTGTGTCTGCGGCAATGTTTGACTGCTGTAAGGATTTACGAGGCTCATCTGTTACCTCCATCAAATTTCATATTACTTACCCATACGAAGCGTTTGCTGCAGCATAGATTTAGCTGCATCAGCCACTTGGACATTCATTTGATATGACCGAGATGCAGAAATCATGTCTGCCATTTCTTCCATCATATTCACATTTGGTTTATAGATAAACCCATCACCATCAGCCATTGGATGATCAGGAGAGAACTCCTTTAATAATGGTTTATCACTTTCAACAATGCCTTTAACACTGACACTGTGAGAACTATTTTGTTGACTCGTCGCTTTAGCCATTTCAGCTTCAAAAATCGGATGGCGCGACTTATAAGTTTGATCAACACTACTAGAGACTGAATCGGCGTTGGCAATGTTACTGGCAGTCGTATTCAGTCGCACTGATTGTGCTGACATACCTGAACCTGACACATTAAAAATATTAAATAGACTCATGATTAATCTCCTCTAATCGCTTTACGCATGCCAGAAAACTTACTTTCAAGGAAACCCAATGACATTTGATATTCTAAAGAGTTTTGCATAAAAGCAGCTTGTTCTTGCTGGGAGTCAACGGTATTGCCATCGCCTGTATCTGGCTGATTGGGTACGCGGAACTGAACATGTTCTTGGCTAAGCGCCTTTAAATCAAAATGCTTGTCAGTTGTTTGACTCATTTGTAAACCTTGCTGATGAGAACGAGCACTATTCATGGCAGACGCAAAGTCTACATCACGTGCTTTATAGCCAGGCGTATTTGAATTGGCGATGTTACTTGATAGCACTTCAGCCCTTTGAGCACGAATGCCCAATGAGTATTGATGTATCCCCAAACCATTTTCAAAATTAATCGCCATAAAATTGCCTCCATCAGCTAACTGAGAGGAATAAAGCAAAGGTTATGCCAAAACATTTAGGAAGTAGATGCGAAATAGATAAAAAAAATAACGCCAGCAGAAGCTGGCATAGAAAATGATAAAAAACCTTTATTTACAATGTATTATAATTAGGTTTTCTTTTGATAATAAATACCAGGGTTACATCGAACCATACTGAATTCGTCAGTCAAACCTGAGATAGATTCTGACGCACCTAAAAATAGTATGCCGTTAGGATTCAAAGCGGCAGCAAATTGCCGCAGTATTTTAGCTTTTGCCTCAGGGGCAAAATAAATCAGTACATTACGACAAAAAATAATGTCGTATTTACCTAAAAGGCTATAACTTTCAAGTAAGTTATGCGCTCTAAAGTTCACTAATCGCTTAACGTTATCTTTAACTTTCATATTACCAGACGGTAATTGATCAAAGAATTGGCGTTTGCGTTCAGGAGATAACCCACGCGCTAACGCTAAACTGTCATATTCTGCATTCTTACACCGCTCTAACATCGAAGGTGATAAGTCAGTTGCTTGAATAGTCGCGTTTCCGGGTAACGCACCAGGCTTACGTTGCTGATACTCAAGAATGGTCATCGCTAAGGAGTAAGGTTCTTGCCCAGACGAGCATGCAGCTGACCATATTTTCAATGGACGCCCTAAACGGCTATATTCAGGTAATAATGAATTATGAAGTAATTCAAAGGGGTATTTATCCCTAAACCACAAGGTTTCATTTGTGGTCATGGCATCAATAACTTCTGCCCGTAAATGTCTTTCTGTTGGCTTCATTGAGCGTTTAACGACTTCAGATAATGAGGGTAAATCATGTTTACCCATCAATGGAGCTAAACGACTTCTTACCAAGTACTGCTTGTTGTCACCTAATACAATGCCGCTGTGCTGCTCTAAAAAAAGCTTAAACTGATTATATTCTGCTTCAGCGAGTGATTTATTCGTCACATTTACACCCTATTATAAAGAAACTACCTACAAGTAATTTCAGTGTGAACCGGTCACTTGATTGACTCATCTAACGCTATCAATGTTGACTTGCTAACTCAAACATTCATTTTAATGAACTTAACGAGATGCTGCAGTTTCATAGATAACATTCATCTGTCTATTAAGTTAATCATAGACAGAGAATGATAATAATGCTTATAAAATTAAGTGTTTATTTACAGCAGAAGCCAGCTCATCCGGATTAAATTTTGCGATAAAATCATTTGCACCGACTTTCTCAACCATTGCTTGGTTAAAGACACCACTTAACGAAGTATGTAATACAACTTTAATGTCTTTTAGTTTTGGATCATCTCGAATTTCAGCAGTTAGGGTATAACCGTCCATCTCAGGCATTTCAATATCAGAGATGATTAATGGAATTTCGTCAGCGACATTGTCCATTTCTGTTGCTATAGCTTTGAGTTTTTCGAGTGCATCTTTACCATCAATTGCAGTATCAATTTGCAGATTCAAAGACTCTAAAGAACGAATAATTTGTTTACGTGCCACCGCAGAGTCATCAATGACCATAATATGATAATGCTGATCACGGTCGATAGTTAACGCTTCATCAGCTTCTTTACTGATTTCAGTCTTAACAGGTGAGATTTCATCTAAGATTTTTTCAACGTCCAAAATCTCGACCAATTCACCTTCAATTTCAGTCACTGCTGTTAGATATGAATTACGTCCCGCACCTTGTGGCGGCGGCATAATTGATTCCCAGTTCATATTGATAATACGCTCAACAGAACTGACTAAGAACCCTTGAATACTGCGGTTATACTCAGCAATAATAATGAAGCAGTTCTCTGTTGAAGTTAAAGGACGGCCGCCTGTTGCCGCACTCAAATCAATCACAGAAATAGTCGAACCACGAATATGAGCAATACCTTTAATCATTGGGCTTAAGCGCGGTAATGTCGTTAATGGTGGACACTGTAAGACTTCTTTTACTTTGAAAACGTTGATACCAAATCGTTGACGGCCATTCAATTTAAAAAGTAACAACTCAAGTCTATTTTGACCAACGAGTTGGGTACGTTTATTGACTGATTCAAGAATACTCGACATAACCCTGCCTTGTTTATTTTACAGCCCCTTCCGGGCGTTTTTCTTATGATTTAAAGCGACAGTAAATCTATTACCATCAAATTGTACCACACGCTAAATTCGATTTTCTGACAATATGATTATCAACATACTAACTGGGCATGCTTATTGCTTCATGTAAAACAATGACAATAAAACCCCATATTGATAGTTGAACAGTCAAACTTCTGACTCACTGATGAGTACAATGCGACTCATATAAACAACTAAATTAATATTCTTGTTTAAATCCACAGATTTAAACCGTTAATAGAGAAGTATAGAGACATACTGGCAATACTGGCTAGAAACTAAAAATGAATAAAAGAATGCTATGGCTACTCATTATATTGTGTTCCTCTTTACCGGCTTTCGCCAGTGAAGACAGCACTATTACCTACTCTTTATCGACCATTACTGAGTTAGCTAAAGAGACTGTGGCAAAAAAAATTGCTAATAGTCCTTCATATAATAGTGATGCAAAGATAAATATCTTGCCACAACGTGTTGAAGGAAGGTTAACCCCTCCATCATGCTACCCGCCAATCAATGTAGAAATGGCCAGCGACAGACCGATTAACCGAACCAATACCGTAAAGATAAGTTGCATCAGTCCTGAGTACGATTACCCTTGGCAAATGTATTTATCCGTCAAAGTTGAAGTACTCTACCCTGTTGTGACGGCTAAAAGTATTATCGAGAAAGGCGAACTCATCACCAATGACACCATAGAAATAAATTATGTCGATCAGCACAGTATTCGTGGCCAATTTTTCTCGGGTGTATCCGACATTATTGGCACTCGCTCAAAAAGACGAGTCCCAGCCAAAGCCCCATTACTCAATAATAACCTATGTTTTGTATGTAAAGGTGATTCAGTCTCCATATATGCAAAAACTAATAGCTTTGAAATAAAAACAGCCGGTGAAGCATTAAGAGACGGAAATGTGGGAGAGACCATTAGAGTCAAAAACTCTAACTCAAACAGGAAACTAGATGTTATTGTCATAGGTGTTGGAGAAGTTGAAGTTAGGATGTAAAATAATCCTAAAGTTCTTTCCAGCATGGCCGATACCCTGTTAGGAATACCATAAATTACGCTGGAGCCTTACATGGCAATTGATATTAACAATCTAAAAACAGCTTCACACACTCAGTTACGTACTAACCGTGACGCAAGTGCTGCGACAAAAACTGCAGAGTCAACGAGCAGTAATACAGCAGCAGTGAAAACTGATTCGGTCAGCATTACCTCGCAAGCACAACAGCTGCAAGGAGCTCAGAGCAAAATGGCATCGTTACCTGAAATTGATCAAAGCAAAGTTGATGCAATTAAAACAGCGATTTCTGAAGGTCGATATAAAGTCGATCCAGAAAAGCTTGCTGCTAATATTGCCAGTTTTGAAGCTGACATGAGCGGACTAAATTTCGACCAAGAGTAATTTCATAATGACTCTTGGCTAATCAAGCATTACAAATGTAATGTGGATTTTATGAAGAGTAACTTATGAATGAATTACTACAGCTGTTATCTTTTCAGCACGGCACTTTGTCGTCGCTGAAAAAACTTGTATCTGCAGAAAAGCAAGCGTTAACAGATCAAGATGCAGATACCCTTTTGGCTTTAGCCCGCGAGAAAGTAACCTGTCTCAATAATCTGCAGCAGAATGATCAGAAGCTCGCTAACCATCCTGATAAAGAATTACTTAGCACTGACACTGTATTAATTCAGAAAGTGGAAGAAGCCAAGGTAATATTAGAAGAGTGTAAAGACATTAATAATCAAAATGCCAGCTTGATTGAACTGAATATTGCGAGTTTAAATCGCTTTTCTCAAGCGATGCAAATGAGTCGAAACGCTACCAGCCTCACTTATAATGACAAAGGGCGAACGTCGACCATTTCATCATTAGGCTCTAATCTAAAAGCCTAATGTAAGCGTCAATTTCTGCTCCCATGAATAAAAACTATAAAAAAGCCGCTGTCATCAGCGGCTTTCTTGTATTCATTTGTAATAGATCAATCAACATTAAAGCACTAAAAATAAGTGACTTCTTTGATTTTTCTTGGTCGATTGTCTTGCTGATATAAGTTCCACACTTGAGCAAAATCTAATTCTAATTCAGTAACATACATATCACCAGCGGGATAGCTTTTAATCACCTTAGCCCCCTTAATCATGCCAGAAACCTGAGTCGACACGGTTTCACTATTTAATAACCACTCGCTCATTTGGCTATGAGCATCCACTTGTTGACCATATACCTGCTCTGCTAACTCACGATACGCCGCAATTTTTGACGCTTGCATCGCCATTAACACTTTATGAGATTGCTCTTTTGCTGGCTGGGTCGCGAGAGGGGCATAACCTATCGCGGTTAATTTTGGAAACTGCTCAGGCGCCTCTGTTTCCCACTGAACATATTTATCATTACTTGAGCAACCGACTAACGATAATGCTGCGACAGACATCATTGCCATTAAAAGCTTTTTCATAATTTCTCTCCTAGCACAGCCACTTTTCCATCCCCAGATTGCTCATTACGATAGAGCAAACCATTTTCTGAGGTAACTTTATTAGAGGGTGATAAGTAACCCGGTAAACTGTCTGTATGAACAAAAGTTTGTACAGCAGACACCACTCGATTATTGGTTACATTAACAATCCTGGCATTCAACACGACTCCTTGTGTTGTTGTAGCCATTGTCGACACAACAACATGGGACACGGGTAAATCAGACGGCAATAGCTTCCAATCACGACTGAGAATAAACTCACCTTGTTCTGTTGCTCTTATGGCATTAGCCACATTCATATCAACTAAATTAAATTCATGAGCATGAAATGCTGCAACAAAACCTTGTTGTAGCTGCAAACCTAGAGCGTCAGTTTGACTAAAAGCATCTATTTTTACAGGTGTCGTCACCAATAAAGGTTGATCTGAACGCAGGCTATCATTTTGTAATACCAGTTCATTGACGATTTTTTCTGCAAGTGTGTTCACTTGAGACTTTGGGGCTAAACCGACCTTCTCTATATTGTAGCTTAATGCTTTTGGCGTCTGAGCTTCTGGTTCGGACATAAACCATGAGTTAGTGTCAGTAGGCTGCCCAGTATAGGTTAACTCATCGCCACTCTTTGACGTCTCACTTGCGCAAGCTGCCATTAATAAAGCGATGGGTAATAAAATAAATTGACGCATAGCCTTTATATCCTTAACTCAATTCATGCACTGTCATTGGCGTTATCTAGAGAAGTATGGTTTTAAACCCAGTGAACAAACCTTACTCATTCAATGGGTATCAAGTGGCCTAACTTTATTAATAACCATATTCGTCATCACACTCATAACAATGTTAATAGCCACACTCTCTGAAACCCTATCGGCACTTAAGTTAAAAACTTTATCATTTAACCGCTATTAATTAGCCATGATGAGCCTTTTCTAAATGTTCACACTTATCAAAGCCACAGATACACAAAGGGCACAATTATTGCTTTGCTATAAAGACTCATAAAAATGGTGTCTAAAAGTCATTAAGTTGGCACTGATATCTTCATTATTTTGTAAAAAGTGAAACTGAACATGCCGAATTTAAACATTAAATTATTATTTTTTTCAGTGCTTGTACTGCAATTGGCTAGTATCAGTCACGTCGCTTTTGCACAAAGAATCGAAGTATCAGGTCAAGCGAGCATAGTCGATGGCAATATTGATAAAGCCCGTGAAGCTGCAATAAATCAAGCATTAAACTATGCCAGCTTAAAAGCTGGAGTGAACTTCAATAGTCGTCAAACCATTAATCAAGGCAACTTGACTCAAAATGCATTTCAAGTACAACGCATGGGTGAGGCTAAAAATATTGAAGTGGTATCAGAAATAATCACCTCAACTGATATTACTGTCTCATTAAGGCTAAACCTCGAATCACAGAAGGTCGTTCAGCAATGTCACAGCCAGCAACTTAAAGCGGCACTGATGATTCCACAAGCTACCATGCGAGATCGCTCCCAATTGCGCTATGGTTAATTAGCCAATTTTGAACAAGCCCTGTCACAACAATATGGCACAGTGATTAATAGCATGTCAGAGTTTAGTTTTGCGCATATGCACGCCGAAGAAAAACTAGACCATAAAAATCAATTGATAAACTTTAGAGGCAACAGGATCCCAAGTTGGTTAGGCGAAATTACTGATAGCCAATATATTTTACAGCCTGAGATTTTAGATATTTCCACAGAGCCAAATCAGAGCTCAATGTTCGGCCTGTGGAGTGATTACCCTCAACGACAAATTAATTTACGCTTTACATTATTTCATGGCATTAGCGGTGAAAAAGTATGGAGTAAAGACTACGCCGCTACAGCAGAATGGGCATTTGATAAAGATGAAACCGTCTCTCCAACAACAAAGCGCTTTTGGAGTTCGACTTACGGACAATCAATGAACCAATTATTTCAACAAAGCACGCAAGATATTGATAACCTCCTAAACTGTCGTCCATTATTAGGACAAATCGTCGCTAAGCAAGGAAACAGAATTATCATCAATCTAGGCCGAAAAAATAACGTTAAAATGGGTGATAACTTTCAAATTGTCTTGCAGCAAAATATCCCAGACAGAGTCAACTTAATGCGTGCAGTCGCAACGAAAAATCGCGCCACAGTTACCATTGAGCAAGTATCAGAAGAAAGCGCAACTGCGGTGCTAGAAGGGATTGGAAGTACAGGCAATATTCAAGTACAAGATATTGTGATTAAAATTTAATACAAACTTTACTGAAGTAAAACCCTGATATATAGGTCAAATTATTAAAAGATAATTTGCGATTTGCTACTAAAAGAAAAGGCTTACAAACAATGGAAAGATCTAGCTCAGTATTTAATAATCAATTTTCAATTAGTCAATTTGGCGAATATTACTTACCGAGTGTTAATCGTAATACCTTTGAGAAAGTGGATTCGACAACTGCGTTTAAACAAAAATTTAAACAAGATATTTTTGCTAAAGACACCCTACATATTGTTCTGGGCTTAGATTCTGGATTATTGGTAAATTACATTCTGGAAGCGCCAAAAACTGATGGCAGTAAATACATTTTTGTTGAACTACCAGAAGTGATGAACATGCTCAACATTGAGATACCTACAGAGCAACAGGATTACCTAAAAGTCATCAGTTTTGATGAGTTAACACACCACATTGAATCTGCAGAAGACGACTTATACTTTATTAAAGACCAGATTGCTGTGACTCTTTCACTAGCGGCTTCATCAGGCGTGATAGAGGAGTATTCAACGCTATACAGCCAAGCTTATCGAACCATAAATCAACACTCTATTTCACATAAAACCAACTTTAACCAAAAGTCTTTTTTTGAACAGCAGATGTTTAACGTGGTTGAAAACCAGTTACCTGCATCATTATTAAAAAATAAGTTTCTTGGTAAAACCGCCATTGTCATTGGTGGTGGCCCGTCACTGGATCTACACCTAGAGTGGATAAAAGAAAACTATCAACAACTCTTTATCTTTACCGTTTCAAGATTTGCAGCAAAACTCTCCCAAGCTGGTATTCCCGCACATATTATTGTTTCAGTTGATCCCCAAGATACGAGCTTTGAAGTGAATCGTGACATGATGAAATTAGCAGGAGAAAGCCTGTTCATCAATTCACATCATGTCAATCATAGAATTCTTGCTCAATGGCAAGGTAAATCATTGTTCTTGGGAGATCAGTTACCTTGGATTGAAACAGATAATATTCTGACCATCGGACCAACAGTCACAAACAGTGCCATCAGAATCGCTATAGAAATGGGGTTTGAACAAGTATTATTAACCGGCGTTGATTTTTGTCATTCTCCAACTGGGGTTACTCATGCTAAAGGTAGCCTTGAAGCCAGTGCAGGCAGTAAAAACAGTAAAATCCACGAGTGGGTTGAAACCTATTCAGGGCAAATAGCTGAGACACCGATTCAATTACTATACGCAGCTCAAGGGCTTGAAGAAGAAGCTTCGCAATTTCCTAATGTTAAAATTATTAACCTCTCAGAACACGCTGCCAAAATAAAAGGCGTTGCTTATAAAAACTTCAACGATATTAATATTGTATCTGCACAATGTTCTCCTACTCAATTATTGGCAATGATACCGTCGAGTACCGATAATGAATCAAGCTTTCTTAGCACATTAGAAACTGAAGTCATCGATGCTAAAAATGCTTTTATCAGCATTAAAAAGCTGTCCCAAAAAGCATTAAATTTGACTAACTCAGCGAGAAAACTTAAACCTGAATCCATTGAATATCAAGGTAAAGTTAAAGAAATAGATAGCATTGAAACTAAAATCAATAAGAAGTTTAATCGCTATAACATGTCGATTAAAGTGTTTGGCTATTTTGAGTTTTCTCAGTTTCTGACCACCAAAAAAAAACAAGATTGGTCTGAACAACATATGCTTAAGATGACAAAGTTGTATTACAGCGCATATGAAGTCATCACTCAAAAGCTACAAAATCTGACAGAAACATCGATAGAGACTATTAGAATTAGACGTGAAGAAACTAAAGTTCAGCCCAACATTGAGCTGCTTACCATTGGCTGGAATAAATACAATCAACCAGGTCGAGTATGGTTATTGGAACAAAAACTCAATGCAACTTCTTTGGATACATTATCAGCAAAAGAATCAGAACAATTAGCAGAATCAAAAAAGCAATATCAAGAACAATTAACTAGTTTTTCTCATCCATATTTTGCCATGAAAAAAACCAATCAGAATTTAGATAATACATTAGCCAAAATTCTGGACTTAAAGAAGCATAACAATATAAAAGGGCTAACTTTACTGATTAATAGTATTAGACCTTTAATCGAAAAAGATGCTTTTGCGGCAAGGCTACTCCTCCTTGCTGAACATTATATTTATTTCATTGAAAAAGATTTTGAATCTTCGTTGCAGTCTTTATTACAAATTGAAAAGGCAGATAGAACAGAGTTAGAGCTCAAACAACTGTTATTGGTGGCTTTAAAGCTTCATCAACTTGATCTTGCAGAACAAACCATCAAAAGCCTTTCACTTTACAGCGATGAATACTTCCCTCAACTTGCTCATATTTTCTCGCTACAAGGCAATAATCAACAAGCACTTGATACCTATCTTGATTATTTAGATAAATACCCGACGGACGAAGGCACTTTACTTAAGCTTGGAATTTTTCTTGCTAAAATTGGTCAACTTGGGGGAGCGAAGTCAGCTTTTGAACAAGTGTTAAGTATTAACCCTGATAGCATTTCAGCTAAAAATTATTTGGAGCAAGTACTCCAGCAAGCTTAACCATTCACTAGCTTATACATATTTGAATATTAACCTACTAGTCTGCTGATTTTGACAGGTTTGGTTTGCCCACATTTTCGGGGAAAAGCTATAATAATCATTGATTCGATAAGGAAATGATATTAGAAGTGGCTAAGGACTAAGCAACTAAATTTAAACGCTTTTAATCAAAGGTAAAACTTGTATAATTAGTAAAGTCTCCCTATAGCTCAACAGGATAGAGCAGCCGCCTCCTAAGCGGCCGATCAGGGTTCGAGTCCTTGTGGGGAGACCATACCAACCTTTCTTAATTCCCGATTTAGCTCTTACGTTTATACAGACGCAGTTCTGAATGAAAACCGTCTATGGTTTCAAAGCCAAACGGATGAACATTGGTGGCAAGTAATTCATAATCAGGTAAGAAAACATCATAATCTTCTCCCTTAATTTGCTTTTTAACACCAGCTCGTTTTCCATCAATGGCAAGTTGCTTACCTTCTCTTAGGTTCCTTAAAAGCACATATTTACAGTTTAATCGCGACACATGACCCAAATAGTTTTCAACTATGTCCGGTTCCATTTCTTGAAACGAGATAAAATTAACAAACAAATCCAGCTCACCGGTCACTTTTGGAAGCTGCCAAGGGCACATTACCGCACCTTGAAACTGACTTGATAGATTTTCTAGTGAGAAGTCATCACAAGTTGTCAGAGTTTTATAATCAGCAATATTATCTTGACCGAAAATAGACTGAAGATAGTATGTTGAAAATAAACAAGTGGGTGCAATATCAACATTTAAGTAAAAAGTGTCATTTCGCTCATCACTCAACAGGATTTCACCTAACGAGCCAAAACCACCGCCAATTTCTAATACTTTGTTTATAGGTACATCAGCGAGTTGTTGCTTTAAAAAATTGAGACCTAATAAATAGTTTAAACTTGAACGACTAAACTTACGATTTTCAAATTCAAATTGCTCAACAGGTGAGCCAACTGAGCTTTCATTAAAGTTATCAGTGAAAGGTTTTTTGTTACTATCGCTCGCTTTGTAAACTCGAAAATCACTTCTTGCATGATTTTCACCAGACAAGAAGTCCTGCATCGATAGGATTGCTTTTGGATTTCCTGATAAGTGCGTTTCGCACAGTGTCATCATTTCCTGATACTTTGCAGGTGATGATGCCCAACCATGGAAAGTATAGGTAGGAACAAAGAATGACAAGGCACTTTTCAGCCCCCGAAAATTCTCAATACCATTGGTTTCAATATCCTGCTGCAAACCTTTAGCACCAAATTGCCAAAAGCTGGTAGGTAAATATTTGGAATCAGCTTGCTTCATATCTGTGCTAATTAATTCAATCTGTTCAGTCCACATGGAAAAACATCCTTTCATTACTGTATCTAGTTTTGCCAGTTATCTTTATTCGGCAGATCATCTGCAAGTACAGGTTCACCCACTTTTACACTGCGTTCTAAGGCTTTACCCAATAACTGCTCCATATATTTAGGCTGTAAGCCACTACCATTACGCAGCACTTTTATATCTTCTTCACCAATCACTTCTCCAGCGGATAGATTTCGGCAATAAAAGAGCGAACGGCGGCGTAGTTTATCTTCTTCAGTCACTTTGTAGCTCACTTCACCTAAACAGGACTCAACAGCTCTGATCTGATCAACCATTTCTCGAAACTCATGGGGCTCCATAGAAAACGCGCCATCGGCGCCGCCATCATTTCGATTTAAGGTAAAGTGCTTTTCAATGATTCTTGCCCCTAGGCTCACTGCAGTCATGGGGACTAGTGAGCCCATTGTGTGATCTGACAATCCTATGGGTACCTTAAATCTTTGCTGCATATCGGTGAGCATCTTCAGATTGGCATCATTTAAGCTTGCTGGGTACTGAGATGTGCACTTAAGTAAAGCAACGTTAAAGTTACCAGCCTTGAAGCAAGTATTAAGGGCGAGTTCGATATCTTTATCATCAGCAACACCGGTAGAGATAATAAGTGGCTTACCTGTTAGTGCTGCTTTTTCTATCAGGGGAATATGGTTAACTTCAAAGGAGGCAATTTTGTAATATGGCACATTAAGGCTTTCTAAAAAATCCACCCCTTCAAGGTCAAATGGACTTGAGAAAAACTCCATCCCCAGCTCATGGGTAAGCGTTTGTAAAGGCTGATGCCATTCATAAGGCAATGCGGCTTCTTGGTAAAGACTCCATAACGTCCTCCCCTTCCATAAGCCTTTTTTGCGCTTACCAAAGTAGTCATTATCAATATCAAGACATAATGATTCAGGGCGATATGTTTGAACCTTTACAATATCGGCACCAGAAGCTGCCATAGCTCTAATAGTGTCACAAGCTCTTTCTAAGCTACCATTATGATTGGCTGATAATTCAGCAATGATGATGGCCTTTTTCGGGAGCCAATCAGTCATTTAAACTATCAAAGTAAGCAATCAAAGCAGCAGGTGTGGTCAATTCATCCACCTTTTCGTCAGAAACTTGATGGCCTGTAAGTTGCTCAAGTTCCACAAATAAATTAAACATGTCTAGACTGTCAAATCCTGCGTCTTCGAAAGTGACATCAAGTGCTAGCGCTTCAAGATCGACTGCGCCAGATTCTTCTAGCGCTTTTTTAATTACTTCTAAATTGACCATAATGGCCTCCTTATTATCTATGAATTAATGCACTGGCCCAGGAGAAACCCACACCAAATCCACTCAACACAATATTGTTCCATTCACTACTCATCGCGTGCTTTTCAATAAGAAGAGGAATAGAGGATGAAACGGTATTACCAGTATCTTTGAGATCTTTAATAAAGCGGTTCTTGTCTTTAAAACGCCTCGCAATCGTGTCCACAATCGCGGCGCTTCCCTGATGGATAAGAAAAGCATCAATATCAGCCTCAGACATTTCGCTATCTTCTAGCAACGCTTTAATATGTTTAGGCACATTCACCGAAGCAAAGTTGAACACCTGTCGGCCATTCATTGACAAAATGCCTTGTTTTGTTTGCAAACTTTCTGCTCCATTGCCGTCAGTTCCAAACAGCACAGAACCCAGTTTAAAAACAGGTTCATGACCAATCCAACTCGCGGTTGCGGCGTCTCCAAATAACATTGAAGTGACCCTGTCTGCAGGGTCAATGACTTTTGAATAGGGGTCGGCTGTCACTAATAATGCCTGCTTGAGCCCTGCAGCTTGCAGTAAGCCTTTGATGATATAAAGACCATAAACATAACCTGAACAGCCTAAAGACACGTCAAAAGCGGCTATTGTTTTCGGCAGGCCTGCTTTTTCTTGTACTATGGCTGCTGTGTGAGGAATGTTTTCACCATCACCATTTTGAGTCACAACAATAAGAGCATCGATTTTGTCTTTTTCAAAACTGGGCTGCTGTTTTACTAGTTGTTCAATAGCTGCAACACATAAATCTGAACATTCTTGTTGCGGACTTTTTCGAGGTAAAACAAGGGCGCCAAGTTTAGACTCAACAAACTCAGCAGATTCACCAAATTGACGCCCCTGCTCTAGATTATCAATTGCGGTAGACGGAATGTAACTTGCTACCGCTTTTATGCCAATATCCATTATTGCCCCTCCACGATAAACCTAATTTGCCCCATTAAATGTCCATCCAGCCATACTTCAGAAACCGAAAATTTGTCATGTAACATCGACTGAAGCCTAATTTCTGCTGCTTCATACTGTATCGGTAAACTTTTCGTAAGGTTTAGTTGGCCAAATAACCACTTCCCTTTGCTTGGTCGCGCGATCTCATTGTGCATTTTCTTAGTTAAGGCAACCAGCACTTCAATACAGGTATAGTTTCCTGAAGGTTTAAGCATATTGATTGTTGCTGGATGAGTTGTCATCTGAGCGTTAGAAACTAATCCATCTTCATCAAACTCATAGCGTCCTTCGACTGAAGCACTACCTTCAACCCACCAAAACGGGACTTTAGTCCCATCGGTTAGATGGAATTTCCCTGTTGCTACAATTGTTCCTGTTTCAGGTTTTTGTGTCATTAATTCACATTGACAACGAGCAAGTTTTCGAAAGCTAAGTTGTGTCAGTCTGGCTCCTTCTGGATAGTTCTTCTTGGCATACTCAACAGTGAACAAATAAAAATCTGTTCCATGTAAATAATTACGATTACCTTTAAATTCGAACATTTAACCACCTTTTACTTAGCTAACTCGGCGGGCAGGATTCCCTAACCAAGTCGAACCTTCGCCAGCATCTTTTAACAGTGCTGAACCTGCACCAACTACTGAATAAGCACCAAGGCTTAACCCATCACGTACAACTGCATTTGCTGCAACATGAACGCCTTCGCTCAAACTGCTATATCCACAAAGACAAACATTCGGGCCAATATCAACATAATCAGATACCTGAACATCATGTCCAATATTAGCTCCCGCTCTTACCAAGACGTTTTCGCCTATGTTCACCTGCGGCTGAATCGATACCTGTGAGCAAATCACGCTCCCTGCGCCAATTTGAGAATCGAAACCTATCATCGCACTAGGATGGATTAAAGTTGCCATCCTGCTCGAAGGAATAGCTAAAGATTTTAATAAATCTGCTCTCTCGCGCATTTTCCCCACGCTTAATAGCGCAAATACAAATAAGATATCTTTATCTAATTCTTGCCACTGAGAAGACTTCCCTAGTACAGGCCAGTGGAAAAGTAACTCACCAGCGCTATGATGGTCATTAAGAAAACCCACTAGCTCTATTGCATCGCCCGCGCGCTGCATATCCATAATGATTTGAGCTAAGACTGCACCATTGCCTGCGCCGCCGATAATGACCACTCGCTTTTTACTCATATTCTTTTATTCCTGATTACGAATAACTTAGTTAATTAACTCTGCCATCCACACACTTCTTTTTTGCCATCCTTGCATCACTTCTTTTGCACTCTGTGACATTAACTGCAGCTGATTAGGTTGATTTATTAATGACCAAATAGCCGATTCTAGCTGTTGTTCTAATGCCGTTGTTACTTTACCTAAGTGCATGATTGCATTTAACTTAGCTAATTGTTCATTAGGTACAGATTGATTGTCCGCAATCGTCCAACACAAAGCGGGTAAAGCAGCAGCACAGCGCTCCCAAGAAATACCGCCACCAGCACCTATTGCTAAGTCGGCCTGTTCCATTAACTGCGATATTTGCGAAGATTGAATCTCAAGGTTCAAGTAGTTAGCATGTTGACGACATAAAGCTTCGAGTCGCTCAATATGGGGATACGAAGCCCCCACCACCACATCGACTCTATCCAATTCCTGACGAAGTGAACGCTGCAATAACACTTGGCAAACTTGGCCTGTTACATCATCTTTATCAACACCACCGAAACACACAAACACCTTTTTAAGCTGTGTTCTTAAACTCGGATTAACACCTCTAAATTCTTCACGAAGCGGTATGTTCCAAGGTCCTATATATACTCTTCCGTCACTCGGCGAACAAGAACGACTATGTAGAGTAGGATCTATTAGCATCTGACATTGATGAGGCCTATCTCTCAAACCATCGATAACAACAATTTGAGATTGAGTCTCTGTTGCAACTCGTGACTCCCATTGTGCACCTAAAGAGAAATGATCAACAATAATCCAATCAGGTTTAATTCCATTATGCTTGACAGCTTCTAATGTGTCCTCGGCATCTTGCGCTTCAGTGCATCCTAACCAATGACTATGAGGGTAATCTCCATCGCCTTGGGTATATTGCGCTGATTCAGAAAGCTGTAAAACATTAAAACCTTCCAAAACTTTAGCCTGATGACCACTATGGTTACGGCAACAGAAAGTGACAATCGCCCCTTTTCTGGACAATGAGTTGGCTATAGTCAAACAGCGCATGATATGGCCACTGCCGATATGTTGTCCGCTATCGGTACGGATTAAAACCTGTGTCACATGCTTCCAGCTAAAAATAAACGCTCAGCAAGCAGCCAATCTTCTTCTGTATCAATATCTTGAACTTGGTATCTTGGGACGATATATGAAGTCGCTTTCTCTGAATACATAATATCGCCTCTTAAAAATGCCTCAGACTTACCCCAATAAAACTGCCCTGCGTCGTGGTAAGCCTCAATAAGATCCTGAGAACGACTTTGTCGATGCTCAGGAGCAAACATTTTTACATGACCGGAATCATCCATATAAAGGGCTCGTTGAATCGCTGAAGCGAAACTGGTTACACTAAAACAAAAATCGGTCCCCATATTGAGTAATTGGTCAAAACTCAGCTTTAAAGCCTCTGCTGTAACAAATGGGGCTGTGGCATATAAACAACAAACATGATCAACCTTGCCCACATTATCAATCACCCAATTAATAGTATGATTGACGACTACACGGGTTGTCGCCATGTCGTCAGATAACTCAGCGGGTCTCATAAAGGGGGTCGTGGCACCATAACTTCTCGCTATCTCTGCAATTTCAAAGCAATCAGTCGACACAATCACATGATCGAATAACTCTGACTCAACAGCTGCCTCAATTGATCTGGCGATGATAGGCTTTCCACAAAAGTGACGAATATTTTTTTTAGGAATTCGTTTGCTACCGCCACGAGCAGGAATAATTGCTATTTTCAATTAAGTAACCCCTTGAGTTTTTCGCAAATTAAGTCTTGTTCAATTTCGGTTAAACTTGGAAAAATGGGTAGCGTCAGGCACGATTGATAATATGACTCAGCTTGAGGGAAATCACCTTTTGTAAAACCTAACTCTTGATAAAAAGGTTGAAGGTGAATTGGTATGTAATGCACATGCACACCTATTCCTGCTTGCCTCATTTCGTTAAATACTTCTTTACGGTCAACTTTTTGGGGCAGTAAAACAATGAATAAATGATAGGCACTAACCGTTTCTTCTAGAGGTAATACAATTTGAACATTGGTGTTTTTTAATCGTTCAACATAACGTTTAGCTAAACTATTTCTTTTTTCAACGAAGCTCTCAAGCGATGATAATTGACTATTGCCTAAAGCAGCCTGTAAATCAGTTATACGATAATTAAAACCTAATGATTGTTGTTCATAATACCAGTCACCTTCATCCGAATTAATTAACTCTTCAGACTGCTTAGTGATGCCGTGACTGCATGAACGTTTCATCGCTTCTGCAAGTTTAGCGTCATTAGTCGTTGCGACGCCTCCCTCACCTGTAGTGATAATTTTGACTGGATGAAAACTAAAAACAGTAATGTCGCTAAACTGGCAACTACCTATAGGGAAATCAAGATACCTGCCACCTATTGCGTGTGCAGCATCTTCGATGACTTTAACTCCATACTGACGAGCCAGTTGCGCAATGCTTTGCATATCACAGCTATGACCAGCCATGTGTACCGCTATAATAACTTTAGGTAAGCTATTATTTAATGCTGCCTGTGATAACTTTTTTGCCAATGCTTTTGGGCAAAGGTTGGCTGTTTCATAATTAATATCAACAAAATCTATAGTCGCACCGCAGTAAACAGCACAGTTTGATGAAGCAACAAAAGATATTGGACTTGTCCAGACAGTGTCTTTAAAGGTCACACCTAGGGCAAGGCAAGCGACATGCAATAATGATGTTGCGCTATTTCCTGCTACTGCGAATTTCGAATGTGTAAAAGCGGCTATATTAGCTTCAAATCGAGGTACTTGCGGCCCTTGAGTAAGAAAGTCAGATTGTAAAACATCGGTCACGGCATCAATATCTTGCTGTGAAATGGATTGACGCCCATAAGGAATCATGACTAATTATCCTCAAGTTGTTTTATTTGTTCTACGGATAGAAAGTCTGGATTATTTCCTGAGTGATATTCAAATCCTAACTGCACGAGTTCACCTGATTCACCTAGTTTATTCGTATAGTAATCATGGTCTTTACCAAAAAATGCAATACTTGGTGTAATGACAAAATGATCATCAAATTCGATAGTATGGTGTGAGTCATCACCTGGACACATGATTTCATGCATTTTTTCGCCAGGTCTAATACCGACAATCTCCTGTTTCATTCCTGGACCACAGGCTTCTGCCAAATCAGTAATGCGTACTGAAGGAATTTTAGGTACAAAAATCTCACCACCTTGCATTCTAGAGAAGTTTTTCAGCACAAAATCAACGCCGTCTTGGAGAGTAATCCAAAATCGAGTCATATCGGGATGTGTGATTGGAAGTGTGGTTTTACCATTCTCAATAAGTGATTTAAAAAATGGTACTACTGAGCCACGTGAACCGACTACGTTGCCGTAACGTACCGCAGAAAAACGTGTACGCCCTTCACCGACAATGTTATTGCCTGCTACAAATAATTTATCTGACGCAAGCTTTGTTGCGCCATACAGGTTGATCGGATTAGCAGCTTTATCAGTAGAAAGTGCGATGACGCGCTTAACGTTATTTGCGATAGCAGCTTTAATGACATTTTCTGCACCATGAATATTGGTTTTAATGCATTCCATTGGATTGTATTCTGCCGCTGGTACTTGTTTGATAGCTGCTGCGTGAATAACATAATCAACATCCTTAAACGCTTGCAGCATTCGATCTGCATCACGTACATCACCTAAGAAATACCGCATACAAGGATCGTTATAAACCTGTTGCATCTCGTATTGCTTAAGTTCATCTCTTGACAGAATGATTAACCTTTTTGGCTTATAACGCTCCAAGATAGTTTTGGTATATTTCTGCCCAAACGAGCCGGTACCGCCTGTGATCAGAATAGATTGATTATCAAACATGTACTCTCCAAATCATTAAATTTATTCGCAAGTGCAACTCAGTCAAAGCGTTTATCACTAAACACAGCAAGTTTTGAACCAGTTTTTTATTAGGATACTTTTTTAATTTAAGTGAAAAATTTTAATAATACTATAAAGATAAAGAAATATAGACCATATAAAAATTAACCTATTATATTTTAATCACTTACGACTACTTTACTTCATTTTAATCTTCAACAATATAAATAATATAAAAGTTGTGAAACATATCGTTGATACCTGCTTTAACTCAGTCAAGTTCACTAAGCAGCATTATCTGTCGATATACTTGAATACAAAGTCAAATCATTGACGATTGGATGACTTAGTTTCTTAGATAATGAATCAGCACTCAGATTAGTACACGATAAAAGTGTATAAAGTACGCAATGTAGTTAGCCATAAATCACTAAACAGCCAAAATCCACGCCACGTTATCGTGGAGTCAACAATATCCCTAGTAAACGAAGCAAATGATCAGAAATAGTTATTATATCTGTGCCATCTAACTGAAATAAATAAGTAATACTTTTAAGTACTATATAGATCATGCCTTCAAAAGCTTCAGATCCTTGCTAGCTGTCACCCATGCTTACGCCACGCCCGTTTCAAAATTGTTAACTAACAGTCAGTTATGTTACAGGGTTAACTATAAGTAATTTTTTTGTCTACTTATTACCCCTAAAATAGATTCTTTAACTGCCAATCATGTCATCGCTCACATTTCATTAAGTTGTATATTGGAAATTTCATTAATTAATATTGTAATACAAATCAACTTAATCCTAGATAGAGTTAGTGATGTCATTACATAGACTAGTTTTATTGATTTGCGTTGTATTGTTAATGTGTTCAAATGCTGATGCTGCTTCACTAGACTTCCGTCAGGAATATAAAAGCTCTACTGATCAGCATGCTAGCCGTGTAAAAATGGGGCATACTTTTGATGGTCGTTTCTCTGTCGGCTTAGAGCTAAAATTCAAAGGGGCTGAAGGTAAGTTCATGGAAGACTTACAGTCAAATGGCTCTGAATTAGACCTAGGCTATCGTATAAAGCTCAATGACCAATGGACACTCATTACGGGAATGCCAATTGAGTTCGGCTCATCAGGAGCCACCTACAAGCCCCAACTTCGCTTAACTTACAAATCAGACGCCATTGACGGTTTATCTCTAAGTGGACGCTATCGCTTAGATGTAAAACCAGGGGAAGACATTAAACACCTACGCCATCGCTATACGGTGAATATAGGCTATAAAGTTGAAAACTGGACCTTTGGATTTGAGGGGAATTACTACTATGCCGATAACTCAGAATACTTGTTATATAACGATAGCAGAACAAATTATGAGAATAATTTAACTGCCCACTATAAAATCGGAAATTGGTCCCCTTGGGTAGAGTTTGGCGATGTTTCGGTCTCAGATGATTCAAGCCAAAGAGAATTAAGAAGCCGTATCGGAATTCGTTACAGCTTTTAACTATCAAACAAACCACACGAATAAATCATACAAATAAAAGCTAAGCCAGCTTTAAAAGATGATGTATTGTTCAGAGAATAATCCTTCTCTGAACACAGCTTTAGCTTTAAACAGCAAAATTAACCTATCTAAAGCATACCTTGGCAATATAACTAATATGGCTTTTTAAACACTAACGTGAACCTATCAGTATTACCTGTTACCGATTTTCTAGCCACTTCATAACGAAGTTCATCATCTGGTCGATAAAACATATTGGATGATTTCTCCAATACAAAACCTGCAGCTTGTACTTCTAAAATAACATCAATAGGATCTTCACGGCGACGCATTTCAACGGTTTCAGGCATCATATGTCTACGAGTATGATCGACAATGACATAAATACCGCCAGGTTTTAACGCTTCAAAAGTCGCTTTATTTAATTTCGTTTTGTCTTCTATATTAAAATTATGATACTCACGGATATTGAGCATCATATCTGCGTCTGACATACCAAAATCAATATTCCCCAAGTTGAATCTTCTCTCTTCAGAGTTCCAATCAAGTTCAATAGGTAGCTTTTTGGTTTTACTCATCGCGTCTATCGAGAGCAGATCATCCATTTCATCTAGCCACTCTTTTTTAAACGCAATATGAAGCTCACCTTTTTCTTTAAGTATTGGAGCCAGAATTTTACTATACCAACCACCTCCAGGGACAAATTCAATCACTTTCATATCAGGCTTTAAACCAAAAAAATCAAGTGCTATTTCGGGAGTGCGGTTCGCATCCCTCAACTTATCCGCATCAGTTCTGTGCTCCATTTTCATCACCTCAATCACTTCTTGTTGAAAAGGCGTAATTGCAGCAGAAGCAGTAAAAGTTAAAAACATTGAAGCTGATATCATTGAGGCAAGTATTGTCGTTTTCATATTTCATCCCTAAAAATAACTTAAAACAATAAGCTTTATTTAGCTTAAATTTGCAGCTACTAATATAAGTAATTTTAGGATAGATAGTACGAAGAAAATGTATTGAGATATGTCAGAGGCAATTAGTTAGTTGCCCCTATAATACGCAGGTTTAAAAGGTTAACAGCCACTAGTGTTAGTCGTGTAAGTAGGCTCAGTTGCATTAGGTAAGACTAGATAAAAGATAAAACAAGTGTCACTAAAAGCATATCCACGCGGAACGATTATTGACACAATTCCAAATAAATCAAAAATGCCCCAATCTTCTGTAACAGGAGTATTTAAATCAGCGATAGTGATGGTGTCAAAAGCCCCTTCAACAATCTTTTCGATGTTATCCTTTGATGGTGTTATGTAACCAAATGAGGTCGTTACTGTTTGACCATCTAAATCAACTAGGCCCGAATTAAGGCCTTCTTGCCCTTGAATAGCAGATTTTGAATAAACCAACGTATTGGCAGATTTTAAACTCCCTTCAATCCCTGCTAAATTTGCGATAACAGCATCGGTTTTAATATTCAAAAATTTTGGTGCAGCAACAACCGCAATGATGGCTAGAATGATAATAACTACCACCAACTCAATCAGTGTGAACCCTTTGCTATTGTTATTTTTTATAACTTTAGTCACTTTAGTCACTTTAGTCACTTTCAGTAAAATTTATCGTTACTTATTTATGGCTGTAAAATCGCTAACTTTCAAGAAACGAGCATATTTTTGCGACTGACTTCCTATTAGTTAGCAATTGATAGTTACTAATTTATAGTTACTAATTGATAGTTACCAGTTACTCGTTGCTAGCTCTCTATTCAAATAGAAAAACTAAGTACATATTAATAATATTAAGCAAACACCATTCGCCACCACATACCCGGCAAGCTTGTAAAACCAGTGGTGTAATGTACTAACTCTCCATCTTTAAACACCATGACTGTCGGCGTCACTTGTACTGACCACTCTCTCGCTAAAAAGCTTTGTTTGTCATTAATGGTACTGAGCGTATAGCCTTTATCATCTAGGAAGTGTGCCAAGCGCTCGTCACTACCTGAACTCATTGCTACTGATACCACAGGATAATAGTCACTCAATATATCCACTGAAGGTGAGACAAAGTTGCATACTGGGCACCATGTCCCCCAAAAATAAACTAAAACTGGCGCCTCTTGGCTCATGACCATCACATCAACCAAGTTGCCATCCAAGTCCAAGGCGCTTATATGTGGCAAATCTTGCGTGGGAATATCCTTGCCGCGCCACAAATCAACTGCGGTAGAAACAACTAAAAACAACAGCAACATTATGCCTAATTGTTTAATCCCGCTTAATCCTTTTTGAATCCACGTTTTTTTATCTAAATCAGCCATGTTCTATCCATTCCAATGTGTTAACTGATGATGGTTCACTTCACTGATAAGACCGAGCATCATCTACATTGTATTCAGTTCAACACATTAAAAATGACTAATTACCTGATGCTCGCTCAATCGCCGCCAAGACCTGCTCTGTTGTTAAAATCACTGGCAACTTGATCCCCTCAGGTGCGTTAGGGCCGTAAACCACATTAAATGGCACCCCAAAACGACCATGGCTTTGCAAGTAATCTGTTATCGGTTGCGATGCAGTGGTCCAGTCGCCTTCAACTAACATGATATTGTCTTGCTTAAGTGTTGAATATACGGGGTCTTGTAATATCACCCCAACCTTATTGGCTTTACAGGTAATACACCAATCCGCGGTCACATCAACAAACACTGTCTTGCCTTGCGCTACAGTCGCAGCGATTTCTGTTTGCTCAAGTGGAGTCCAGACTAAGTCAGTCGGTAGCGGGTTTGACCAATCATCTGACGTTGCAAACGCACTAATGGCAGCAATAATGATGACCATACTAAAACTGGCAATTACGGCAGGAAGTCCATATTGCTTCGCCATCAAACCAAAGAAAGTAAGTACTAACACTGCAGCAATGACCCATAAAGCAGCCACAGCAATAAAACTTGATAATAAGCTAATCAACCACAGACTGGTGATCAGTAATAATACCGAGAAGAACACTTTAACAATGTTCATCCAACGACCCGGTTTAGGGAAGTAACGCGCCACTTGCGGAAATGCAGCAACCAATATCCAAGGCAGTGCCATACCAATAGCTAATGCGGTAAATATCACAATGAGACTGAGCACATCAGCGCCTAATGCAAATGCAACAGCTGTACCTAAAAACGGGGCACTACAAGGTGTGGCAAGTAAGGTGGCAAACATCCCTTGCAAGAAATGACCACGGTGATCATTACCCCCTGTTGTAGCCAGTTTTGTTTGTAAACTCGAAGGTAAATTAATTTCAAAGGCACCCAGCATATTAAGGGCGAACACCGAAGTCACTATGGTCATGAAACCAATAAACCACGGGTTTTGAAATTGTACGCCCCAGCCAACAGCTTGGCCGGTAAATTTAAGCATAATGACAAAAGCCGCTAGTAGCCAAAATGAAACCAGAATGCCTAGCGCTGATGCGATGAATTGTTGGCGAATTTGTGTTTTTTGAAGATCGGGCGCAGCAATCACTGAGCTTAACTTCATTCCTAATACCGGTAACACACACGGCATAACATTGAGAATCAAACCACCAATTAGCGCAAATAACATCATCGTTAACAAAGAGCTACCAGCTGCTTCAATTGAGGTTAATTGCACACCAGTAGTGTATTCATAAGCCCGTTGGTTATCACTTACTGTCACATTGAGTTGTTTCTCGAGCAATTTTGGATCGCCAGACCAATTCGATACTTCAAATTGCGCCACCCAAGCATCACTGCCATCGGGCTGAGATTGACGAGTCACGCCTATAGGATTGAAGTTAGTCTCTTTGTCGCCATCAACAATCACTTGTGGTTTGCGCCACTGACTGTCTAATACAGTCACTTGTAATAAGCTCTGAGCAGTATCCCAACCAATTTGAACATTTTGAGCTGAGGCCTCAGCATCAACAAGTTGAGGTACTGTTGAAATCGCTTTATTAAAAGCAAACATAGCTTCAGTATCAGCTTGTAATTCATTGGCGGTAAAATCGAGTTCTAGTTGATAATCAGTTAACACACAAACCGTGGTGCATGAAGATAATGTAAATTTTCCTCTTAACGCTGTATTGGCATTAATATCGTCGACAGTGATGTGAATAGGGAATACAGCTTCGCCCTGATAACCTTGAGTTTTATACCCCATAATGGTGTATTGCTGCGGCGTCGGCCATTGCCAATTGACTGCACCAAAGTTAGTCGATTCGCCCCAGTCGATTTTAGGGGCAATACCGCCCTCACCTGGCGTACGCCAATACATTTTCCAATCATCATCTAATTGCACATCAAGAATTGCAGGTACCGTTTTAGTCGCGGCGTCCAACTCACCTGTCAGCATAAAGCGGACCTTCACTGGCGGGTGGTTGTCATTAACCAACCAACCGGTTGTCGCGGCAATTGTGCTCGAGCTGACAACGGCTGACATTAGCAGCAACATTGATATCACAACAGATTTGAATATTTTCAAAGATCTTTCCTTTTAGCGCACTCAATTAACGGTAAACGTTATTTTACTTTCATCAGACCGGACTTTACCGAATATAGTTCATCATGATCCACACTATTTAGCCGAGTTAAATAAATTTTGTGATACTGGTTGTTTAAACGCCACACATCAATATATATCTGGTGTTTTTATATACAAAAGTAGACATTGCAAAATGACATAATCTGAAACAGCTTAAATATAAGTATACGTTTGAATGATTACTTTAATCGTAAGCAGTGTCTTTGTTGTACTTGGGGGGAATTACTTTAGAGAAAGTAATTTGGTGTTAGCGAATTTATGAGAAGAAAACGCAGATTTGAGGCATAAGGAAAAGCAAGACTCACTCATTTTTTAGCGAAGTGAGACAACAATAATAAGGATAATTATCTTGAACAAAGTAATGCACCTGAATAAGCTCATGCTGGTTATTGGCGTTGCGTCAACAGTCTTTCTCGCTAGCTGTGGTAACGACACCGACAACTCAAAAACGCCAAAAGTCACTCCTAAAATCACTCTTTAAATTACTCCACCATTACAAGCTTTTTCCCCTGGCAGAACGCTAAAATAATAATCATGATTAAAGCTCAATTAACCTAAAGCCATTCGAACGTTTTCATTATTGTTGATTTGTTCGTATCCCTCTTCTAGATGCATCAGAAATAACAGAAGCATTAGAAGTAACATTTCAAGATTAGCATTATTTAATTGAATCTATTTTTACTTTAAGGTGAATAAAAACCTTTCAAACAACAACTTATAAACGCATTTTCTGCAAAAAAAGAGTCGATACTCATAAAGTATCGACTCGTATTTAATTAAAATTTAACGACGGTTTATCGATTAAGCAAGTACCATTCGCCACCATATACCCGGCAAACTGGTAAAACCGGTAGTATAATATTGCAGCTCACCTTCTTTAAACACCATGATGGTTGGCGTCACTCGGATAGACCAATCTTGAGCAAGAAGACCTTCATTATCGTTAATCGTGTCAAACGAATAGTCTTTGTGCTGCAAGTATTGCTTCATTTTCTCATCAGTACCTGAATTCATCACCACTGACACTGTGGGATAATAGGCAGACAAAGTATCAACAGCAGGGCTAACAAAATTACACACCGGACACCATGAGGCCCAAAAGTACACTAATACCGTTTGATCTTGGCTCATTGCGAGCACATCAACCATTTCGTCATTTAAGCTTATCGCCTTCATGTCTGGTAGATTATCTCTTTCAATATCCTTGCCGCGCCAAATGTCGAACAGGCCTGTTACCACGATAGAAAATGCCAAAAACAGCATGATCTGTTTTAACCAGCCCATCATTTTTTTAAACCATGACACTGTTGCTGTGTCCATATTGGTATTCTCGTTATTAGCCGCTTCCATATTAGCCGCTTCCTTACTAGGAGTGCCTGTTGAGGGTAATTTACTCATCATTCACCGCTTGTTTCTTATTTTCCTGACTGCTAATAGCCTGCTGTAAAGTCGACTCTAATACTTCATAAGACACTAAGCCTGGAATAACGGTATCGCCAATAATCATACTTGGGGTGCCACCTAAGCCGATATTGCGCATCAGCGTTAAATTGTCATGTACTTGTTTTGCCACTGCTGGGTCGGTATTGGTTAGCCAGTGCTCAGTATTTGTCATTTTGGCCACTTTAGCGATGGTATTGCCGTTCAACCCACGTGGACTTTCCATTAATTTATTCTTAAGTGTTAGGTATTTTTCAGGTTCATTTAACCATACCGTTTGCGCAAGTTCAGTGGCGACACGTGAACCCTCGCCCTGCAGGGGCACCATTTTGATGACCACTTTTAACTGTGGATATTGTTCGACAAGCTTATTAATAGCGGGCTCAATTTTCTTACAATATGGACAGTTAAAATCAGTAAAATAAACCATGGTTATTTCAGGATTTTCAGCCCCTTTAAAAGGATCACTTGCAGTGTTGTAAAGCTGTTGATGATGCTCTTGCAGAACCGACTGCGCAGCGGACTCAGCGCCTTGTTGCTCACGGATTTGTAATGCAATAATGGCTTCTTTAAGTAGCTCAGGATCATTAGTTAAGGCATCTTTTATAATGGCTTTTACTTGTTGTTGTTGCTCGACACTTAATGCTGTGTCATTGGCATTGGCCGCTGCAATGATAGGTGATGGTGACATCAGCATAAATGCCCCCGCTGTTAAAGCCGCTATGGCAAATAACTGTAACGGGGTTGAGCGCAAAAATTTAGCGACTTTCTTATTAGGTACTTTATTGTTAGAAGCTTTCTTATTAAATACTGTCATTTTTATTTTCCAATTTAGTCATGTCGATTGCTATTAATGCAGTTTCATTTGCCACGGTTAATTGGCAGTGAAAACCATGAATAGCTGTCATTAATAGATCGACTTTTATCGTTATATTTTTGATAGCCAGGTACTGATAAAAAGAATTGAATAGCCCATTGTCGCGCTATTCATTTCACTGGCTTATTGAGTGAGCTTAACTGCCTGATGCGCTATCAATCGCCGCCAGCACTTGTTCACTGCTTAGAATTACAGGCAACTTTATGCCTTGAGGCGCATTAGGACCGTAAACCACATTAAATGGCACTCCGAATCGATTATGACTTTGTAAGTAGTCAGTAATCGGCTTTGAAGGCATGGTCCAGTCTCCTTCTATCAAGACCATATGATCTTGTTTTAAGGCACTGTAAACCGGGTCTTGTAGCACCACGCCAACTTTATTGGCTTTACAGGTTATGCACCAATCAGCGGTCACATCCACAAACACCGTTTTCCCCTCAGCGACTTTTGCAGCGATGAGCTGTTGGTCAAGTGGTGTCCACACTAAATCTGTCGGTAATGGTTGTGACCAATCATCAGATGTGGCAAATGCACCAATTGCCGCGAATATCAGACCGATACTAAAGCTGGCGATAACCGCTGAAGTGCCATAATGCTTAGCCATTAACACAAAGAAAGTGATGACTAACACCATTGCGGCTATCCATAATGGCAATACTGCAACAAAGCTTGATAACAAGCTGATTAACCACAAACTTGTCAGTAATAACAGCACTGAGAACACCACTTTAACGGTATTCATCCAACGGCCTGGTTTAGGGAAGTAACGGGCAATTTGAGGAAATGCAGCCACCAACAACCAAGGTAATGCCATCCCTAATGCAAGGAAGGTAAATATCACCAATAAACTCACCACATCAGCGCCCAGTGCAAATGCCACCGCCGTACCTAAGAAGGGGGCACTGCATGGCGTGGCCAGCAAAGTGGCGAACATGCCTTGTAAAAAGTGACCTCGATGATCATTGCCACCCGTGGTAGCCAGTTTGGTTTGAAAGCTCGATGGCAGATTTATCTCAAATGCGCCCAACATATTCAGCGCAAAAATCGAGGTCACCAACACCATAAAGCCGATAAACCACGGGTTTTGAAATTGCACGCCCCAACCAATGGCTTGGCCAGTAAACTTAAGCGTGATAATAAAGGCAGCTAATAACCCAAAGGACACCATGATGCCCATTGCAGAGGCAATAAACTGCTGTCTAATTTTCTTTTTCTGTAAATCTGGTGCGGCAATAACACTGCTGAGCTTCATACCTAATACTGGGAGCACGCACGGCATGACATTTAAAATAAGCCCGCCGAGTAAAGCAAACAGCATCATAGTAATGAGTGAACTGGCATTCTTTTCAATAAATGTTGGGCTGACATCCGCAGAATACTCAAGTGCACGATTAGCATCACCAATGGTGACATTTAAAGGCTTATTGAGAATATCAGGTTCGCCCAACCAACTGGTGACATCAAAAACAGCCACTAACGCTTTTTGGCCATCACTTTTATCTAGGTAATTAATGCTGGATAATTTAAAGGTACTGTCTGGTTCACCGTCAATAATGATCTCTGGTTGCTGCCAGTTGGTATCAGCTAAAGTGACTTGAAGTAGCTGTTGCTCTGTATCAAAACCAATGCTAATCCTGTTTGCTTCAAGCGTATCGCCCTTATCTACAATCACCTTTTGCGGCACTGAAGATATCGCTTTATTAAAAGTAAACATCGCCTCGGTATCAGCGCTTAGTTCACTTGGCACAAATTCAAGGTCAAACTGATAATCAGTCAATACGCATATTGTGGTGCACGACGAGAGCGTAAATTTACCACTTAGGTGTGTGTTTGAATCAATGTCATCGACTTTCAATGATAACGGGAAAATCGCCTCACCTTGATAGCCTAAGGTTTGCAGCCCCATTAACGAAAATGATTCTGGCATTGGCCATTGCCAATCTACATCAGCAAGATTCGTTGAACCTTCCCAATTGATTTTTGGCGCGATGCCACCTTCACCAGGTGTTCTCCAATAAGTTTTCCAATCATCTTCTAATTGCACTTCAAGCGTGGCGGGGAGGATATTGGTCTGCGGGTTAACTTCACCCGTTAGCATAAAGCGTACTTTTACCGGTGGGTGGTTTTCATTGGTTAACCACCCAGTTGTCGCTGCGGCGGCAGATAAACTGATACTCAGTGAAATCAATACCATCAATGATTGTAAGAATGATTTAAAAATCTTCAACAGATTCTCCTAACACATAACAATGGGCTCAAGTAGCATCGATTTAACCGATGAAATCAGTTAAATAACGGCAATGAGCTTAGAAATAGCAAACAATGTGAGGTTTATCTGCGGCTTCACTCTTGAAAGCGGCACAAAGAGATATGTATACGCCGAGGTTTGGCGTGGCAGTGATATGACAGGCGACCTAATAGACCAGGTCTTATAAAGAGAAGTATCGCAAAACTACTCAGAATGACCAGCAGCAATAATACTGAAGGGCTATCCACACAGCTTCGCATTGATTTCTCTGAGAGTTCGCACATTTTGAACTCACTCTCATTTGAAAAATCTGCCGTATTGGTTGATTTGGCTGTAGATGCAGTTGCTGATTTAGTTGCTGATTTAGATGTTGATTCAACCGCTGGCATTGGCGTTATTTTAGCCACTTGAGTAGCCATCAAGTTGACATTGGCAGCAGGCAGACCCGACAAGTTCAGGCTATTAATAAACAACGACGCCATCCCACCATTTTGCAATAAGCAAAATAATGTCAGTAGCATGAACAGTTTGGCTGTCCACTGCTTAACCTTAGGATGAGAAATCGTGTTAAAAATATTAGCCTCTATTTTTTGAACCTATTGTATTTAATCAATAAATATTGAATAAATAGCGAATGAATTAATTGCTAGTGACTCACTCTCTATTGCATCAATACCGAGTGGAGCGCAATCTAACGGATCAGCATGGAATAAGCTAGTACCAGAATAAAAATTACAGAATAGCCGTTAGCGTCAGTTGCAGCATAAGACCGGAGCTCTTCTAAAATAGTTCACTGTTTTTGCTAATTATTTCACTAATGAACCCATAAGTACTTCCCGTGCGTTAATCGGTTAACCCCCTCATCATTTACACCTCAAACCGTTAACAAAGTCGTTTATTTTCGTAGCGATTTTAATCTATAAATTAACATCAACTAATACAGGTATATGTAGACATACGTTTGAATGATTGATTTAATCAAATAAGTGTTTTTGTTGTATTTAAGGTTTTCACACAATCAACAAGTGATGATGGGAATCACGATTGAGGCTGTTAACGCTTAAAGTTGAGACACAAGGAAAAGTGAGACTCACTCAACAATGCAAATTGCTGAGACAACAATAATAAGGATAATTATCTTGAACAAAATAATGCACCTGAATAAGCTCATGCTGGCTATTGGCGTTGCGTCAACAGTCTTTCTCGTTGGTTGTGGTAACGACACCGACTACTCAAAAACGCCAGAAGTCACACCTGAACCTGAAGTCACTCCACCATTACAAGCTTTTGCCCCAGGCGGAATGCTTAAAGCGCAAATTCGCCGCACTGCATATGGGGTTCCCCACATTCAAGCTGACAACCTTGAAAGTTTGGGTTTTGGAAGCGGTTATGCTCAAGCACAAGATAACTTATGTGTCTTAGCTGATGGGTTTATTAAAGCAAACTCTGAACGTTCAATGTACTTTGGTCCCCACGCCTCAATTGACTTTGCCACTGGTTTACCTACTGCAGAAGATAACGGTAACCTGGTTTCTGATTTCGCCTATAAAGCATTAAAAATAAGAGAAATGGCGGAAGCCCAGTATCCACAATTTAGCTATAACTCCCGTGCGCTAATGGAAGGCTTTAGCGCAGGCTACAATCAATTCCTAGCCGATGTTGAAGCAGGTGAACAAGAAGCTGAGCCATTTTGTGCCGGCCAACCTTGGGTTAAACCGATTGAAGGCGTCGACATTGCCAACTATCTCTTCTCAATCGCCCTGCTACCCGGTGCAGCAAACTTCTTAGACCTCATTTTCTACGCCAATCCTGGTGACGGAGAAGAGTATCTTCCTCGTATCGTCGGCCCTGCACCTTCTGCATCTCAAACCGCCTTCATTCAAGATGTGAATAATAAGCTACTAGCTCGAGCAAACACCATTACCACGCCAGAAACCAATCCACGTAACCTAGGCTCAAATGGCTGGGGTTTAGGCAAAGATAAAACTGAAAATGGTAAAGGCATGGTGTTAGGTAATCCGCATTTCCCGCATACGGGTAACTTACGTTTTTGGCAATCTCATGTGACGATTCCTGGTCAACTTGATGTCATGGGCGGCTCATTAGTAGGCATGCCAGGGTTAATTAATATTGGCTTTAACAAGGATTTAGCTTGGACGCATACCTTCTCAACCGCTGAACATTTTGTGATGTATAACCTTGAGCTCGTCAGTGGCGACCGCATGCAATATATGTATGAAGGCAGCCCAATGCCAATTACTAAAGAAACCGTACAGGTTTTGGTTAATGGCGGCGCAGCAGGAATGCTTATTGCTGAAAAAGATATTTACACCACAGCTAAAGGCCCCATTGTTGAAGCCCCAGCAGCCCTTGCTCCCTTTGGTTGGGATGATGGCCAAGCCTTTATGCTTCAAGATGCCAATATGGCAAATAAAGATCCTATCGATCATTGGTTTGCTATGAACCGTGCAACAAATAAAGAGGAGTTTCAGCAAGCGTTTAAAAGCTTTGACGGGGTTATATTTAATAACACTATGTATGCAGATAAAGAAGGCAATGCCTTTTATATTGATGATTCTACCGTACCAGGCTTAACCGACTTCGCCGTATCACTGCTTAAAACCAACCCTGATATCATTGCCGCAAGAGAGCAGGCAGGCTTTACCATCTTACCCGGTAATACTTCTATCTTTCATTTCGATAGCCCAATGCCTTATGAGCGAGCACCAAAACTTGAGCGAACTGATTTCGTACAAAACTCAAATAACTCATTTTGGTCAACTAACTTAGCTCAGCCACTGGAAAACTACTCACCCATGTACGGCCCTGAACGCGGTCAATTATCATTGCGAACCCGAATGGGCTTAACCTTGATGGAAGATGCGGCCGGTGATGACGGTAAGTTCAATGTTGATGAGTTAGAAGCCGCAGTCTTATCCAACCGCATCTTTTTAAACGATCTGGTTTTCAGTGATTTAATCAGCCAGTGCCAAGCACAAGCGGATACTCCTGTTGAAGTAAGTGCAACCCAGTCAAAAGACATCAGTGCTGCATGTGGTGCATTAACGGCTTGGAACGGCAAGCAAGATAACGACAGTGTCGGCGGCGCGTTAATTCGTGAATTTGCCCATCTGTTCGATCAAAGCACCATGTTATCAGTGCCATTTGATGCCACCAATGCAGCCATGACACCCAACACATTAGCCACTGATGGTAGTGCGCTCGTGGCGCTTGCACGCGCAGCTATGAATGTTGAAGCTGCTGGGTTTACCGTTGATTCAACAATGGGAACGGTTCAGTTCGTTGAAAAATCACTGCCTGATGGCACGGCTTCGGGGACTAAACTACCTTGGCCAGGTACACATAACGCAGAAGGTGGTTTTAATGTATTCTCCACCAGCTTATCTGGCGATGATACGTTAATACCACAGCACAAATATGCTGCAGTGATGGATGCAGTATCAGGTGCACCGCTTTCTTCAGGGTTAACTGCAGAAGGATATCAAATCCGCTATGGTTCTAGCTGGATGATGGCGGTGAGCTTCACTGATGAAGGGCCTGTCGCAAAAGGCATATTAACTTACTCTGAGTCGAGTAATATTCTTAAACCAGCCTTTGCTGATCAAAGCATATTATATTCAACTGAAAAACAGTTTAGACCGCTTTTGTTTACTGAATCTGATATTGCGGCTTCGGTAGAAAGCACCACAGAGCTGAGCTTTCAAAAGGGTGAATAAATACCCTCAATAATCAAAATGGGTACTGACGCTATTAATGTCTTGCCCATTTTTTTAACCTTTTCAGCAAAATTTAAGTGCTCAAGCTTTATAACAAGCTCCCGCTAAGTGTGTACAGATTTACTTGACCACATCACATCAGCCCACCAACTTAAGCAATCAGCAATAAACATCAAAACAAATAACCAAAACACAACCAAATTAACACTCACCTCAAGCACAAAAACAACAAAGAGATTAAATCGCAACCTACTGTTTACATTGATATGTTTTATTTGGAACATATAAAAACACTTGTATAAAATCCCACTCAGCTTCCACTAAAGGCAGCATATATAAATAACAATGGGGTTTTAAAATGAAAGTATTCAAAACAGCTGCAGCACTTGCTGTCAGTGTTGCATTACTAGCGGGTTGCAACGACGAAACCAACAATTATTACCCAGGTGAACCTACACCTGAAACCACAGATGTTCGTATCGGTACCTATAACCTTTCTTTTGACAGAAGTACCTACGCAGATCTTGTTGAAGAAATGAAGCTAACACCGGCTGTTCAGCAGGATTTAATGGACAAGTGGTTTGACGGCACATTAACTGACGATGAACTCGCAGTTGCAGAAAAAGTCATTCAAATACGTAACGTAGCAGCGATTATTCAAACTGAGCGCCCAGCAGTTCTATTAATGGGTGAGTTCAATAACGACGGGACAGGTGAAGACCAACAAGCCATTCAAGGTTTCCGCTTAAACTACCTTTCAGTGCCGCAAAACGCATTAGGTTCGACATCTGATGATGTTGAATTACTTGAGCCTATTCAATTCGGGTATGCTGAGAGCTTTGCCACTAACACTGGCCTATTAAGTGATCACGACTTAGATCGTAATGGCACTGTCGCATTGCCAGGTGATGCATGGGGCTTTGGTTTCTACCACGGTCAATATGCCTTCGGACTATTATCACAATACCCAATCGATACAGACAACGTGCGTACTTTCCAAAACTTTAAGTGGAAAGATATGCCAGGTGAAGCAAACCCAACTATCACTAACTGTGAAGACGAAAACAATCCAATTCCTGAAGGTTTGGCTTGTGGTGATGAATGGTACACAGCAGAAGCTTGGGCTGAAAAGCCAATGTCATCTAAAAACCACGTTGATGCGCCTATCATCATCCCTACTGCTGATGGCGACAAAGTGATTCACTTATTAATGTCTCACCCAACTCCCCCTATTTTCGACACGGTTACCGAAAATAACAAACTGCTTAACCGTGCAGAAATCAAATTCTGGGACGATTACATTTCAGGTGAAGGTAGTTACATTTACGATGATGCTGGCACTAAAGGCGGTATTTCTGCTGACTCATCTTTCGTTATTCTAGGCGATTTAAATGCCGATCCTGAATCAGGCGACGGCTACTTAGATACCATCAAAGGGTTAATGTACAGTGACCACGTTAATCAACTTGCTACGCATGGTGTATATGCACCAAGCAGTTTAGGTGGCCCTGAATGTTTATCAAATGGTGAATGTAGAGCTGAAAACTGGGGCACTAAATACCCAGATGTTATCACCAGCACTTCAGGCCTTCGTTTAGACCACGCTATTCCTTCAAGCGATTTAAATATCACTGATTCTGGTGTGTTCTGGCCTGCATCATTTGAAGATGGTCGTTTAATGATGAACGACGAACGTGTAGGTAACTGGGGCGGTGGCGGAAAGTCTGTCTCATCAGATCACCGTTTAGTGTGGATTAACGTTGAGCTGTAATTACGTTGATTAATCTTGCACCATTTTAAGATAACTAAGCCCGCTTTTTAGCGGGCTTTTATATGTCTTTCATTATTTAATCGCGCATGCTTGATTGGTGCTAGCTATCATTAGCGTCCAATTCCTGCTGTAGCTTCTCTAACTCATCTAAAATCCGCAAAAACTTTTGTCCAAAAATTGTCACTTGATATTCAACTCTTGGCGGAATTTCACTAAAAGTCACCCTATCTAAAATACCAAATTCAACGTTACGCTTTAAACATTGGTTCAACACTTTAGTGGTTAACCCTTCAACATGGTTCACCATCGCTCCAGGTCGATTAATACCGTTAGCCAGTAATTGATAGACCGTCAGTGACCACTTACACCCGTATATAGTTTCAACCATACGAGCGGAGCGCTCTGGTGCTGACTTTTTTGAAAATAAAGCGTCGTGTTTTTGCATATTTATCTACCTTAACCACCAAACATCACATCTTGCTTGCCATCTAACCAAAGTGGGTATTTCGTCATCACCTTACTGAACATCTTGCTTTGTAAGTAACGATTTAACCATGCTCTGACATTGGGATAGGGTGACTGTAAATACCATTGACGTTCAACACGGGCAAACTGACGGATAAAGGGTAACAGTGCTATATCGGCTAAACTATCTCGATCTGCCATTAAATAATCTTGCCCATCTAACAATTGCTCTAGCTGATGGATATATTTTTCACACGCTTGACGACATTCATCGATATTTGACTCGCTATAACGCTTGGCACATTTGTAGTTCTCTAAGCAGCGTTTAAACTCACTATCAAATTGATAAATTAATATCAGCATTTTATCCAGTAACTCAGGAGTATCTGTAAACAACAAATCATCAGGGTCACCCTGAGTTAATGCCCATAGCATCACTTCAAAGCTTTCTTCAATCACAATGCCCTTTTCAGTCACAATCACTGGCACAGTTCCTTTAGGTGAGGCCACTAACATTTCTGTAGGTTTATCACTCAAAACCAGGTCTCGCAGCAAAACAGGCTGCTGCGACTTATAAATGGCAATTCTCGCCCGCATTGCAAAGGGGCAGTTTCTTAACGAGTAGAGTACGGGTAAATCCATGATTTTATTCATTCTTGTGTTGTTTTCCCTACAACTTATATACGGGCTTACTAATTAATAATGTACTTTAACGATATTCATTAGCAAAATATACGGGTAACATCCCCCCATTAAAATTAACTGAGAACCTTTTAGATCATGAAACCGAAGATTGAATTATTAGCCCCAGGTGGTGATGTCGATGCGATTAAAGCGGCCATTATTGCGGGTGCAGATGCTGTTTATTGCGGCTTAGATACTTTTAACGCCCGTAATCGCGCTGCTAATATTTCCTTCGATCAATTGGTCGGGATCATAAGACTTGCCCATCAATACGACTGTCGTATTTTCTTAACCCTAAATATCGTTATTTTAGAACAAGAATTTAAGACCCTATTGAAGCTGCTCAACAGATTGGTTAACACCACTTTAGATGGTGTAATTGTGCAAGATATGGGGCTGCTTTATGTATTGCGTAAGCATTTCCCAACCTTAGATATTCATGCATCAACCCAGTTGACCACCCACAATGCCGGACAAATTCCATTTTTAAGAAAACTAGGCGCAACCCGAGTCAATTTATCTCGTGAGCTCAACTTACGAGAAATTACCTCCCTTGCGCAAGTCAGTAAAGAACACGACACCTTATTAGAAGTGTTTGTGCATGGTTCGTTATGTGTCGCTTTCTCTGGTTTATGTTATTCAACCTCTGCCAGTGCTGGTAATTCTGGTAACCGTGGCCGTTGTAGCCAAGCATGCCGTGAAGAATACGAAACCACAGAGTCGGGAAATAACTTTCCACTTAACATTAAAGATAACTCGGCCTTTTTTGACCTACCTGCATTAATCGACGCTGGGGTTTATTCATTTAAAGTTGAAGGCCGCATTAAAGGCGCAAGTTACGTTCACACTGTGATTGATAGTTTCCGTAAACAAATTGATGGTTATGTTGAAACAGGCGAACTCACCCAAGACGGCGAGCGTTTATACAAAGTCTTTAACCGTGACTTCACTAATGCCTTCTTACGTGGTGACTTAAATCAGTCAATGTTTATTGATAACCCACGTGACAATTCCAAAAATCACTTAGTTGATCAACTCAAAGCTGACAAAGGCGAGTCAATTTCAGTGGTGCAAATCCATGATGCTCAGCAACAATTACAATTCGACAAGCAACAAATTAATGCTTCAGTTGACGATAAAATTGCACATCTAAGTATTGAGAAATTAAAGCTCAACTTAAGCTTTGCAAGCGAGCCAAATAAGCCGTTAACCCTAACGGTAACCACTGAACATAACAGCAGTGATTTAGCCGATGCTGAAACTAAAACAGTGGTGTTTAGCTCGAGTAGCTTAATGATGCCAAGTGAGAAGCTCAGTGTTGATAAAGAAGCCATTGAAAAACGCTTTAAAAATATCAACAATGCCAACTATGAATTAGTCCAACTGCAAACTGACAAGCTTACCGATGGATTAAGTATTCCATACCGTGAAATCACCACCTTAAAAAATGAATTGTTAGCTTACTTGAATGATGGCATTGCAGTTATTGCTGAAGTTGAACTACCTAAACTTGCACGTCATCCAAAAGATGCAGAGCAAAAGCCCGCACTTTCAATGCTAATTTGTGATGAGGAAGATGCCAAACTTGCTGAAGTGACCGATGGGGACATCTACTTTAAATTACCTGATGCGTACAAGCGTGGCTGTACAAAGTATGTTGACTTTTTACAACAAAACCCAAGATTGATCCCTTGGTTCCCACCAGTGCTGATTGGTAAGGATTATGACGTAGCATTAAATATTTTACAGCAAGTTAAGCCAGAGTTAATTGTCACCAATAACACAGGTATTGCTTATCACGCGCAGCAACTTGGGATTAAGTGGATTGCAGGTCCGTTTTTAAATACCACTAACTCTTATGCTTTACTGGCTATGCAAGAAGGCTTTGATTGTACAGGTGCGTTTATTTCTAATGAAATTAACAAACAGCAAATCAAGCAAATTGCCCGACCTAACAACTTTAAAATGCTCTACAGTATTTATCATCCCATTCTATTGATGGCGAGCCGTCAGTGCTTTTTCCAGCAAAGTGTTGGCTGTGAAAAACCCCGTATTGATAATGGCTGTATGTTGTCTTGTGATAAATCCACCAGCATTAAAAACCTCAAGGGTGACTCGTTCGCTATTGATAAGCAAAAAGCCGGATACCCAAGTATTTATAACCAAGACCAATTCTTAAATACCGAGATCATTGATGATCTTAGCCATATGTTCGACGGCTTTATGATTGATTTAACTAACATAGGTGCAGGTGACAAAGAGTCGCCAGATAAGGTTGAGCTAATTAAACAGTTTGAGGCTTTGCTTGATGGCCAAAATGAGGTCAGCACGACTCTTGCGACCATGGTGCCAGAATCAACCCACTTACAATATAAAAACGGTTTATAAGCTAAACTCATTATCACTTTAAGACGCCCTAGCTAACATCATTTAGCTAGGGCTTTTTGATATATGAAATCATCTATATTAAAAATAAAGTTGATTTTCATCACCTTAGATAAAAGGTGTTTCAATCTGTATCCAAGCTAGGTATCACAAAATAAATTAAACACCTGTTTAAATTAAGGTTTTTACCCCTTGCAGTATCTTCATCTATTTTTTCTATTTAAACAGTTGTTTTCACTACTTTTAATAACATCTCTTTTAGTTTACATTTGGCCAATATTTTGAGATTAGCATCACAATTTTAATAATAATTAGATCTCTGCAGTCAAATATAAGAAGCATTATGACCCAATATACGGCCAGCAATAAAGAGTACTTTTTCTCTCCCGACACCCCTCTCGTTTCCAGCACCGATCCCAAAGGCAACATCACCCACTGTAATCAAGCTTTCATTGAAACCAGTGGTTATAGCCGAGAAGAGTTACTGGGAAAACCACACAATATTGTTCGCCACCCCGATATGCCCTCCGCGGTTTTTACCACAATGTGGAAAACCCTAAAGGCAGGTAATGTGTGGATGGGCTTAGTTAAAACCGCCGTAAGAACGGTGACTTCTATTGGGTCAGTGCTTTCGTAACGCCAGTATATGATGGTAAAAAGCTAGTGGGATATGAATCCGTTAGAGTATGCGCTGAGCCTGCAGAAAAGCAGCGAGCCAATACAGCCTACCAACGTATCAAAGCGGGTAAGTCTGCCAATACACTGTTAACCAGTGCTCGTTTAAATTTCAATAAGCTATTACCTACCCTTTTGCCTAGCACATTACTCATTTTGTTTTTCAGTTGGCAAAGCAACACCACTGCAGTGATTGCAACCCTAATTGCCGCAAGTATCAGTAGCTTTTGGAGTCTGCAGCAACAAGCATCACATTGGCGGTCATTACTCGCTATTAGCCCCAAGTCATTCGCAGATAAAACCGTCGCGCAAACCTACTTTGATGATGCTGGTGTAAGCGCACAAGCAAAGCTTGCTTTTATCAGTGAAATAGCGAGGTGTCGTACAGCACTCACCCGAATTAATGAGTCGGTATCAGGTCTTGATGATATCTCTTCAACCAGTAAAGCACAGGTCAAAGTCACCCAAACCTCTGTTGAACAGCAGGGCTTAGCCACTCAACAAATTGCGTCAGCCATCACTGAAATGTCTCAGGCAATACAAGAAGTCGCTCAAAAGATTGAGGAGAACTCACATAGCGCTGAAAACGTGATGCAGTTTGTCGATACTGGCACCCACTTAGCTGATGAATCACTTAACTCAATTCATCAATTAAGCCACACAGTTGACAGTATTGCTGTGACAGTTAAAGAGCTGGCAGATTCTACTCAGCAAATAGGCCAAGCAGCTAATCTGATTTCATCTATTGCAGACCAAACGAACCTGCTGGCTCTTAACGCAGCCATAGAAGCGGCACGTGCAGGCGAGCAAGGTCGAGGTTTTAGTGTTGTAGCAGATGAAGTACGTGCCCTCGCCCTTAAAACCCGTGAATCAACAGATCAGATTCATGCTGTGATTAAGCAATTATCTGCTCGTACAAGCAGTGCCGTAGATATGTCGGCTCAAGGTGAACTTGCAGCGAAACAAGGGGTAGAAATTGTTGAAAACACCCGAAATGCCCTTGGTGAGATTAAAGATGCTGTAGGTAATATTACTGATATGACCTTTCAAATGTCATCAGCCGTTGAAGAACAAAGTGCAGTCGCTGAACATATTAATCAGCAAATCATCGACATTGCAGATGGCGCTTCTGATACTGCAGATGCCGCTAAAGAATCTCTACGAGCCAGTGAGTCACTAGAAAGCACCATCAGTACCTTCCATTCGTTAATTAGACGCTTTCGCCTGTAATCTCAGTTGTTACTCACCCCATGAACGGCATGTTAACCTTCAACATGCCGTTCATATCAATCTCTCCTCGTACATTGCTAGCACTATCAATGGTGAAAAGTTATAATCCTTCGCTTACATCGAAGACCCTTTCTTAAACCTAGGAGCTATTTTTGGCACACACTTACATTCCATTAGATGCATACAAACGCAAGTGGATCTTTAACCATAAAGATTTACCCGTGTTAGATACAGATAAAGCATTAATCAAACCGCTCACTGAAAAAAGTGCTATGACGGTTTGGAATCAATGGATCAGTAATAAATGTAATCGTGCTGAATTGTTTTCTAAAGGAGATTGGGCTGCAAAGCAAGATGCTTGGAAACAAACTGAACATTGGCAGTCGGCATGGGATTCTGACGATAATACATTGCCAGAGCCTATCGCTGAGTTCATTGATTGGGACGACGACACTCAAGTGTTTTTCTGCTACGAAAAATACCAAATAATCGAAACCACTTGGGTTGTATTTGCCCGTAATTGGAAAGCATTTTTGTTTTTTGATGACGGTCCTATCTTGATTGCTCCCAAGAAAAAACAAGCAATCATGTTTGAACAAAATGGACAATATAAGCTAGGGATGCGCAGCTAAAAAACCAATAAGCCAGGTTTACTCAATGATCTCGACAGAGCATTTTAAATGTTCGTCGAGTTCAACATCGACCTGACTGATACGAAAATAATAAATGAGTACCCTATGAAAGCACTTTCAACCATCGCACTTACCGCAGCTTTACTGACCCCAATGCTTGCTGAAGCTAAAACCGTTTCTGGTGTTGAGTTAGCAGATAACCTAACCATTGCCGAGCAATCACTAGCGTTAAATGGCGCAGGCGTTCGCAGTAAATTCTTTATGGATTTATATGTTGGTAGCCTCTACATTGCCACGCCAGCCAATGATTTGACCGCAGTATTAGATCAATCAACTGCTGTTATTCGCCTTAACATTACCTCGGGTATGATCACCTCAGACAAAATGACCGATGCAATTGAAGAAGGCTTTGACGGCGCAACCAATGGCAACACCGCTTCAATAGACAAAGACATAGCCCAATTTATGGGTCTGTTTACTGAAGAAGTCAGTAAAGGCGATCAATTTACCTTTGTCACCCATAAAGGCGCTGGCGTCACCAGTTTTAAAAATGGTGTCGAACAAGCCACAATCGCAGGTGAAGCATTCAGACAAGCACTGCTAAAAATTTGGTTAGGCGACGAACCTGCGCAAAAAAGCTTACGTAAAAACATGTTGGCCCAATAACCTTGGCAGCAAAAAGCTTATAGCAATAAAAAAGCGACCTGATGGTCGCTTTTTTTGGTCTGTCGTTAGCAATGAGCTTTTAATCAATGGTAAACAAGCGCGGTATTTCTTTTCCAAAATATTCCCAATCGACCAAATTAAACCTGTTATGTTTAATGGCATTCATGAAATTAAAAAAGAACTGTTTTAAGAGAACCTCATCTTCAGTAAATACCGTAATTTTAATACTGTACCCACCAACAATCATAATAATTGAAAATGATTCTTCGCCAAGTACACCGTAATCAATTCCATTAATATCGTAAACAAAATAGCTATCTCGCACTCGAATAGCCTTTTTGAGGATCAATGTCTGCATGTTTTCTATCCAATTAATATCAACGATACGCTTAAAGCTCTCCTCATCCACAATTTTGTCGCATTGAAGGATTGATTGGGTTAATTCATAACCTTTACGAATAACGTCATGAACAGTATTTTGATAGAAAGCCTCCAGTTGTTTAAATTCTTCCTCAGTTAAGTAATGAGTAAGTGTTGGATCAACTGGGGTGACGTTAAGCGCATTAAGTGTTTTCAATCCAGACTGATTTAAACTGATCATAAACACTATAGATTTTTCTTCAGAGCCGAAAGATACATCCTCACCAAAACCTTCTAATTCAGAAAATGATGTTAAATCGACTATGGGAACTATCGCGTTATTAAATTTAACCCCGAATGGCAAAGCCCCTCCAGTTTGCTCCCATTGATTTTTTGACCAAATTAATTCAGCCTGCTTAGACGATATGAAATTAATGATGGGTTCACAAAAATTTGAAAATGACAGTTCTTTCGAAAAAGTTAACTCCTTAGAAAAGGTGTTAAACGAAGTTGCCAAGATTAAAAAACAAATCCATTTGAACATTGAAATTCCTATAAATAACAATTGATAATGCTTTACACAGGGGTCAAAAATAAATATCAAAAAGCGACCTGATGGTCGCTTTTTTTTGGTTTGTAGTTAACAATGAGACTATAAAAAACTCAATCCGCTATGTGCTATATGCTCAGCCCCTAAACAATGAAATTTATCGACTAAAACTTGTAGATTAAAACTTAATATCGAAAGCTAAGCCTATCGCAGACTGATTTTCTATTTCGTCAGTCACATTAGGCTCACTGAGCTCCATTTCACTGTTAAAGAAGTAACCGCCATAAGCATTAATGGTCGCTTTTTTACTGATGTTCCAACCCGCCCGGACAAAGCCTACCCACTCTTCCATCTCAATGGTTTGTTCTTGATCTGTAATCAAAAAGCGCTCTGAACGACGTGAACTACCAACACCGAAGTTCCACTTGTCATTCATTTCATAGGAAAGCTCTAAACCTGCAGGACCACTAAAGCCGGCTTGAAATGGGTTACCCAAGGTAAGTTTGTCGGTAATTTTCCAGCGAATAGCTAAGTAAGGAACAGTCTTAACTTCAGAAATATCGTTAAGGTAAGCCACGCCGAATCCAAGCATATTACCTGATTCAAAACGGTACATAGCCGAGCCCACCACACCATAACTTTGTGCATCAGACGATGACGCAGTATTGGCATAAGCATATTGCAGTTTTGGCGCTAACAAAAACATCCAGTTTGTGTCAGTTGGTCGATAAGTTAATGACAAACCTGCACTGTATTTATTAATTGAACTCCAAGGGGCAACCCGACCATTTAGTAGGTCACTATCAATATTCTTAAAGCCGTAATCTAAATTGTCATAACCAATATTAGCGCCGAGCATCCACTCTTTGCTCAGTGGCATAGCGCCTGAAAGTTTTAATCGCCAAACATCACGTTGTAATTCAGTATTAGTGTCACCCACTTGAGCTGCATCTGTAGAAGTGCGCGATACATGAAACTTAAAAGGTGAGTAATCATATGCAGCAGCATAAGGAGTGAGAAACAGTCCCGCAATCACACTCAATTGCGCCACTTTTTTTAATCGACCAGCATTAAGCTGATTAGCTTGGAACAAGCTTGGGGTAACGTTCATTAACTGCTTCCTTTCTCATTATTATTATGATCAAAATATTGAATGCCAAATCTACACGTCAATACTCTGACCTATTCAATTTGGATCACAAATTCAATGTATTATGAGATATTACACAGTTTTAGGTTATCACAACAGTAGCAAGTGAATACACGCTGCTATATTAATATTTGATGATATAACATGGCTGGTTTATTTTCGGTGGGCATTTAAAAATAAGCTCACAGTATCCTCAATATAGCTCTGCCTATTTTGTAAAAGATCGCTCACATCCAGCCCAAGCTCTAAGCGCATTTTGAGTTCACCAAACAGCATCAAACACAGTCGCACTGCACTATCGTGTGGCTTGGCAAAATAAAGCTCGTCATGTTTGTTCACTCGGCTAAAGTAATCACTTAATAACCCTAATACATGCTTTGGCCCTGCATCAAAATACAATTTAGATAAATCAGGGTGAGTATCAGCATGAGCTAAACAGGTTTTAAATACCGCCAAAACTTCTTCACTGACAATCAACTCGCCAAATTGGGTAGCAAACGTTCTTATGGTTTGCTCAGCATTCGTTGAGTCTTCAAGTAAGTCACCGGTTAATTGGTGCACGACACATTTAGACTCAATCGCAGCAATAAATAACTCATCTTTAGAGCCAAAATGGGAATAGACGGTTTGCTTTGATACCCCGGCTTTTTTCGCCACTAAATCCATGCTGGTATTAGGAAACCCTTGCACACAAAACAGCTCGATCGCCGCTTGAAGTATTTGGGCACATTTCTGCTCACTACGCGTTTTCGGCGCATTATGCTGGCAAAGTGTAGAGTGTTTCGCAGTTATCATTATAAATTCATCTTTTATTTTTTTGGGGCTTCGCTTATTGATTTAAAGCCTTTTTTACATTTTCTTGCAGCAAACTTGTTACAAGAGATAACATTTAATCACAAATTAGACTGGACAGTCTAGTTTTATGGAAATACACTTACATCAAAATGGACTAGACAGTCTAGTTCTGAAATTTAGAATCGCACGATGTTAAGTGCAGGTCAATATGAGCCATATTGAATTGCCTATAAAGTAGTATTAGCAATAGGAATGCTCCCCATGAAAACAGTGTCTCGGTCTTTTTCTGCAGGTTCTTTGTCTGTACGCTCTTTGTTTACAGGAACATTTTTTTCAAGACCATTATTTTTACGATCACTATTATCAAGATCGCTATTATCAAGCTCAAAGTCGACACGAGCAGTCTCTTTACTGAGTATGACTTTTTCGATAATGCTACTCAGCGCCTGCAACAACGATGAAGCAAGTACAACAACCGTTATTGCAGTACCCAAAGTCATAACCCAACCACTCAACTTTAGCTCAAGTTACCAACATCAGCAGCGCTATACTGGCAGCGTTCGCTCAACAGATACTACAGGGGTCGGTTTTGAGCTGGCTGGTAAGCTAAGTGATATTATTGTCGACAGTGGCGACGCTGTGGTTAAAGGGCAAAAACTGGCTTCACTGAACACCCAATTACTCGAGGCTGAATATCAACAGTTAAGTGCCTCATTGCAACAGACCCAAGCCGATTTAGACTTAGCCCAAAGTAACTTCGAACGTTCAGTAGAGCTTAAAAAGAAGCAATATGTCTCAGAGCAACAATTTGACGAAACCCAGCAACAGGTTTCCGGCCTGTTAGCCAACCAAAAACGTCTACAAGCCTCTTTATATGCAACAGAACTTAAACTTGAAAAGTCCACATTAGTCGCGCCCTTTAATGGCACTATCAGCAAACGCCATCACAACTTGGGCGAAGTAATCGCTCTAGGTAGCCCTGTTTTTACCTTAATTGGCACCAGTCAACAGCAGGCCTATATCGGTGTACCTATTGCTGTCGCGCAGACTTTAACAACTAACCAAATGGTGAACATACTCATTGGCAGTAAAAGCTATAAAGGCCGTGTTGCCGGTATCAGCGCTGAAATTGATAGCGTGACCCGCACGGTGCAATTACGCATAGATTTACCTAGTAATGATTTATCCAAAAGTAACCAGCCAATCATTAACGGTGAGATAGCCTATTTAGCGTACCAACAGCAAATTGAAGATGCTGGCTATTGGGTGCCTATTGCATCACTCACTGACGGTGTAAGAGGTTTATGGAATGTGTTTGTAGTGACCAAAAATGAGAAAGGTATCTCAAAAATTGAGCGTCGTGATGTTGATATTATCTATACCACCGAGCAACAAGCTTACATCAATGGTGCATTAAACAAACACGATGTCATCGTGACTAAAGGGCTACACAAGCTTGTGGTAGGCCAACATGTTAACCCGACGTCTGAGACTGTGGCGAGGTCACTATGATTAAGGCATTTGTTGAAAATGGCAGACTAGCCAGTTTGATGATTGCACTGCTGTTAGTCGCGGGTTTAGGCGCGATAAATAGCTTGCCACGCACAGAAGATCCAACAATTACCAACCGATTTGCCTCGGTTGTCACTCAATACCCTGGTGCTTCGGCTGAGCGTGTTGAAGCTTTAGTCACTGAAGTCTTAGAAAATGAACTACGCCGATTAGAAGAGTTAAAGCTGGTTCAATCAACCTCTCGACCTGGTATTTCCGTTATCCAGCTTGAGTTGAAAGACAACGTCATCGATACAGCCCCAGTGTGGTCTAGGGCCAGAGATCTGATTGCAGACAGCAAATACCAACTACCGACTACCGCACAAAATGGCATCCTTGACGATCAGACAGGCTATGCCAATACCGCCATTCTAGGGCTGGTGTGGAGCAGTGATACACCTATTCGTACCGATATACTTAATCGATATGCAAAAGAGTTACAAAGCAAGCTTCGAGTTTTAAATGGCACTGATTTTGTAAAGCTATCTGGCACACCAGATGAAGAAATTTTAGTTGAACTCGATGGCAATAAAATTAGCCAACTTAAATTAACTCCAGCTAGCATCGCTTCTATCCTTTCCAATGCAGACAGTAAAATCTCAGCGGGTGAAATCAATAACGCCACATTTAAAGCGTTAATTGAAGTCTCTGGTGAACTCGACTCAATTACCCGCGTCAGTGAAGTGCCACTCAAAATTGACACTAATGGGCAGATTATTCGCCTCGCTGATGTGGCAAACATCAGTCGTCAACCTAAAACACCTGCAACAACCATCGCGTTAATTAATGGCCAACCTGGTGTGCTAGTTTCTGCGCGTATGATTGATAACAACCGTGTTGATAAATGGCAAGCTCAAGTCAGTCGGGTTGTTGAGAGTTACAAAGCTAATTTACCAGCCAATATTGAAGTTCAATGGTTATTTGACCAACAAGGTTACACTAGCGTTCGTTTAGGCGATTTAATGATAAACCTTATCCAAGGTTTCTTTATTATCTTGTTTGTTTTAATGCTCACCTTGGGCTTAAGAAACGCGCTTATCGTGGCATTATCATTACCATTAACCGCGCTGTTTACCTTAGCATGCATGAAATATACTGGTTTACCCATTCACCAAATGTCAGTGACAGGTTTAGTCGTGGCACTTGGGATCATGGTTGATAACGCCATTGTCATCGTCGATGCCATTGCCCAGCGTCGTAAACAAGGGTTAAGCAAACTCGAAGCTGTCAGCAAAACACTGCACCACTTATGGTTGCCGTTAGCGGGATCAACCATAACGACTATGCTTGCCTTCGCCCCGATTGTGTTAATGCCTGGCGCTGCAGGTGAGTTTGTTGGCGGCATTGCGATTTCAGTGATGTTTGCCCTATTAGGCTCATACCTTATTTCACATACTATTATCGCAGGTCTCGCTGGTCGCTTTAGTCAAGACAGTGAATCGATGGCTTGGTATCAAAAAGGCATGGCTTTTCCTCGTTTAGGTCATGCTTTTAAAACCAGTTTAGCCTTTGCGCTAAAACGCCCATTATTCAGCGCATTATTAATTGGTATACTGCCGCTTGTGGGCTTTTTTGCCTCAACTAAGATGACTGAGCAATTCTTTCCACCATCTGACAGAGACATGTTTCAAATTGAAGTGTATTTAGCGCCTCATGTGAGCTTAGATAACACCTTAAAACAAGTTAAATCCATTGATGCACGTCTTGAGTCTATTGACGATGTAGAGATGATTACTTGGGTTGTTGGCGGCAATACACCATCATTTTATTACAACCTTACCCAACGTCAGCAAGGTGCGACAAACTATGCACAAGCCATGGTTAAGGTCACTGATTTTGACGCTGCAAACCGACTGATTTTATCCTTACAAAAAGAGTTTGATACTGACTTCCCGCAAGCGCAAATCCTAGTCAGAAAACTAGAACAAGGCCCGCCATTTAATGCGCCAGTAGAGTTACGTATATACGGTCCATCATTAGACACATTAAACCAACTTGGTGAACAAGCTCGCGGTCTATTAATGCAAACCGAAGATGTTATTCATACTCGAGCGACGTTAAGTGCAGGCTCTCCGAAAGTCTGGTTACAAGTCAATGAAGACGCTAGCTTAATGAGTGGTTTAAGCCTTACCGATATCGCTAAACAAGTCGAGATGGCGACGACAGGGATCATAGGCGGCAGTATTTTAGAGCAAACTGAATCCTTGCCAGTGAGAGTCAGGTTAGCAGATCAATCTCGTGAGCAAGCAACTCGCTTATCTGAGATCAATATCGTATCAGCCAATGGCGATAGCATACCGCTCTCTGCTATTGCTAATAACCAAATCAATGTTAGTCGCGGCGGTATACCGCGCCGAAATGGCGAACGAGTCAATACCATCGAAGCTTATATCGTTAGCGGAGTATTGCCGGGTAAAGTACTCGGTGACGTCAAAGCTAAACTCGAGCAAATCGAGCTTCCTTCAGGTTATCACTTAGAAATAGGCGGTGAGAGTGCTAAGCGAGATGAAGCAGTTGGCAACTTACTGTCTAACATTGTCGTGGTCGTCACCTTATTACTGGCAACGGTTGTATTGTCGTTTAACTCATTTAGGTTAACCGCCATTATCTTACTCAGTGCGTTTCAATCTGCGGGTCTTGGCTTATTAGCCGTTTACCTGTTTGGCTACCCGTTTGGTTTTACCGTTATCATAGGTCTACTGGGGCTCATGGGCTTAGCCATTAACGCCGCTATCGTAATATTGGCTGAGTTAGAAGATGTGCCCGAAGCAAGGCTTGGTAATAAAGAGACCATTATCGAACTGGTCAGCAGTTGCGGTAGGCATATCGGCTCGACCACCATTACCACCATCGGCGGCTTTTTACCTTTGATTATTGCAGGCGGCGGTTTCTGGCCTCCATTTGCAATTGCCATTGCTGGCGGAACCTTGTTAACGACTATGTTATCGCTGATTTGGGTACCGACAATGTATCTTATTTTAATGAAGAAAAAATCACAGAAATCTGAAATATTGACACCCGTACAAGTGTAATATTTTCAAATAGGGCGTGCTGTTCTTTGCTGATTGATTTTTGTTCGAGATAAAAACGGATTAAGCGCGGCGAGTGAATTGCCGCCTAGTAATCTAAGCAAAATTCGCTCAACAATGCAGAATCCGTTTTTAGCCGAACCCTAAGGGCAACGTTTGTTGTTCATTTTTACTTCGTTATCGGCTTTTTATGTAGAATAACTACACTACAAAGTCTCTGCCTTGTCTAAATGAACAACAACTCGCTGCAAAAACAACCCTAAAAGATCAACACGCCCTA
>NZ_JBFRJJ010000029.1:0-31535 GCF_041468785.1 Shewanella sp. 10N.286.52.E4
TGTTTTTTACAAAATAAAAATATATCAATATTAAAATTAGCAAAATTATTAAGATCAACCTCACAGAAAAATATCCTCAACATAGATAACCTTCAGTTGCTTCTTATTTAAGTGATGATATAAGTCACTAGAAACAAGTCGTTTAAAGACAACAAAACGTCTAATTAATATTGATATAAATTTCTCATTAACAAAATAGATTTAACTGATATTAATTATTAAACCCTCCACACAATATATAGGTAATAATATGATTCCAGAGATTGGGTATTTACTGTTAATAATAGCCGCTGCGTTATCATTATTATTAGCCGTTATTCCTATGGTGGGTTTATATAAGCGTAATGCTTATTTAATTAGCTATTATCGCCCTATCAGTAATATGATGATTAGTGCTTTTTTAGGTGCGATTATTTGTTTAGCTATTAGCTTTATTAGCAATGATTTTTCAGTAGCCTATGTCGCTGATCACTCTAATACTCAGTTAGCGACTTTCTATAAAGTCGCTGCTATCTGGGGCAGCCACGAAGGCTCAATGTTATTTTGGGTGAGTGCTATCGCGTTATGGACGGTTATTATTGCCAATACTCATAACAATGAAGCTGATCATGCTTTCTTTATCCGAACAATTTCAGTGCTAGCAGCTGTGATCTGTGGCTTTAGTTTATTTATCATTTTCACCTCAAACCCATTTGTTAGGTTATTACCCAACTTCCCTATCGAAGGTCGAGACCTCAACCCTATCTTGCAAAACATCGGCTTAATTATTCATCCACCGTTATTATTTCTAGGTTACGTTGGTCTCACGGTGTGCTTCGCTGCAGCAGTTGCTGCACTCATGGGAAAACAGTTCACACAACAGCATGCGCGCTATTTACGTCCTTGGGCTATTTTGGCGTGGGTTTTCTTAACAGGGGGTAATGCGTTTGGTTCTTGGTGGGCATATAACGAACTAGGCTGGGGTGGTTGGTGGTTTTGGGACCCGGTTGAAAATGCCTCTTTCATTCCTTGGCTAGTTGCCACTGCATTAGTCCACTCAGTGGTGATGACTGGACGCTTCGGACAATGTAAAAAGCTCACCTTGTTTCTGGCTATTTTAGCATTCTCATTAAGCTTACTGGGCACTTTTATCGTACGCTCAGGTGTGGTGCAATCTGTTCATGCATTTGCTGCGGATCCAACTCGTGGTATGTCAATACTGCTATTATTGGTACTGTTTTCTGGTAGCGCCTTAGCACTTTTTGCCACTCGGGCTCAATATATACAATCTACCGATAAGTTTGCCTTAATTTCACGCAATAGCTTGATATTAATCGGCAACTTGTTGCTGGTTATTGCTGCTTTATCGGTACTACTAGGTAGTTACTATCCGATTATTTACCGAGTTATTACTGGCGTCACCATCTCTGTAGGCGCTCCTTATTTCAACAGTATTTTTGTCCCTATCCTGGTACTACTCAGCTTATTAATGGGGCTAGCCCCTCTACTGCGTTGGCAACAAGATAGCGCTAAGAATCTGAAAGTGCCTGCGTTTTTGCTAGTTATCTCAATCGTATTAGCAGCAATCATCAACAACTCATTTGAACAAGCAAATGCTTGGTTCTTCATCGGTTTAATGTCTGTGACTTGGTTAGTGCTCACATTGATCATTGCCATGATCCAGCATCAACTTCATACAAGTTCAATAACACAGACTCGTCGATTTTATGCTATGTGTGTCGCTCATCTTGGTGTCGCAGTGGCTATTTTTGCAGGCTCTGTTGTATCAAACCTTGAGCAAGAAGAAGTGTTGAGCATGGGCCCTAATCAAGGGCGAACACTAGCAGGTTATACCTTCGTATTTGAAAACACCCAGCAAGTTTCAACCAACAGTTACGATGCGCTACAAGCCAACATTCGTATTATGGATGAGGAAGAAACAACGGTAGGTTATGCCTACCCGCAACGTCAAACCTTTAAAACTAACGGCATGCAGATGTCTGCTGCAGGAGTCTATTCAACCTTAGGTAAAGATTTATATGTCTCAATGGGCAACCAGCTCAACGACACAGAGTATTTAGTGCGTATCAGTTACAAACCTATGGTGAATTGGTTATGGATTGGCGCAATCTTGATGATGTTAGCAGGCGTATGGGTTGTCATAGCTTGCCGTGACAGCACTGCATCAAAACACTCACCATGTCGCACTAATGATCAGAACACATCTCGACTAGAGGAGGCAACCTCATGACCCCATTCTATCGAATGCTCCACCGCATGTTCAGCCCTATTTCAGTGGCCATATTAACCGTGTTATTGATATTTAGCGTGCAAAATGTCACGGCTTCTGAGGCATTATCCCACCGAAATTATTCTGCTGATGAAAAACGTCAACTTGGTTTTGAAATTGCCCAAGAACTGCGCTGCCCAGCATCTGATAATCGCAGTTTATTTGATTCGGAAACCCAAATAGCAAACGAGCTTAAAGGACACATATTTCAAAAACTCGATCAGGGTCAATCCAAACAAGAAATCATTGATTTTATGGTAGCCCGTTTCGGCGAACGAATCCGCTATCAACCTAGCCTGCACTCAGGCACGTTAGCTTTATGGCTCATCCCAATTGGGTTGTTTTTTTTCACAATAATCGGTGGTATCGCTTGGATTATTAAACAACCCCAAACGCCAATTAAACTCCATTTAAACGAGAATGAATATGAATAAATTAATGCCAATCACGTTACTGCTTTTAACTGGCTGCGTTACTTTTAATGCTGCTGCAAAGCCTGTGGATGTGAAAGTCTATGAAACGGGCGAACAAATAGAGAAACCTATGGTGATGTCGCGTTTTGTTGAGCTGCGAAATGCGCGCAAAATTCAAGACATTGACTTTAGCGATCAGCAACAAAACAAGGTCAACCTAGCACAACACCACGGCAAGCTAGTCATGGTGAACTTATGGGCAACTTGGTGTGCACCGTGTATCAAAGAAATCCCAGCGATGCAGGCAATTAAAGAGCGAAATCAAGATAAAGACTTTGCACTTGTGCCAATTTCTATTGATGAAAATCCAGATGATATAAAACCCTTTTTCGAACAACATGGTTTTGATAATTACGCGACATGGATTGATCCTGACAAGAATGTTGATTACATCATGCCTGCAGATTTACTGCCTGCTAGCTTTATTTTAGACGGCAAAGGAAACCTAGTCGGCTTTGTTCGTGGATACATTGATTGGACAGATGAAGGTATCCAACCTTATTTAGATGGTCTGATTGAAAAATACGCCCATCGATAATTAATTTAAAAGTTTCATCATCACAAAAGGTTGTCTATTAACCTCCGCCTAACATCCCTGATTCATCCTAGGCGGTTTTTTTTATTCACAAACGGTGACCCTGTGCAATTGGGCCGCCGTTGATCTTGAACAAGCCCTGTCAATTCATTACCATATTCGCCTATTTACTACTTTCTAGGCTTAATAAATAATGAAGTTATCTGTATTAGACCAACCCATTTATGACCATTTATATCGTGATATCAGAGAATTTCGTAGCACCTTTGATTTGCCCATTGAAAATGCAGCTAGCCTAGACGACAAAGCAGATACCCTACACACTTCATTGATTATTGAAGAGCTCACAGAGCTCGCAGAAGCAGATTGCCGTGTTGAACAAGCTGATGCCATTGTTGATTCTGTTTATGTGCTTATGGGTCGTTTAGTACACCTGGGCGCATCGAAAATGACCGATCGTTTAGAGATCAGCTATTTGATAGATTTATTACTCGCCGTTGCTAAAAACCGTGAAGTTAACTTCATTGAATGCTGGGATGAAGTTCATTCAAGCAACATGAGTAAAGTGTGCCGCAACGAGCAAGAACTCACTGAAACTATTGCTCATTATGCCAAGCAAGGTGTTGAAATTGTCGGTAGTACTAAAGGTGAGTTTATCATTGCCAAGTGTGCCAAAGATGTGGAGATGGCAGGTAAAGTGGTTCGCCAAGGTAAGGTATTAAAATCTGTTTATTATCGCCCTGCAGATTTAGCTAAATTAGTTACGAACTGATCTCCCTTTGAGCTGAGCCCCAAGCCGAAAACAAAAAAGCGCTCTCATGAGCGCTTTTTTATGGCAAATAATCACTGAGTGAGCACTTATTATGACATTCTATTAAGCATTTCTTTAAGAAACCGCCCAGCGCTGAAAACGATTGCCAATAATTCCACCTAAAATCAGCACAACCAAATACACCCAACCCGATAATGAAAAGTTAGCGATTGGCGTAAATAAAGCGCCCACATTACAACCATTGGCAAAGCGTGTGCCAAAGCCCATCAACAACCCGCCCAAAGCAAATAAGGCAAACTGTTTATAAGAATGATTTAAGCGTAATGAAAATCGGAACTTACCCATAAACAATACCGCAATTAACGCACCTAAAAATATCGCCATGTTCTGCACTGATATTTCATGGTCAAAAAATGCTGTAGTAAACATGCCTTCAGGGCGATCACTCATAGCTGAAATAGTCTCTAGCTCTACGCCAAACAACATCAGTCCTTTGGCAAACCAAATACCAAATGGCGTTGAAGCGCCCCAGCCTGACCCCGTACTAGCCATCATGACGCCAAATATAATTGCAATCACTAACGCTGTGGTGCGCATTTGCCATAAGCTAGCAAACCATGCTCGATATGTTTCCACACTCCACAACTTAAAGGGTTTGTCTTCTTGCTGAGCTAACTGTTGACGGGCTAGCTCGCCATCGACGCCTAAATACGACCCATTCTGGCGACGGTGGCTCTCATACTTTTTAGCAAGTACTACGACAATGAATGCCAATAAACAGGTAATCATCATCGCCATAAAGTAGCCATTCAAAGGCGTATTAGCGAATAAGTCAGGTAAAAATACTCCTTTACCGTCATAGCTTTGAGAAGAAACCCAAGTATCAGTTATCCACTCCTGTCCGCTTTGTAATGGAAAGCCAAAAAATACCCCAGCGCCAAAAAACACTAACGTGGTCGCAGCCCGTGGAATATCACTGACAAATTCAACCATCATGCCAGTGGCGCAACAGCTTGATAAACTCATCCCAGCACCAAACATCACCCCGCCTAGCAATAAGCCCAAGTTGATTGGATTAATCCACAGATCAAACTGACTGTATCCGGTATTCATCAACAGGCCTGCATTGATAAAGGCCGTAATAACAAACATAAACATCAAGGTTTGTAATAGTTGCGTTGAACCACGTCGATATGCACGATTAATACTTCCCGCAAAACCAATAGAGCCTTTCGCAAGGGCAAAACCTAAACTTAACCCTAGTAATAACCGAAGAAACAACCCATCAGAGCTGAGCAAAGTGCTCCCAGCAACCAGAGTTAGCATGAGTATGATGAGACCAAACAGAGCTTGCTTGTTATTCATAGCTGTAACATTTACCAATATTATGAAACAATTTAGTTACAAAGCTATTGATTTAAATAGCTTTTAATCGTTGTGAGTTTTTCGGTAATTGTGGTGAATCATCATACTGATGTCTATTGAAACCCGCCTGATTGATATACCACTTTGGACTAGCTCATGCCTGAAACAAAAAAATGCCACTCTATGAGTGGCATAGTGAGTAGAATAATGAATAGGATAATGAGTAAGGTAGAATTATAAGCAGTATTAACATCGAGCTTTTATAACGTTTACGGCTCAGAGTCTGCCTTGTTGGATTGAGCAAGCTCGATGGTTTGTTGTAGCTTATGTGGCTCATCCACAACCAGTAATAGCTGCTCGATTGGCTCTGGTAACTGACCCATGGCGCCAAAATAACGTTGAGTTAGGTTAAAATCGACCGTCACATTGGCGACATCACCACGGCCAACAAACAAAATGTCTTCATCCTTGGTTTTGGTTGTTTCAGTGATGGTCACCGCTTTAATGTCAGCGATATTCACCATCAACAACCCCCAAATACTATTGTTAATCACCAGTTTGTCATCATGGACATACAATGAATAATGCCGAGATATTCTGTAATTCGCGATAAAGGTCAAAAAGCCATAACCGACAATAGCCGACACCAGAATTGCCGCTATTTCACTCCAGTCCACTAACAATAAATACGCGATAGTCGAGCCAATAAAACATAAGCCAATCATTAACCACATGAACCAAGCTTTGGCACTCAGTAGCTTAATATTGGTCATTGCTTTGGGGTGATTAGCACTGAACTTAGGAATACTGTAAAACCAATTAGCCGCTTCCCCCGCCATGATCATGCCTACCATTTGGCTTTTCTCATCGTCACTAATATTCAGCGCTTTTATTCTTGGGTCGCCTTTTAGTTTTCTTGCCTGCCATAAACCTTTAATCACACTAAATAATAAGTAAATTTCAAACAGTAGAATAACCGCAAGAATGGGATAGCGCACCCACATCACAAATTCAAAGTAACTGGCAATGTCTTCAGGAAAGCTCAAACGTGCCATCAAGGCGCTTAAGCTGAGTATCGCCAATATTTTCCATGGTTTTTGCTTACCTATATTGATAATTGCAATCCAATAAAGTACCGGTAAAACCAGGAAATAAAGCACAGAAATACCACTCACAACCGTCATTTCATAAGTGCTATTAAGCTGCTCAGGCATCACCTGAAAACCGATGACATAACTGATAATGGCCAGGGCTAAAAAGCCCAAACGAAATTTAAGCGAACGTTTCACAATACACTCCTTGTAACGATAAACCGCGAGCTAGCGGATTAGTGCAAAGCCAACCTATTCTGCTGAGGCAAAAACCAACTTAAGCCCTGAATCGCAGCGGTTGGAAATGCCATGCTGTGATCTGCCTCGGCAATAACCTGCAATTTGACATTAACCCCTTGGGTCGCCGACAGCCTATTTTTTTGCTCTAAGATGGCTTTAAATTCCTTCGCATCATTAACCATATCATGACCGAAATCAGTCAGCTCAGCCGTTTCATACTCGCCAATGGCAATAAACACCTTGGCGTTGATGCTTTTAAGCATAAAGTCACTGCCGCGAAATTGCTTCATCAGTTGTTTATCGTTAAACCACAGAGAAGGGCTACTCAATAAGTAATTATTAAATAAATCCGGCTGGGTCAGTAAACTATAGGCGCCAAATAACCCGCCTAATGAATGACCCACTAAGGTGTTTTGGCTAGGTATAGTGCGGTAGGTTTTGTTGATATGGGGCATCAAGTTATTCGCAATAAAATGTAAATGACGTTCGGCTTCGCCGGTTTTACGCTTCCAGCTTTCATCTGAGCTTGGGGTGTAATCACGAATACGACTTGCCGCAGGACTCATGCCTTCTTGCCAATCGATCCCCACTAAAATCGCTTGCTGCATATTACGCATATTCATTGGTAATCGAGTAACACCTGAAACCACTTGAAAGTTGTACATGGCATCAGTCATATAGACCACAGGGTAATACTGAGCGGGATCGTTCTCTTGATAGCTATTAGGCAGCTTAATAAACACCTTATAGCTTCGATCGGAGTCTTCTAGCGTAATGGAGCTTGTATTAGGAATGGAAAAGGCATCATTTGCCTTTGCTGGCGTCGGTAAGGTTGATAAACATAACCCCATTACAGCCACAACCAGCAATAAAAAAGTGTGCATCAGCTATCCTTGTTGATGTTGTTTTAGCGCTATTGATTAATGCTGAGCCTCTGATTGACCCAGCTATTATTCAGGCTATTGTACCGTTTTCACACTAAATTAGTAGGGCAACATATAATCAGCAGCGAGTGCAACGAACAAGGCAAATCCAGCCCAGTTATTATTCAAAAAAGCTTTGAAACAAGGTGCCCGTTCACGGCTGTAAATTAGCCATTGTTGGTAGCCACTAAAAACAATAAACGAGCTAATACCAATGCCATAAAATAAGCCGCGTTCAGCCGACCATCCTGCACAGATGAAACACACTAACGCAGCCAGTTGAAACAGTGCAATCCATTCTCTATCGTAGCGACCGAATAAAATTGCTGTCGATTTGATACCGACTTTTAAGTCATCATCTCTATCCACCATGGCATACATGGTGTCGTATGCGACTGTCCAGCACCAGTTAGCCGCAAATAGCCACCATGCTTCAATGGGGACATAACCCAGTTGGGCGGCATAGGCCATGGGGATTGACCAGCTCCAAACAATGCCTAAAAACATCTGTGGCATATTGGTGACCCGTTTCATAAACGGATACATGATGGTGAGAATGATCCCCACCACAGAAAGCTTAACCACCAGCGGGTTTAAAAACAGTACTAAGCTAAAGGCGATTAATGCCATCACCACAAATAGCAATAAGGCTTCTTTACTGCTGACTTCACCAGAAGCTAAGGGGCGGTGTTTAGTCCGCTCGACATGGGCATCGAGTTTTCGGTCGGCAAAGTCATTAATCACACAGCCACAAGCGCGCATGATAAACACCCCAAATACAAAGATAACCAGTACCTTTACATCCGGCATACCACCAGCCGCTAATATCAGTGCCATAAGGCATGGCCACATGAGCAACAAAGTCCCAATGGGTCTGTCTAAACGTGTTAAACGTTGGTAAATCGAAATTTTCTCTTTTAGCGTCCATGAGGATACTGCCATGGCTAACTTCACTCCCGCATTTGAAGTTTATTCACTTCTTATTAGTCACACTGTCATGACGTTCTTTATTATGTGTTGGCCAAAATAATAATCTAACACGCTGAAAATTGAATTAATCAGCAAAAGCCATTAAAGCTTATTCTAATGGCAATTGCTTGATCGATATCAACAAATGATATCAAACAGAAAACGGCTCACTTTCTCTATTAACACGCTTCCAATTTGGCTAAAGAGACTAATAACCATTTGCTGCCAAAATCAGTAAAATTAACTTGTACTCGGGCTTTATCGGCTGTGCCTTCAAAGTCAGTCACTATGCCTTGACCAAATTTAAAGTGTTTCACTTTTTGTCCCACTTTAAAGCCACTGTCATTGGCGATTGACTGGCGAGGCACGTTAAATCGGCTGCTCATCGCTGGTGCTGATACCGACGCTTTCATGCGAATTTCTTCCACATATTCCGATGGAATTTCACCAATAAAACGAGAAGGACTGGCGTAATCTTCACGGCCATAAATGCGACGAGATTCAGCGTAACTGATGTACAGTTTTTGCATTGCGCGGGTCATACCCACATAACATAAGCGGCGTTCTTCATCTAAACGATCGCCTTCATCCAATGCCATTTTACTTGGGAAGATCCCTTCTTCAACGCCCGCCATAAAGACCACTGGAAACTCAAGACCTTTAGCCGAATGCAAAGTCATAAGCTGCACCGCATCGGTAAACTTATCGGCTTGCCCTTCACCTGCCTCAAGTGCGGCATGAGATAAAAAGGCATTTAGCTCGCCCATATCTTCCAGCTCTTCTGGCATCTCAAAACTGCGCGCAGCGGTGACTAATTCATTTAAGTTTTCTACGCGAGACTGGGCTTTTTCGCCCTTTTCAGCCTCGTACATGGCGCGTAAACCAGAACGCTGGATCACAGTATCAGCCATGCTATATAAACTCATGTCACTGGTGTCGGTGCGCATACCAATCACTAAATCCATGAAGCCATTAACGGCATTCGCCGCACGGCCAGTTAATACTTTTTCTTCCATTAATCGCACACTGGCTTGCCACATGGTCATTTCTTGCTGGCGAGCCGTTGAGCGAATAATTTCTAAAGTACGATTACCGATACCACGGGTTGGTGTATTCACCACTCTTTCAAAGGCTGCGTCGTCATCTTTGTTATTAATGAGTCGCATATAGCCCATGGCATCTTTAATTTCTTGGCGTTCGAAGAAACGCAAACCACCATAGATTCGGTAAGCTAAGCCTTTATGTAACAGCGCTTCCTCAAGGACACGTGACTGTGCATTTGAGCGATATAAAATCGCGCAGTCCGCTAAGTTGCCGCCTTTGGCATGCCACTCAGCCATCTTACCGACAATAAAACGCGCTTCATCCATTTCGTTAAAGGCGCAGTACACTGAAATAGGCTCACCTGCTTTATCTTCAGTCCACAGCTTTTTACCTAAACGTTCAGGGTTATTGGCAATCAATTCATTTGAGGCATTCAAAATATTCGCCGTAGAACGATAGTTTTGTTCTAGCCTTACGGTATTTGAGCCTGGGAAATCAGTTAAAAAACGATGTAAGTTTTCAACTTGAGCACCACGCCAACCGTAAATAGATTGATCGTCATCACCCACAATCATCACATTGGCTGACTTACCTGCTAACACTCTGATCCAGGCATACTGAATCGCATTGGTATCTTGGAATTCGTCCACCAAAATATGCTTAAAACGTTCTTGATAGTGCGCCAATACGTGTGGTTTATTGAGCCATAACTCATGGGCGCGCAATAAGATTTCAGCAAAATCCACCAAGCCTGCGCGATCGCATGACTCTTGGTAAATTTTGTAGATATTTAAAAGGTTTTGCTCAATGGGGAAATTGCCCGCATCGATATGCTTAGGACGTAATCCTTGGTCTTTTTTACCATTGATATAGCCTTGGCATTGACGAGGAGGATACTGTTTTTCGTCTAAATTTAGACTTTTCAGGATACGTTTTAGTAGACGTAATTGGTCGTCAGAATCAATGATCTGAAAGCTTTGCGGTAAATTCGCATCTTGATAATGGGTGCGTAATAAGCGATGCGCTAAGCCATGGAAGGTACCGATCCACATGCGGCCCATGTTTGTGCCAACGACCTTTTCCACACGTTCGCGCATTTCTGCCGCCGCTTTATTGGTAAAGGTTACCGCTAGAATGGAGTATGGACTTTGTTGTTCAACCTGCATTAGCCAAGCAATACGATGGGTTAATACCCGCGTTTTACCACTGCCTGCGCCAGCCAAAACCAGCATGCTAGAAAGCGGTGCCCCTACGGCTTCGCGTTGCATTTCGTTTAAGCCATCTAATAATGATGATACGTCCATTGGTCCTCCCAAAAATCAAGCGGGCAGTATATCAGTTCAATGCCATCTGATCCTAGGATGCAAGGAGGCTTAATCGTATAAGCACGGATAACAAGCGATGAATATCTTAATTACAGTTCATTGATACTCAAATTAAGAAGGGGATAATGAGCTAATTGTGAGTTTATATTAACGTTTGGTAACTCTTAATAGTGTTTGATAATTTATAATATTGTTTGATACTTTTTGGTGAGGAAGCCAGTTAAAAACTAACACATTCTGCCCCCCAAAAAAATTATTTCAAATTTTGAAGTTATCGTTTGAAAAAAATCAAAGTCGTGACGCTTCGCTCACACCAGACCAAAAGGGTATCAACAGCAATACCCTATTGGATCACCCTGCCGCCCCTAACGAAAAATGCTAAAAGCGCATATTTTCAACGGGGATTGCTCCAGCTTTCAACCTCGCTTGTAGACTGCTTCGGCCTTATTCGAAAATGCTAACACTTCCGACGGGCCATCCATGGCCAAACGAATGCTAGCCTGACGTCCTCTCAGGCTCACGCTATTTTCTCTGCGTCCTCAATTCAAATGGTGCCTTTTAGATTTGTATCTTTTTTATTTTTAAGTTGACGCGAATAAAGTTAAATCGAAGAAATGAAAATTCCGGTGTAAGCGCGGCTGTGACCGTCCATGACATGGACGTCATGGCCGAGCTTACAGGGACGTACTTGCAGCGTGTCACAGTAGTGCTTGCACAAGAGCCTGCGGCAGGCAATGGATTAGATTTAAGTGATGGTCTTAAGTAATTGAGCCAATATAGATGGAGTACAAAACAGAAACGGGTAACTCGTTTCTGCCCCAAAACTTGTTAGTAGCTTTACTTAGCTAATGATTTCTAGATTTGGATAAAAATCTAAATCAGGGTCGTGGCGTTTCGCCCACACCTGATTTAGAGCGTAAATTTCCAAACTCCGTTTGGATTAAGGTCGTGGGTTTTCCACCCACACCCGACCAAGAGGGTATCAACAGCAATACCCTCTTGGAACACCCTGCCGCCCCTATCGAAAAATGCTGAAAAGCGCATATTTTCAACGGGGATTGATCCAGCTATCAACCTCGCTTGTAGACTGCTTCGGCCTTATTCGAAAATGCTAACGCTTCCGATGGGCCGTCCATGGCCCGACGAAAGCTAGCCTGACGTCCTGTCAGGCTCACGCTATTTTCTTCAACGTCCTCAATTCAAATGGTGCCTTTTAGATTTGTATCTTTTTATTTTTAAGTTAACGCGAATAAAGTTAAATCGAAGAAATGAAAATTCCGGTGTAAGCGCGGCTGTGACCGTCCATGACATGGACGTCATGGCCGAGCATTCAGGGATGAACTTGTAGCGTGTCACAGTAGTGCTTGCACAAGAGCCTGCGGCAGGCAATGAATTAGATTGAAGTGATGGTCTTAAGTAATTTAGCCAATATAGATGAAGTACAAAACATAAACGGGTAACTCGTTTATGTCCAAAAGTTTGTTAGTGATGATTAATTTTTAATAATAAGTATTTTAAAACAGTAGCCATTGCCAAAAATTATCTCAGCGTCTTAATACATTATTTTGGTTAAGTGAATGAGATTGCTTTAGAAAGCTCTATTGGATAAACAGAGCTTTATAAACGTTTAAAAGTTAAATATTGATGATGGTTTAAAAACTAGCTTTAGGGTTATTTACAGCTGAAGCTTTCAGCACTGTCGATATCACCGCTGCCATCGTAGGTAGAAACTTGTGGGAAAGGACAAAGAGGGTGTGAGCGATCTTTAGCCCAGTTTTCAGGTAATTCACTATTAGCTTCACGCACATTAGCTATTATAGATTCTGGCGCAGTTCCAGTTTCAACCCAAGCAACAATATCATCAAGAATTGTATTTACTTGGTCTGTAGAAGGGCCACTCCCACAATGGTTCATACCAGGGATCAAAAACAACTTAGCAAATTCTTCAGCATTACCAGCATTCGCCTCATCAACAGATTTATACCAATCAATGGTTTGGTTAACAGAAAAGACAGGATCTGAAGTTCCATGAAGTACAATCATTTTTGCCCCGCGATCGCGAAGCGTATCATATTTTGTTTCGTCACCAGTTGACATAAATGACATAGACGACTCAGGAAATTCGCTCGTTGTTGCATGAATAAGTTCGTTGGCGTCATCCATGTCCAGTGCAACAGAATAATTATATGCTTCGATTAATCCTGCATCACCAAAAGTGTTATAGTCTTCAAACTCCACTGGTGGAGTAGAGAATACTGTCGCTACAGTGCCTGCATCACGACTAAAGGCATTTGTCATTTCCCAACTTGCCCAACCACTTGCACCGATACCGGTATCGTAAGGAAAGTTAATATAAATAGCTTCGCCTGCTGAAGTTTGTGGTCCTGCCATAATGTTACTTAACGCTAACTTTTGCGCTGCAGTCAAGCAGGTTCCATCTCGCTCTGATGAGCATAACGGCACATCACGTTCGATATCAAACGCTTCCTGGCAACCCATTAAATCACCAATAATACCGTCAGTCGCACCATCTAATGCATCACATTTTGCTGCAACACTAGATGCCAACAAGCTATATTCTTCCGCAGTTACAGTGCTTGTTACAGCTGTTGTAATTTCTGCTGCTGTCGTAAGCGGTGTATCAGCGTCGATTAAAGTTTCAAGCTGTTGCACACCATAGAGTTGAGATACTGCAGCTTTTGGCAGATTATGACCAGGGTTTCCCACCAAGAAGCCGTCGTACATTTCAGGGTAACGAGTGGCGGCAACCATTGTGTGACGACCACCGTTTGAACAACCTGCAAAGTATGAACGGTCAGGCTCTTTGCCATAGGCCTCTGAAATCAATGATTTTGCCATTGGCGTTAACTTTTCAACAGCTTCATAGCCGTAGTTAATGCGAGCTTGATTATCTAAGCCAAAATATTGCTCACCATAACCCTCATGCCCAGCATCTGAACTGATAACAGCAAAACCTTTATTTAACGCACTAGCGTCATAGGCATCTGTAACCAAAAACCGACCAACAGCTTTGTTCACACGACCGTCTAAACCACCATTTGCTTGATATAAAAAGCGACCATTCCAGTCGACTGGCAAACGTACTTCAAAACTGATTGCGTATTCTTGATTTTCGCTGCCTTTAAGTCCTTTACCTAAACGTTCTTCCATTTTGCCAGTAAGGATACAATGAGCTGGTGCTTTGAAAATTTGTCCGCGGCCATCATAATCAATGTCACCTGCTTCAACTAATTCGGCAGAATTAATAACGGTATCCGTAAACGAAAACTTGTCTACAAGTTCGCTGCAATCTAACAGCTCCGCTGGTTTCGCTTCTCCAAGTATGGGTAAACTTGTCGTATCGTTATCACTACTATTACAACCGCTGATAGAAAGTGACACCGCAATTGAAAGCGCAATAGTGCTTAGTTTCTTATTCATGAGAAACTCCTATTATTAGATTAAAAAAAAGGGCCGAAGGGAGACGGCCCTTTGCTATGGGGATATATGATGATGAAATTGGGGTTTAGATTTCGAACTTGTAGTAGACGTAAAAACGTGTGTCCGTGAGGTCATCGCCAGTCGCATAATTAACAATGGCGTGACGAGCACGCAGGCTCAAACCTTCCACATATTCGTTCATATCGTAACGTACAGATATGTCAGTTTCGTCGATGTCTTTGCTTGCTTCACCATCGACTTCGTAGCTAGCATAATTTAAGTATGCGCTTACTCCTTTGAGTGCAGAACTCGGTGCAAAGCGATACGCTAGTTGAGCAGCGTATGCATCTTCATTTGCTCTAGCTGACTGAACAACTTGTTGAATGATGACCTTCTCGTCACCAAAAGGAGCCACGATGTCGCCTTCACCCGTTGTGACATACTTTACAGTTGCATCAAAACCATTCCATTTCATCCCAAGATGAAAACCAGCTTGATATGTATCAAACTCTGCTTCTGTACTATTAAGGCTACCTTGTGAGTCTTGTTTTAAATAAGAAGGTTTGAAATACCAATTCGTCGCGCCTAAGTCACCACTCATATTGAGTTTAAAATAGGTTTGGTTATACACATCTTCCATGGTGTAGTGCCAAATGCTTGCTTTAGTTTTAACCTGTTCAAATGGCAAGGTATAGCCAAAGCCCAAAGCTAGCATTGGGTTATCTTCTACATCTACGACAACTCCCTTACGGGCAAATTCGCTTTTTACACCGTCTGCTACACTACCAAATTCTTCAGCAGTCCAGCCCATATAATCTGTTATATACAGTGCTGTAATTGCTAAGTTATCGATTGAGGTGTTTTTAACACTTGCGCCACGGTAAGTGAAAGGAATCGCTCTCAAAGGAAAGGGGTTCATCATTGGAGTCCGTAACTCTTGAGCACCAACTGTAATTTTAGTGTCGTACCAATTACCGCTGACAAAATACTCTTGTAAACGATTAACCGATTCTCTTTCGTTTGCACTACCAGGAGCGCCACCACCAACTAAACCGTAAATAGCGTCATCGGTGTCCCAAATAGGGTTCGCTGAGGCAAATGAGCCGCCGAAGCTAACACCATTAGTTTCACCTGATCGCAAGTAAAAAAGCCCGCCAAATGAAGTGTCACGTCTGTCGGCGCTTTCACCATCGAAGTCTCTCTGGAAATCAAACAGTTGTAGCTGGCCTTTAAAGGTCGCGTCATTAAATAGGTTAGCAATAGGCTCAGCTGAATGAGCAGGACTAGCCACTAAACATGCTGCGACTAATGGAAGTAATTTTGTGTTCATTTTTATCATCCTTGTATAACTTTGATTATTTTTGACTCAATGAGATAAAACATTTCGTCGATTGATTACGGGGTCACAAAATCAAAACGTTGATGACAACCAACACAATAGTTTTCCGACTCTTTGTGTTGGTGATGACAGTAATTACAATTGGTTTCAGTATCGAAATGGCGATTATTATGTGGGTTTGTTGGTTCAAAGTCAGCTGTTGTTTCTGCCAAATCAGCAGTGTCATGACATGCTAAACATTGAGTTATACGGACTTCTTCTTTTTTGTTTTTAGCGTGACAGTCATTGCATTCAAGACCTGCGTCTTTATGTATAACTTCTAACAACGGGGCATCATTAGCCATTGCGTTACTTGCAAATATGCTCAATACAAGAGAAAACATCATGTTGTGGATTGTTAATTTTTTCATTTTTTAGTTCCGTTTTTCTATTTGGTAGACTGCCTAAAATCAGGCATCCACTTTGTTGTTCGTTAATGCACTAAAGCTTTGCCACATACTTACCGGCTAAATAACCAAATGTGTAACAACGACCTAGAGACAAACCGAAAACGGTAAGTGGGTAATCAACACCGCCGTAAAAACCGCCAGCCATGTTGCCAATGACAAATAGGCCGCCAATCTTATTGCCATCAGCATCAAGTGCTTGATGGTTCTTATCGACTAGCATTCCTGAACAAAGGGTTGAAACGCGCATGCGTCGGTGAATACCGTAAAAAGGAGGCTTAAGAACTGGCACCATTTTTGACGAAGGCTTACCAAAGTCGTCATCCATTCCTGTTTTGCACAGTTCGTTATAACGCTTAACATTGGCAACGAATGTCTTAGGATCGCATTCAAGTTTTACTGCTAGCTCTTCTAGTGTGTTAGCTGAGTAAGTATTAGTTAATGATGCATAAACACCTTTTTTCTCAGCAGGGTCTTCTGGCATGTACTTTTTCATTTGCTCAGGCGAGTAAAGCTTTCCTGGCCAATCTGCAGCTTGTTCCATGTAGTTAGAGTCAAATACCTGAGAGTAATGCCCCGCATTTTCTGCATCACGTAAATAGTTGTTCATCAATGACATTGCGACAGTTTCATTGACAAAACGATTTCCTTTACGGTTAACTGCAAGGAAAGGCATATCACACATTGACGCCGGACCAGCATCAAAATCATGCAACATTTTAGTGTGACCAATAGGTTCGATAACACCGCCAGCCCAGTAAACCATGGAGAAACCATCGCCATTACGGTCCATTTGCTTACGTTCAAAGTTCTTTAAATCTGGGATAAAAAAGTCGCACATGGCTTTATTGTTTTGGTAATCACCTGCTGAAAGAATGACGCCTTTTTTAGCCATGAACTTGTGGTAAGAACCATCGCGGTTTTGTGCAATAACGCCAATAACCTTTCCTGACTTGTCTTGAATAAGTTGATTTGCAGGCGTGTTGAAGAAGAATTTAACACCAGCTTTTTCTGCTGTTTTAGCAAGATCGCGCATACCATCACCAGTGGTATATGGTTTAGGTCCAAAATATGATGTGATGAAGTTAAGCTTATGCTCAGTAACACCATGAATTCCATGCTGTGGACCAGTACCTTGATCAACAACTTGTGCACCACCTTTTTTAGCTCGATCGATTACCCATGAAACCGCTTCGCCAGAATTGTAAGCCCACTCTCTTAAAAGGTCTGGGCTACAACGATGCGCGCTGTCACTCATAAGTCGAGCTACCATTGCTTCGACAGCAGCTTTGTCACAATTAGGTAAATCTAGGCCTGAACCAGTGTTACCTTGGGAGACCACAATAGCTTGCTTTTGTAGTACAGCAACTTTAGCGCCATTTTCTGCAGCAGATAATGCAGCAGGTACGCCTGAAGCACCGGCACCGACAACCACGACATCAAAAGTTTGTGTAGAAGATATTTGACTGTCTTTGATCGGTTTTGGTTTTGGCATGAAGTCTAAAGTTGCGCCACCATCTGAGCTTTTAGCAACATGTTCCATATTATTTGCCGTAGCAGCTTGCGCTCCGACACCTGTTAACCCAGTAAATGCGACAGCCCCCGTCCCCATTGCTGCGCGTGACAGAAAGCTTCGGCGTGAAATACCATTTTGCAATACATGGCTTGTATATTGATCCATGACTTTGCTTTCTGGTGTTTTGTTCTTACTCATTTTCATACTCCTTCCACCCTGCGATTACCTGTGGTTATCATCATTAACAACACATTAAATGCGCTTATAACCGCATTGGATTTTTGTTTACCAGCTTAAGAATTTAGGGCTTTGCGGTAGCTTGATATTGTTCAAACTTCATCTCCCCTCCAAAATGTCAAATGTATGACATTTGATTGGTGAAATGTATGATATTTAATTTTGTAAGTACACTTTGTTGATTTGAAGTTGTAAAAAGGGTCACAGATTCAGCTGTTTTTAGTGAGAGCTCACTAAAATAAAGTTTTAGCAACAAAAACTGTCTAGTTAATGTTGTTTTTCTATACTTATCTCGCTAGGAAGTAGCAATTATTTAACATCTTGGCCAGAGAGATATGTTATCGATGGCTCTCCTCAATAAATATGGATGTGATATTATTAAGTTTGAATAATTTTTAAGGGTTTATCTTGAGCAACTTCACTCCAATCAAGCAAGTAAAGGCCTCTGATGAGGTTTTCAGTCAATTAAAAGCGGCTATCTTCGATAGTCAGTACCTTGCTGGTGACAAGTTACCTTCAGAGCGTGAACTGATCGAAACATTTAGCGTTAGTCGCACGGTAGTAAGAGAATCAATTAAGGCTCTAGAAGCTCATGGATTAGTTGAAATAAAACAGGGGGCAACCGGTGGCGCTTTTGTAAAGCAAATGACCTTCGAGCGCCTAACTACCGCAACAAAAGATTTGTTTTTTCTAAATCAAATGTCGTTCAAAGAAATTTGTGAAGCAAGACTTGAAATAGAGCCTATGGTTGCTCGGTTAGCAGCAGAAAAATGCACTAATAAATTTAAAGATTTACTTTTAGAGGCTTGTGCTAGAGAAAATGATTCGTTGGAGTATCCTGAAACGGTTTCTTTAAGGAGCCAAGTTCATTACATACTTGCAGATATGTGTGGTAACCGCTTTTTGACAGCAATAGATAAATCTTTAATTCAATTAGTCGCAAAAATTGCACATAGAATTAAACCTGATACTGATGAAATTCATCCTGCTGGCCTGCATGACGATTTAGTTCAAGCAGTGATCAATCAAGATGCTGTTGAAGCTGAGAAATTAATGCATCAACATTTGAAAGAATTCTTGGATATATTACAAAAAATTGAAGCTGATTACAGAGAGCAGCATAGTTAGTATATTTTTTAAATTGAGGTTTGATTATCACTTACTATATATGTAATTAATTGAAATCTAAAATTAAGTTCAACACATAAAATATTACAAGTGATTTTTATTCTGGACATTATAAGCTTATGAATCTTTCCCAAATAGATTTAAACCTACTTTTCGTATTAAAGCATTTACTAGAAGAGAAGCACGTTTCAAATACGGCGATATCATTAAACATGAATCAATCGTCAGTTAGTCGTACACTCCAAAAAATGAGAATGCTGTTTGATGATGAGTTATTGGTTCGTAAGAAATATGGCTATGAATTAACGCCAAAAGCCGAATCAATTAAGGATGATATCAATACTATTACTATCAATCTTGAAAAACTTATTCATAAGCAATCTTTTGATCCTAAAACAGTAAGTAACACAGTAAAAATTTATGGTTTACTTCCACAAATCAATACTAAGCTAGGCTTTCGTGAGCCGATTCTTCACAGCTTAGTTAAGGATGGCCGTCATGAATGTTTGAGATACTTTTTCTAATCAACATCAGTCAACTTAGACTGAATACTCTAAGCGGTTTTTGTCCAAAAGTGAGTTTGGAAGTGATCAAACTTTACAATCAAAAAGTCACGTTCTTGCTCATATAAATTATCAAGCGGTTACCTTATCACCGCTCATGAAAGCGCTAATTTTTTTCAATCTTTATTATGGTCGCACAGTAATAGCCAAACGAATTAACCTACCGATGGTTATTCCAGCAAGACTCAAGTAGCCTGAGGCTACTTGAGGGAATTGAATGCTAATGGGTAACAATGAATCTGAGATCTAAATCGATTCATTGCCCTATCGATATAAAACTATATTAAGCCTGAATTTCAGCAGCCACGACAGAAATTTCAACCAATAGTGCCTCACGTGCCATTTTAGCGGCAACGCAAGCGCGTGCTGGCGCATAACCTTCAATCACCCATGCATCCCAAACCGCATTCATTTCAGCAAAATAAGACATATCTTTGACGTAAATGGTCGCAGATAACATATGTTTTTTATCGCTGCCAGCTTGCAGTAATAATGCTTCCACTTTATCCAACATGGTTTGGGTTTGTTCGGTGATGTCTTTAGTGGCATCTTGGCAAACTTGGCCGCATAAATAGATGGTGCCGTTATGTTTCACAATGCGGCTCATACGGGTTTTAGTTTCTATTCTTTCAATGCTCATTGTTTTAAATACCTTGATATGTAATCTATTAATTCAGTCGATATTGATAATGACTTCAATAAAGTCATTATCAATGAACTCGAGGCTAAATAACAACTGAGAAAAACTCACTAATTAACCATTAATACTTCAATGGTGTGAGCAATCTAGCGAAACAGAGGCCATTAATTGACAATTGATTTACCAAAAAACTACACTTATTTCAATTGCATCAAAAAAGGCTAAATAAATTGCATATCAATGATTTGGAATTATTCATTGCCGTAGCAAAGCTAGGCAGTTTTTCAAAAGCAGCAGAGTCACTGGATACGAGGCGCGCATTAGTCAGCCGCAGAATTGCTGATCTTGAAAAACACCTTGGCGCACCACTGTTTGTTAGAACGACCCGAGCGATGTCACTCACCCCAAACGGCGAACAATTTTTAGAGCAAGTTGAACCCTTAGTTGATCAGTTGCGAAATGCTGCTCACATAATGCGAAATAAACAAGCCGAGGTACAAGGCCGAGTCAGAATTGGGCTGATCCCTTTTACTGACAGATTACTGGATAAATATATTGCTGAGTTCGTCGTCCAGTATCCTCAAGTTCAATTAGACATCTTTATGATCAATGGCGGTTATAAAGAGTTAACTCGATTGGGTTTAGATTTTGTGCTCGATACAGGAGCATTAAATGACAGTAGTTTTATCGCTAAAAAACTGGGTTCATTAAAATTAAAGCTATTTGCTTCACCATTATATTTAGAAAAATCCGCAAAAATTACCCATGTGGATGATCTTCTACAGCATTCATTTATTGGCACTCGGTCAATTAATGGCATGGTTGATACACAATTAAAAATGGGCAATCAAACCATTGATGTTAAGTATAATATTGTCACAAATGAATTTAACTCTTTATACAGCTTTTGCTTGGCTGGCGCAGGGATCGCAATGCTGCCATATAGCATTGCTAACGATGCGATTTCATCGGGGAAACTAGTCAGTATTTTACCAGAAATTGAATCGACTCCTATTGATACGTTTTTAGTTTATCCAAGCAGAAAACACATGACCACGGCAGCGAAACTCTTCGCCAATACCATTATTGATATGGCTGCAACGCTTATCGAAACGGAGTCTGATTATTATGCTAATGGCATAAAAAAGACATAACGCTTATTGCGTTATGCCTTTTTTATTAATTCTGAGATATCAGTCCTGAGCGATAAAGACTAAGAACCGAAAAGCAGTAAAGCCGTTAACAACTAATGCTAACCATTAGAATGTATAATCTAGGGTTAAGTACACTTGCTGACTGTTATCAATTGAAACGCCATTTTTATCGTAATCTTGCTCTAAATAGCGATAACCCAAGTCAGATGAAAAATGTTCATTCCACTGATAAGTCACACCAGCTTGCCCACCCCAAGTAAAATCAGCAGAGGCTTTACCCGCCACTTTATTGTCATTACCACCCGCAGTTACACCCATAAATAACTGGGTATTATTAGCCACTGGTATCATGTAGTCATAAGACACTAACCAAGAGTATTGTTCATGCTTGTAATCTTGATCGCCAATTGAAAACTTATCATCCATGTAGCTAAAAGTGCCCGTCACACGGTGTTGTTCATTAATTAATACACCCGCTCGAACCTGGATAGGCAAACCATCAGTATCTTTGTTTACATCACCTTTAATAGTATCAGTTTGATAACCTGTTCCTGCGCCAATAAAATATTCAATATCGGCTGCTTGAGCATTCGTTAACATCATAGAAGAGCACAGTGTAGCCATTAATATCGTTTTCATTTTCATCAAATTCACCTCATCAAACACAGTAATAAAATAGGTTCTAGATATCGTTTTCAATCCAGATGCCATCACTTTACGTGGCACTAAAACAATTGAGAAGATGACAAAAAGGAGAATCTTAGTCCCTTTTTAAGAGACAATCACAGAATGTTACTCATGTTACCACATTGATATCAACAGGTGGTAAAACAATTAAATTTAAGATAAAACCTATTAAATATAGATAAATAATGAAAAATAAACATGCAACAGTTCAATTGTTGACTCATTAACTAGCCAATCCTCCGATGCTTGATTGTCTCATTTTATGAACAAGTCAAACTACTGATATACCGCTACCTAAATAATAAATATCTGAATAGAATCGCCTCAACAATTATGAGGTATTCCATGAAAATTAATAAATTCGCTAAATTGACTCAAATCGCACTTGTTGTTGCACTTGCAAGCGGCTGCAGTAATGAAGCAAAGATTGAAACTAAGCCAATACAACCTGTTTCAGTTATCACTTTAGGTGAAAGCAATATTAGCCACGACTTACGATTCTCTGGCGTGCTAGAAGCACAAGAAAAAGCACGCCTCGCTTTTCGCGTGACTGGTACTCTCATCGAAATTAATGTAGCGCAGGGTGAGCGTGTCAATAAAGGACAAGTTATCGCAAGACTTGATCCACATGACTATCAAGTCAGAGTCGCTGAATTAGAAGGCCGCTTAACTGAAGCCAACGCCAGTTATGACCAAGCTAAAAATGAATTCGACCGAACCCAAATTGCCATTAATGGTAATGCTATGTCAGATATTAGCTTAGATCGCGCTAAAACAGGCATGACTCGCGCTAAAGCTGCCGTAACAGTTGTCGAGCAAAATCTAGAGCAAGCAAAAGATGCATTAGCTTATACCGAGTTAGTCGCGCCATTCAGCGGTATTATCGGCCAGCGTTCATTTGATAATTTTGAACAGGTTTCTCCGGGCATCTCGTTTGTGACATTGCATCAACCAGAAAAGCTTCAGGCGATTGTCGATATCCCTGAAACCATGCTTCGAGCATTTTCACAAGGTCAGGCAGCACTTGTTTTCACCGATAGTGCAGGCAATCTAGATAAGCAAATAGCCATTAAAGGGACAGTGACTGAAATTGCCACTATTCCAGATCGCATTAAACGTACTTTTTCCGCAACAATTGCCCTTGATGAAAAGCAAGCAAACTTATACCCGGGCAAAGTCGTGAATGTTCGTATTGCCGATCAAACCATCGATCCAAATAGCATATGTTTACCTGCAGGAGCCTTAGTCAGCAGTCAAAACACTCCTCAAATAACCAAGATTGTTGATAACATCGCTAAGCGCGTTGATGTAGAAGTGATTAAGCAAGGTCGTAACGATATTTGTGTCACTGGTGACATCGCTAAAAATGATGTGGTTGTTGTCGCTGGTGGCGCATTTATTTATGACGGTAAGGCTGTTGAGAAAACCCTTCCAATGGGAGGCGTATTATGAACTTTGCCGAATTTGCCATAAAACAGCGCGTTTTTGTGTGCTTTTTTACGGTACTTTGCGTTATCGCAGGGATTTATTCTTACTTTGACTTAGGTAAATTAGAAGATCCTTCTTTTACCATTAAGACTGCTGTTGTCGTCACCATGTACCCAGGCGCATCTGCTGCTGAAGTCGAGAATTTAGTCACCGATAAAATTGAAACCAAGCTACAAGAAATGAGCTCGTTGAAAACATTGCGTTCATTATCTCGTCCGGGTGTTTCGATGATTTTTGTCGATCTTAATGAGACCGTGGTTTCAGAAAAGCTTCCACAAGAGTGGGATTTACTCAGACGTAAAGTCGATGATGTTAAATTAACACTGCCTTTAGAAGCACAGATTAACATCGTTCAAGATGAATTCTCTGAAGTCTATGGAATGCTATTTGCTATCAATAGTGAAGATGCTTCAGTGCAACAACTTAAAGATTATTCAAAAGAGTTGCAGCGCCGCTTAAAAGAAGTTGAAGGCATTAAAAAGATTGAATTACATGGGGTACGAGACCGTGTGGTCAACGTTGATATCAGTGATGAACGCATTGCTGAATCAGGCTTATCTGCTGTTCAAGTCTACAACCAATTGGCAAGCCAAAACTTACCCATTGATGCGGGCAGCTTTGACATGGGTATTGAACAAATACGCGTTGCGCAAACTGGCAGTTTCACTAATATTGAAGACTTAAAAAACCTCACTATTAAGTCAGGCGTAGGCTCACTTTCAAGTGGACTCATACGCTTAGGTGATGTGGCAGATATTTATTACGATTATAAAACGCCTTCACTAACAGAAAGTCGTTTTAATGGTATTCCTGCGATTACCTTAGCAGTAAGCCCTGTTAACGGTATTAACGTGGTGTCTTTAGGCGATACCCTTAAAGAAGTCATCGCTCAGTACCAATCAGAATTACCGCTCGGTGTGGACATTAGCACCATTGCCTTTCAACCTGATGAAGTCCATAAATCCATTACTGGCTTTATTAGCAACTTACTAGAAAGTATTGCCATCGTGGTCATTATTTTAATGATTTTCATGGGCTGGCGCAGCGCATCGATTGTCGGTGCAAGCTTATTAATGACGATTCTATTTACTCTCATTTACATGAACCTGGTTGGCGTAGACTTGCAACGGGTTTCTGTCGGTTCATTCATTCTTGCTTTAGGTATGCTTGTGGATAACGCCATTGTTATCACCGACATGTTTAGCAGTAAATTGAAAGCGGGCAAAGAACGCTTTATCGCCGCTAAAGAATGTATTAATGAAACGTCAATGCCACTATTAGCCGCGACTGTGATTGCAATCATGGGGGCGACTCCGGTTGTATTCTCGACCACTGATGCTGCAGAGTTTGCGTTGTCAGTAGTGCAAATTCTTGCCAGTTCATTATTGCTGTCATGGGTTGTTGCCATGACGATTACACCATTGATGTGCTGGGCATTCATTAAAGCCCCTGTTGAAACTGAACAGAAAAAAGAAACGACAGCAGCTAAAAAGTTTAAAGCGGCTATCACCTGGACCGTTGCCAACCCTAAGTACACTATTGCGATTATCATTCCAGCATTAATCGTCACGTTAGTGGCTACGCCAATGGTTAAAGTGAACTTTATTCCGACATCGGATCGCGCCATGGTCTTTGTGGATTATTGGCTACCAAACGGCAGTCGTATTCAAGATGTTTCTGAAGACATGAAACAAATTGAGCAATGGTTATTAGCCCGCCCTGAAGTTGACAGTATTTCGACTTCTATCGGTGCCAGTGCACCGCGATTTTCAGTCACAGTTGAGCCAGAACCGCTTGATGGTAGTTACGGTCAAATCCTGATCAATACCCATTCATTTGAAGATATTGAAACCTTAGTAGAAGAAGGTGACATTTGGTTATCAGAAACCTTCCCGCAAGCTCAGCCACGTTTTCGAGACTTAAAGCTGGCGACCTCTGACAAGTTTAGTATCGAAGCGCGTTTTTCAGGTAAAGATCCTTTAGTGCTTAAGCAATTATCTGATCAAGCACAAATTATTCTCGACCAGCATCCACATACCCGTTATGTCCGTGATGATTGGCGTCAAGAAAGTAAGGTCATTCACCCAATCATTAACCAAGAGCAAGCCCGCCTTGCAGGAATTAACCGTACTGATATCGCGTTAGCAATCAAGCGTGCCAGTGACGGACTTCCTATTGGTCAGATACGAGAATATGACACGTTAGTACCTATTATGTTGAAGTCATCAAATGCGAGTTTAGATGATCTAGGCGACGTTCCAGTGAGATCGCTTCTAGGTCTTCATAGTGTGCCTCTATCTCATGTTGTAGATGGTTTTGAAGTTCGCGGCGAGCAAAGCATGCTTTGGCGTCGAGATCGTGTACCGACGATTACCGTTCAAGCGGGTGTATTTGGTGACACTATCGGTAATGTTCGCAATGAAGTAGCAACACAAATTGAAGCCATTGCACTGCCAGCCGGTTACAACATGGAATGGGGTGGAGAGTATGCTGATGAGCGTGAAGCGATTGATGACATTATGCTTCAAACACCTAAAGCATTCTTAATTATGGTGATTATCCTAGTACTGTTGTTTAACGCGTTCAAACAACCTGCCATTATTTTGATCACCTTACCACTGGCCTTTATCGGCGTATGTTGGAGCTTAATCCTGTTTGATAAGCCATTTGGTTTTATGGCGTTAGTGGGTGCAATTGCCCTATCAGGCATGATCATTAAAAACGGTATTGTGCTGCTCGATCAAATCGAACTTGAGCGCAAAAATGGTGCCGTGCTAGATGATGCCATCATTAACTCGACACTCAACAGAACCATGGCGATTTCGATGGGCGCGCTGACGACTGCTTTAGGTATGGTGCCATTATTGAAAGATTTATTATTCGACCAAATGGCAGCAACCATTATTGGTGGCCTAGCCGTGGCAACAGTATTATCGCTCTTCATTATGCCAGCCTTATATAAATTGCTTTTCAAGCGCCAAGCACAACAGGAGTTAACTCATGAAAATGCGTAATATCTCATTAGTCATCGCCTTATTACTGGGCGGTTGTAGCATGACACCCGATTACAATGCGCCTGAATCTGTGGGATTAGATCAAGTGTATTTACATGCAGAAAATGCTGATAAAGCCGTCATTGAAAATGATTTGTGGTGGCAGAGCTTTAACGACCCACAACTTGATAGCTTGATTGCAGAAGTTCAGCAGCAAAACATTAGCATTCAAATTGCGGCGCAGCGGATTCAATCGGCGCAATCTTATGAAACCATGGTGTCGTCACTTAAGATCCCAACCGTCAGTCTTGGCGCAGGTGCATTTGATTATCGTTTATCTGAAAACGACTCATTGGCAGGCCCTGCCATTGGCGCTGAAATGATCGGCAAAGATCATAATGGCCTGATGGCTGGCGCTAATGTCAGCTGGGAAGTTGACTTGTTTGGTCGCCTCGATGCACTGAGTGATGCAGCAAGTATTCGCGTCCAACAAGCAGAAATACTTTCTCAAGGTGTAAACACCTTGATTACGGCTGATGTGGTACACAATTACTTGCAGTATCGTGGTGCTCAAGCGCGTTTAGCCATTGCTAAACGTAATATAAATGAGCAACAGCAAACATTAGAAATGGTGCAAAGCTTGGTTAACAGTGGCTTTGGTTCAGAGCTAGACTTAGCCAGTGCTCGTGCAGCATTAGCTAGCGTAACAGCAAGCCAAACATTGTTTGAAACCGCTGAAAAGGTGCATTTATATCGAATGGCCACATTATTGGGTCAGCATCCTCGTGACATAATCAGTCGTTTTGAAGCGGCGCCACTACCTACAGTAACAGGTCAAATCCCAACAGGGATGCCATCTGACATCCTTAAACGTCGCACAGATATAGCCTTAGCTGAACGAGAAATGGCGGCGATTAATGCAGAACTTGGTGCCAGTATTGCCAATCAGTACCCACAGTTTTACCTCACAGCAAGTCCAGGGGTGGTAGCAGAAAGCGCCGATGACTTATTCAGTTCTGACTCTGTAGGCTGGGCAGCAGGTTTTGGCGCAAAGTGGACCATATTTGATGGTGGCCGAAGTAGCGCAATGGTGGATATGCAGCAGTCGCGCTTCAAACAAGCCAGCCTTCGCTATGAACATACAGTGAATGCCGCGTTCAATGAGGTCGAAACCACGCTAATGAGTTACGGCAACAGCTTGCGTTTTTATCAACAGCTCAACATCGCAGCCGCCCAAACGGAAACGGCTGTTGAAAAAGCCAATAACTTATATAAAGCAGGCTTAATTGATTACATCCAAGTGCTTGATGCACAAAGACAAGATAACACGATGCAAGATGCAGTGGTGGTTGCACAGCTCAATATTGCCAGCAATGTCATTATGGTGAATAAAGCACTCGGCGGCGATTGGAACGTGGCAAACCAAGAGTCAGTGACGTCAGATAAGGACAAAGACAAAGATAAGGAGTCTAGCCAAGTTAACTCAAGCGCTGATTAATTTCAGTCTAGGCAAGAAAAAATCCCCTAATGCATCATCTTAATGTGATGCTCAGGGGATTTTAACGCGCTCAAACTGTCTTTTGGGGTCATGAGCCCAACGATTCATTTCATTCTTAACTCATCACTGTTAGCTAATCGACTTAGTTAATCAACTTAGTTAATCAACTTAGTCGATCATGCTTTAATCAATAGTAAGAGACTGCTCCTCAGCTTCCATATCATATGACCACATTTGATAAACAGGATCTGAACCATCATAAAACCACACCACAGCGACTAGGTTTTGTTGATGGTTTGCCACCAATAGTGCTTCAGATAAACTGCCTTCATCTAATGCACCACGTAATAAACACGATTCAAAGTTCACCGTAACCTCAGCACCATTTTGCTCAAATTGGTCACACAATGAGAAGTAACCTCGCTGGGTTGAATCAAGCGCCACATCAATCGCTAGCGTGAATGCCGCTTGTAAGTCAAAGTCAGCATCCACAACTAAGTCATCAATCGAAGTTGCTGGAGGCGTTGGCTCCGTTGGCGGTGTTTCAGGATCTGGGTCAACTGGCGTCTCCGGTGTTGTCGGGGTGGTAGGCGTCGTTGGTGTAGTCGGCGTCGTTGTCGTAGTCGTTGGTGTTGACGCTACTGGTTCTGGAGAACTATCGTCTCCCCCACCACCGCCACAAGCGGTTAATTGTGTCAGTAACATTGCCATTGCTATGCTAGTGCTGTTAATACCGAAACCTTGATTTTTCAGGTTTTTAGCTTGTTGAGTTAATGTTTTCATCGTATTCACCTTAAATTCCGTTTACTGCTTAATTGAGTTAAATTGATTTGCTGCAATAGCGTCATTAGTCTTTGAAAATTAACGAGTCAGTTGCATTTAAATACCAATATGGCTTGGTTTCACCTGACTCATCTGCTGCAAACTCAATAAACTCAATATAAGCACTATCAACACGTTGGTTTTCTGCAGGATGCTGCCATGTATCTGGTACTTCTATTGCCCAGCTCATGCCATTTTCATCTTGGAAATAATGCCCTTGCGAAGCGGCAGAAGCATCGTCGTGCATGCCTAAAAAGCGCGTATCGAATAAGTCTGTTGGTGCTTTGTTTTTTAGATGAATTTCTAATTTACGACCCGGGTTTTGACCATCAGTAATATTTTTAGCCGCTAAACTATGGTCAGTTCCTGGGGTTGCAAAAATAAATGGGTCATAGGGAAACTCTGGCATATCATCAACATGAACAGAGTCAACAAAGGGTACGGTCATCTGCCAAGTTGCGCGGTACTGGGTGCCGCAACCTGGTTCGGTTCTGAAGTATAAACAGTCATTACCGGGTGTGGCGTGTTGCCATAAATCTTCACTGAATAACAACACTGCGTTAGTTTGGCCTGCTTCTAACGGCGAGGTGGTTTGTTTAACCCCTTGCATGCTCCAGTCAATCGCAAACTCTTGCACATTACCGCGGCCAATATCAGGTAACTGCACCGCAAAACCATTGTGGTAGGCTGCACCCATTGCCACTAGCTGTGCATCAAACGCCACTCGGCGAACCATATCATTTTTACTAAACTGGCTAATACGTAGCTGCATGACCACATCGTTCATATCAAAATCGCCTTGATATGGGTATAAATCCTCATAAGCTAACGTGGTGTATTCAGAAGACGATGGGTAGTAGCTGATAGTGATACCGGTTTCGGTAACAGTAATTGGATAATCCTCTACCTCACCATCGCTCACACCACCTGTTGGCAGAATGTCCGCCACCGAACTGAGACGGAAGCGAGCCCATGTATCACCTGTTGTAGCCCAGTTTGGAACATCAATTGATAACGTAGTGGTGCCCGCATTGACTGAACGCGCTGCAATGACTTTTTCATCAGTATCGAATTCGCCATTTTGGTTCCAATCAATCCAGCCATTTAAAAAGGCAGCATCGCCTTGGGTGGTGACAATCAACATGGCACTTTCACCAATCTCAAAACCTGTAGGCATGCTGATACCGTCATCATCATCAATGCCATCACTTTCATCATCAGAAAGTGGCGCTGGGTACCCATCGGATTCGTTGTCCACTAAGCTACCTAACGACATGCCGGCAACAATACCGTGTCGAGCACCATTTGAGTCAATCAAGGTGCCGTAGCTGTCAGGTGCGTCACCAAAGTCGACACTGTCACCCACTGGGACTTCAGCGAGCGCACAACGAGCACCATCATTAGAGGTTGATGACGGACCATAAGAGAAGAGTTCAGCAGCGGGGTTGTCACTATCAACGTTGACTTTATACACGTTACCGTCGCCGTTGTTACTTAAATAAAGGTTACCGTCTGGATCAAAAAATTGTGCGCCAAAAGTAAAGCTACCACTGCTTTTAGTAATAACCGTTGCAATGGTTTCAGCTGCACCTGTGCTTGGGTCAATTTTGATTAATTTACCTGTACTCCCGTTAGTCACGGCATACAAAAAACCGTTGCTTGGATGAAAGGCAAAATCTGTTACGTTGTAGGTGGCATTGGCTTTACTACCTGGGACAATGTTCATTGGGTGATCGTTACCATCAAGCGGGACAGTAAATAAGCCTTTATTTTTACGGTAGCCGTACCACACGTTTTCGTTAATGGCGACGTCACCAACATAGAAATTTCCAGCTGCAGCAGCTGAACTGTCTTTTACGATAGTTAGTGGTTCAACTTGATAATCCTCACCCACTTTACCCACAGTGCCATGTTCATAATCCCAGCCATATAGATAATTATCTAGATAACTGAAACCCACACCATTAAGTGACTTAGTAAGCCCCATATCAGGTGACAATACGGTGTAACTACCTGTGCCTAATTCAACCCCGAAGGTTTTTGGCACACCTGATGGTGTTTGCACAATAAAGGCTTCAGTTGGACACGCTTCAAAAGCTTCGGCAGCATAGGTATTGGCACTAAACAATGCCATGCTAGTACCAATAGCAATGCTACTGAAGCTTAAAATTTTGATCATCTTAGCGTTCAAAGCATTGGCGTTTACGGTTTGTTGTGTCGGTATTTTCATATTGCATCTCGCTATTCATTATCAGGATGTAACTTGATAATGCACAGTGAGTGCCAACTTTAATTACCCAACAAATACATAAACTTAGTTGATTACTGGAATTATTTATTGTTTTATAAATGCATTCTGCAACGCATTCTGAATGTGAGAGTTTGTGATTTTTAAGGTTGAGAATGGTTTGAATTAGTTCGATATGTATTGTTCCAAACTTTGTTTGGATTAAAGTCGAGATTAAAGTCGTGGCGCTTCGCCCACACCCGACGAAAGGGAAACAACAGCATTTCCCTTTTCGATATCCCTTGCCGCTCCGACGAAGTGTTGTTCCTCATGCTACAGAGCTAATTTAC
>NZ_JBFRJJ010000030.1:0-269 GCF_041468785.1 Shewanella sp. 10N.286.52.E4
TGATCGACCGCTTGAGCATCAACAGTAATGTCACCATCAACAAGGCCTGAAATATCCACGCCATCAATGCTGTAATCGCCATTGGCATCAACAGTGACGCCAGTGATGATTTGTACTGTGCCAGCGCTATCGGTGAGCGTTAGGGTGACTGTGCTGTTTGGCGCCACATCGGTAGTGGTACCTGAAATGTCAGCGGTTTCTGCGCCGTCATTGATGGTCAGCGCCACATCAATTGAGCCCGCAGTCGCGTCCATGTTGTCGGTGTCAGC
>NZ_JBFRJJ010000031.1:0-16896 GCF_041468785.1 Shewanella sp. 10N.286.52.E4
CATCAAGGACAACTTCATGTCGATGGTGCCCTCACCGTAACCGATGTCGATTCAGGACAAAACCAATTCCAGGCCACTGTGCAACAAGGTCAATTTGGTTCGCTTTCTTTGAACGAACTCGGTCATTGGACCTATACAGCTGATAATTCTCAACCAGCGATTCAAGGCCTTAAAACAGGCGAGTCACTCACCGATACTTTATTAGTTCATTCTGTTGATGGCACAGAGCAAAAAATCTCTGTCACCATTAACGGTACCGACGATAAGGCTGTAATTACTGGAATTTCAACAGGTGACGTTGATGAAGGCCATGGCAGCTTTGGTGATATGTCACCAGATTACGCACAACCTGGCATGGCGAAACTGGGACAATCTGCATTAACAGCTGATGGCAAGTTGAATATTGTTGATCCAGATACTGGTGAATCTCAGTTTGACCCTAAAGGCGGGGCTTGGAATAACTCTTATCACGGACAATATGGACATTTATTGTTAAACAGTGATGGAACTTGGCACTACGACGTGACGGTTGGCAGCGTAGATTGGGTCGGCAATAGAAAAACAACTATCGGTTCAACTATAGATAAACTCGGAGAAGGACAAACATTAACTGATACAATAACTATCCAATCAAAAGATGGTACTGTCCACGACATTGTTATTACCATTCATGGCGATAACGATAGACCTTATATCAGTTCTGAAGTGACACTTGCCACAAGTACAGAAGATACAGCGCTTACTTTCACCAAAGCCGATTTACTTACCAATACTGTCGATGTGGATGCTAATGACGCTGGTAAGCTTTCTATTGCTAATCTGTTAGTCGATCACGGCTCTGTTGTCGATAACAAAGACGGCACCTACACTTTTACCCCTACCAAAGACTACAACGGCAAAGTTCATTTTAGCTATGACGTGCAAGACGCGCACGGTGGTGTTACCCATACGGGCGCTTCCAGCACACTCACTGCCACCCCTGACGGCGCCATCATTTCAGAGGTGACAACTGAGCACGCCATTGAAGATGGACCACATAGCAGACACAATGCTGGTGTAACAACAGAACTCGCCAATGGGCAACTACAAGTTATCGATCCAGATAGCGGAGAGGATAAATTCCAATACAGCCAGTTTGGTGAAACCGCGATACACGACCCGTTTGGCGGCATGCTTCGAATAGACAGTGCCGGTAATTGGGGCTACAGCGTTGACAACGCAGCTTTGCAGCACCTTGCTCAAGGACAAACGGAAACCGTTGTCTACCGTGTTAATAGTTATGATGGAACTGCGTACGAGTTGCATATTGACGTTGTAGGTACCAATGATGCACCAACCGTTAGCCAAGTTGCGCTCAGTAATGGCACGGAAGATACCCATTACCAAATGCAAGCTAGTCAGTTTGGCTTTACCGATATCGACACTGGCGATACGCTACATTCCATAGCAATCACAGATCTACCACCAGCAACACAAGGTAAGTTCTTACTCAATGGGCACGATATCACCTCAGGTCAGAGTATTGCTACTGCCGATATCGCTAAACTTCAGTTCGTTCCTGCACAAGATTTTAATGGCGATATTCAGTTTAAATATACTGTTAACGATGGGCATACCGACTCTACAGAGGCTACAAATACTCTTCACTTTGATGCTGTTGCTGATGCTGCAGTAATCACTGGAACTACAACTGGCGATGTCGATGAAGGGCATGGCACCTATCATGATCGGTCACCAAACTATGCACAACCTGGGATGGCTAAATTAACTAATGACCCTTTATACACTGATGGCAAGTTAGAGATTATTGACCCAGACACTGGCGAATCACAATTTGACACAAAAGGCGTGGGCTACTCATACCACGGAACCTATGGTCAATTAATATTGAATACAGATGGTAATTGGCATTATAAGGTGACCGTCGGTAGCAACCAAAAAAACGTAGCGACACAGATCGATCAATTAGGTGAAGGGCAGAAATTAACGGATACAATTACCGTTTATTCTAAAGATGGTACAGCTCAAAACATCGTCATTACCATCCACGGTGATAACGACAGGCCTTATTGTTCTTCAGAAGTACAGCTTAATGCAGGTACTGAAGATACGAGACAAACGATTACAACGGCACAACTGCTACAAAATTCGGTAGATGTCGATAAAAATGATTCTGGATTGCTTACGGTAGCAAACCTTCATCTAGATCATGGCTCTATTTTAGATAACAAAGACGGCACTTATACGTTCACGCCAGAAAAAGACTACAACGGCCAAGTACACTTTAGTTATGACGTTAAAGATGCCCATGGCGGTGTCACTCATACTGGCGCAACAACATCACTCAGTGCAGTGCGTGATGCGGCCATTATTACAGAAGTAACCAGCGAAAATATCACAGAAGATGGTGCAAACGGCAGTCATAATCAAGGTATTACAACAGAATTAGCCAATGGTAGGCTGCAAGTTGTTGACCCAGACAGCGGTGAAAACTCTTTTCAGTACAGTCAATTTGGTGAAACACGCATCCATGATCCCTTCAATGGCCATTTACGCATTGATAGCGCTGGTAACTGGGGATATAGCGTTGACAATGCTAATTTACAGCACCTTGCTGAAGGTCAAACCGAAGTTGTGACCTATCGTGTTCACAGTAAAGATGGCACACCTTTCGACCTCAATATTAACGTTGTCGGCACTAATGATGCGCCTGTTGCAAATATTGTGACCTTGTCTAATGGCACTGAGGATACCCACTACCAAATGCAAGCCAGTCAGTTTGGTTTTGCTGATGTTGATAACAAAGATACATTACATTCAGTTTCTATCACCGACTTACCCGACCCATCACAGGGTAAATTTCTGCTGGATGGCCAAGACATTAGCCCCAATCAGATAATTACCGCAGGCGATATCAGCAAACTGCAGTTTGTGCCAACACATAACTTTAATGGGGATGTAGACTTCTCTTATACCGTTAACGACGGCCATGTAGATTCAACCAAAGCAACTAACACACTGCATATTGCCCCAGCCAATGATGCTGCCACCATTGATGGACAGACACAATCAAACACTAGCGCTTCAATTACTGAAGATTCAGCCACCAGCACAATATCGGGCCAATTAACGTTAGTAGATCCCGATACTGGTGAAGACAAATTTGCAGTCAATACTCAATTTAGTGGTCAATATGGTCAGCTCGCAGTTGATGAAGATGGCAGCTGGCATTACGCGCTCAATAACACCTCCCCCCTAGTGAATATGTTGAACGCTGGGCAGCAATTAACTGACACGATAACGGTTACCTCGCCCGATGGCACAGCCAGTAAGACTATTGCGATTGCCATCCACGGCCATAGCGACACCCCGACCCTGCAACTGCAAGAGGCAGGCGCAACCCAAGGGTTAGATCTTTACGCAGGTATTCAAGGTAACGGCATTAGCCAACTGCAATACTCAACAGATGGCATCAACTTCAGTAGCCAGCTCCCTGCGGGGTTTAGTTTAGGCAGCGATGGCCATACGTTAGAAGTGGATCCTGCCAACAGCAGTTATGATCACTTAGCCAACGGCATACAACACAAAATCTGGGTTAACTACCAACTACAAGAAGGCTCGGGAAGTAACGTGCATCAATCCAGCCAACAGGCGCAAGTCGTCATAACTGGCACCAGTGACGCCCCTGTGATTCACAGCTTTAATGCAAATTCAGAGCAATATAGCGGGCCAGTAACTGGGAACTTACTGCAAGGCGCTAGCGATATTGATGATGGCGCTCAGCTAATTTTGCAAGATCTGCAATTTAAAGATCCCAACACCCAGCATTACATCACTGTTCATGCTGGGCAGGACGTGTCGATTACTGGGGTTGGTACAATCCACATAGCAACCAATGGCGACTATCGCTTTAGTGCCGATGCCAGCTTTACTGGCAATGTGCCAGAGTTTATTTACCGAGTGGTTGATACTCATGGCGACTATAAAGATAACAGCCAAAATACGCTAAATATCCATATAAACGCCAATCATCAACCCACTGTGCAAACCATTAGCGCCAGTACAGCGGAAGACACGGATTATAACTTTAGCGCTGCAAGTTTTGGTTACCAAGACAGTGACAATGATGCCTTAGCTAATCTTACTATTACTCAGCTGCCCGATCCCAGCGCAGGGAGCTTGATGCTTAATGGTCAAACTATTACACAGGGGCAAATCATTAACGCCAATGATATTGATCATCTGCGGTTTAGGCCTGCCGCCAACTTTAACGGTGACGCTCACTTCAGCTATGTCGCTAATGATGGCCATCAAGATTCTGCCGCCCATACCGCTGTACTCGCCGTAACCGCTGTGAATGATTTGCCAGTGTTAACCATTAACCAGACCAGTCACACACAAGGGAACTTAGTCGCAACCGATGTTGATACTGGCGATACCCATACATTTTCAGCGCCAATTCTGACTGGCAGCTTTGGCAGTTTATCTGTTGACCCTGACAGCGGCGCTTATATCTATACCCAGAATAATTCTGTGGCGCATATGAGCTATAACCCCGCCACAGCAACCTATAGCGGTGTCGATGTATTTGAAGTTAAGGTCAATGACAGTCACGGTGGCGTGGCAAGTCAATTTATCAGTTTTAATGCCCAAGCAACCCTAAGCAGCACCGCAGGCACAATAGTGATAACAAGCAGTGTTCCAGCTCAACCGCTAGTCACTGACACCTTGCCAAACAGTCAGATTGCTACAAGCCCAATAACCAACCATGTCAGTATCGATTTAAGTGCCAACAGTGATTCTGGCAGCGCCAATAGCGACAACTTAACCCATGACACCACACCCATCATAACGGGTCACACAGATATTCCCTTTTCTAGGGTCACAATTTACGACGGTAATAACCCTGTTGCTCATGCACTGTCTGATGCCAGTGGTGACTATAGTGCAACCTTAACAAGCTTAACTGAAGGGCTTCATAACCTATCAGCCAAGGCGCTAGCGCCATCATCCATAATGCCTGCTGTATCATCGGTGCTCGATGTTGAGATTGATACCCAAGCCAACGCCACTATCCAGCTTGATCCCATCACTAGCGACAATATTATTAACGCCCAAGAAAGCGCTACCGATATCGGCATAACAGGTCAAGTCAGTGGCGATGTGCATCAAGGTGATAGCGTAAGTTTAGTCGTCGGACAACATAGCTATAGCGCCTCGGTTGATGGCAGCGGCCACTTTAGCGTTAACATTGCAGGTTCTGAATTAGCATCAAATTCCTCGATAACAGCGAGCGTGGTAACCACCGACAGCGCAGGTAACTCAGCTAGTGCTTCACAAGTGATGCACTATAGCAGCGATACACACGTAGGCATGCCAACCATTACCTTTGAAAACCCAGGCAGTGACAAGGCCTACAGCAAAGCCGAAATAGCTCAAGGTCATGCAGGTACCGTGACCGCAACGGTGCATGCTGCAGCTGATGCCCAAGTAGGCGAGCACCTGAGTATTAATGGCGTTGACCATGTACTCGATGCCAACAGTTTAGCCCATGGTATCAACCTTGAAGTTGCACCCAGTAGTATTGTCAGAGCGATCATGACCGATGAGCACGGTAACGTTAACTCTGCCCTCAATATTGCTGCAAGCGCGAAGCCTGAACCTATCGTCGTCACCGCCCCGCCTGGTAGCCACCATATTGGTGCCTCTTTGGGAGTACCGACCTTAATACCTACCCAAACACCTGTTCCTACAGCTCAACAAGGCTGGAAAATTTTAGTCAATGGCCACTATCAGACTAGCTATACCAGCCAATGGGGCACCCTGACCATAAACCCCAAAACAGGTCAGTTAAACTATCAAGAACACGCAAATACTCATACTGGTCCTCATGGCAGCGCTCAGAATGTTGGCGTGCATGAGGATAAGTTTGAGGTCGCCCTTCAAGGGTCACACCATGATGATGTCATCATGCATGTTCAAGTGAGTATATTAAGCCACGGCCCAGGACATAGTGGTAAACTCACTTTAAGCTCTGAAGTTCTTGATATGACGGTGACGCCAACCATTACTCATTCCGCACCACCGCCACCTCCTACAGCAGCCGATGCTAATGATGCTCCCCAAAATGACGCCATTGCTGACATCAGTGTAGATTTACACGATATATTGGTTGATGATGCCGCGGTTCACACTGGGCAAGACACACAATCATCAGATGATGCAACAGTTCAAGCTCAAACAGAAGCTGAGACGGAATCGACGTCACAACCATTATCACCAACGCCAGTGACTGCAGCTGCAGTAAGTACCCCGATTGATCACTATTTAAATATGGTAGGTATTTCACAGGCGGACATAGCACCGACAAATACAGCGGGTATCGACCCTCTCGATTTGCCAGGTGTTCCTGAAATGGCCATTGAGAATGTAGATGCAGATATGCTGGATGTGAGTCAAGGTGATGCTTTTGAAAACCCACTAGATGATGAGCACCATCAGCAACATAAGGATGAGTTATTAACTGATTTAAATGACCAACCAGATCAGAGTGATATTATTCAGGCTAATGACGATGATTTGCTGCATCAAGCATTAAATGACATGCACAATCAGGTCTAAAAAACTTAAGTCATAATAACTCTGTAATAGACTGAAAAGGCGCAGCATGATCCATCATGCTGCGCCTCTAAAACATCGTTTTTTGTAGCTATAATTACAACACTTTAGTGTAACTAATCACGCCGTAACCATGCCAATCATCGACATCTGACTCATATTCTTTACTGTAAAAATTAAAGCTCCAACTGACAGACCAAGTCGGAAAAGCCCAAATAACACCAAGACTGGCTTGTGCTTGCTGATTCTCAATATTCAACGGAGAATCATAAGGTAAGTCACCTTCAATGGTTAAGTCATTGAAACGATAACCCGCCTGCATTCGAAAATATGCCTGCCAACTGCCATAACGATTAGCATATGAAGCATAATCTCCCATATGCCCTGCCTGACTAGACAATTGTCCGAAGGTTTCAGCTAAATCATCACCCCATCGTAAGGTTAAACCAACACTGGATTGCGAGCGAAAATTACCTGCCATCGTGTGGTTAAATACGCTGATATCCCACTCACTATTATCAAATGCTTGCCAGCGATTTAGCAAGGCGTCAACTTCATATGCAAATTGAAACGTCACTTGGTTTTCAATTTGATAATCCCACCCCTTTGGCGTGGTAGAACCTGTAATTTTATGGACAATGGTTTGCAGTTCATCAGCAAAAGAAGCTGGCCCCATCACGCCAATGCTTAACCAGTTTTTTTGCGCCAATGAAGAGCTGAATTGCCCTGTAAATGATTCTAGCTCTAATAACCCTGCATAAGGTCGCTCATTTGGCTGGGGATAGTCATAGGCTATTTCAGTTGGTGTCCACATGCGATGATAAAACTGCCCTCCCCATTGAGACTGACTCGACTCCTGAGGAAAAGCGATGACTGATTGCCATTTGAAAAGCGCCGGAGCTTGGGAAAAGTCTGTAGCTGGCGTTGCAAGCCAGCCAACAACGACACCATTAGAGTAGTCACCGTCAGCACCAATGATCACATCGTTATCAAAATTAAAATACAACTGATCAGCAAAGGATTTAGAAGGTGCAGACACCAGTAGAGCAACAGTGAGAATAGATATTGGAACAGAGAAAGCATTTAAGTATTTCTGACTCAAGATAGCCCCCTAGTACTTGCTACTTTCGTTATCATTTCATGTATCTCAAATATTCAAGATGACATCCAGTTTAACGATTCAATAGTGCGGCACAAATAACTATTTATCATTCGCTTTAAACAGGTCATATATCCACTTAAGCATTACTTAAACATTACTCAAGCCAAACATTCCAAGGACTTTCTAGCACTTAATGAGACAACAGCAACTTCAATGCATCGAAAGTCTTAAAATGTATCCAACCTATAAAAAGTCCGTCATAAAAATCGGAACAGACGACAAGCTCAGCTAAAGCCATTACGAGTTATGATAGGTTGTAAAAAACGTTTTTGAATCTAGCGGTTTAGAGAAAAAATACCCTTGAATTAAGTCCACCCCTTGTAGGGATAAATAACTGACTTGAGACTCAGTTTCAACTCCTTCAGCAATGACACTTAAGCCTGATTTTTTAGCAAAAGAGATAATTGCATCAAGCGTTTTCTCATTAAAGTTATCTTTAACGCCAATAGTATCAATGAAGGCTTTATCAATTTTTAAAGTACTGATTCCGAGGTTTTGCACGTAACTAAAACCACCGTAGCCCATGCCCGCATCATCAAGCTTTAAGTCCACATTAATAGCATAAAACTTATCTAACATTTTGCGCGCTTTCACTAAGTCAGTAATAGGTTGTCGCTCGGTAATTTCTAGTGAAATTCTGTGCTTTCCAAGCTTTCCGGATTCTTTTAGTGCCTTAATATATTGATAAAGTTTGTCATTTTCCAAATGCTCAGGAACAATATTAATACTGATAAACAATGGACTAACTTGCTGGCCTGTTATCTCCATCTCATCAACCATCACATTCAGCATCGAATAAGTCATATCAACAATTAAGCCTGCTGACTCAGCAAAAGGAATAAATTGATTAGGTGGGATTAACTCTCCGTTAGATTGACGCCAACGCATTAATACCTCAACCCCTACGATTTCATTCGTTTGAGAGTTAATCACAGGCTGATAAAACGGAATAAACTCTTTGTTCTTGATACCCTTTTTTATATTCGCCCGGGTTGAGCTTTGCGATTGTTTGCGATACCAAAATGCGACAGTAAACGCGAACGCAATTAAAAAGCTAATCAGCGCACGATATTCCCAGTTTAGCGATTGATATTGCTTAAGGTATTCTTCGTTTCCAGTCAGGCTAAATTTAGCAATGTAGTATTCATTTTGCTGAACCACCTCTTCTATAATAACGTGCTCGCCTTCGAACTCTTCAAAACCAAACTCCATCACAGGTACTGCAGCTAAGTTATCTTGAAAACCATCAATGGTAATGGTGTACTCTAAGCAATCTTCACAATCTACCGGTATAAAGTATCTAGGGTTCATAGGGACGATACTGGCCACATATTGCTTATCACCTCTATCGTGGGCTAAAAACAATTCATGTATATCTGAGTGAGATTGGTTTATGACTGCAAGTTTTAGATCCGGTCCAATATTATGCCTTACCAACTTTTCCACACGACGTGGTATGGCTTGCGAGCGGCAAATAACTTCTAACTCATCCATCACCCCAACCCAACGAATAAAGGTCGAGTTAAACACTGACATAGTGAGTAATTTTTGATTACTTTCAGAGCAGATATAGCTGTCATCGAGTTGCGGTAAAGCTTTAAGCTCTTGAGCGGTATCCTCAATGTACATGGTTAATTTTTCAGATAAGATATGGGCGTCACGCTTGATCATAGTGTCAGCAATTTGATAATCTAACGCTTTTAACCCCATGTTTAAAATAAAAAAACTAACAATGAATACCACATAGCACTGTACTCTTTCCATTTGCTATTTCGTCCCTTTGTATACTGAAAACTATCAGTAAAAAAACACTACAAGCTTTCTATTCAAACTCAGCATCGTAGCCTTCACAACTCACAGCCATCGTTTGCTGACTAAACGGATCCACAAACATAAGTGATTTTGCCACCAGCTTTAATGGCTTATCAAAATTATCAGCAGCTTTCGGTTGCAGCTGTGGATAATTAGTATCATTTTCTAACGGCATCCCTAAAGACATCATATGTACTCTAAGTTGATGCATTTTCCCTGTTATGGGACTGAGCTCGAACAAGCCTCGAGTGCCTTTTACTGCGATCAAACTAATTTCTGAATGCGTATTCGCTTCACCGTCAGTTATTTTCATTAAAAAACTTGGCGTTGAACGCACCATACGGTTTTTAACCGACCACTTAATAGGTAACGATAAACCGTCTTGCTGATGAAGAGCAAGTAACTCTGGAGTCAGCTGTGCAATTGCTTGATATTGCTTATTTATCTTACCATCAGTAAATAATGAATGATAAGCATGTCGAGACTCAGGGTTAACTGTCATTAACATAACCCCTGCCGTTGGTCTGTCTAACCTATGTGCTGGTGAAATGGTGTCTATACCTGAAGCAATTCGTAAACGATGAATCAGACACTCGTTAACAAAATTCCCACTGGGTGTAACAGGCAGAAAATGCGGTTTAAACACTAATATACAATGTTCGTCCTGATGGAGTATTTTATGCTGAAACGGAATTTTAGTTTCTGCCTCAACTTCACGGTAGTAATAGACCCGTGTCGCGCCTCGATATTGAGTGTGTTGATCAATCAGCTCACCATCTGCCCAGTGCACTTTGCCGTCAGCTACACGTTTTAACCAAACAGATTCTGGAATTTGTTGAAAGTGTGACACTAAAAACTCTAACACCGTTAAAGGTGCTGTTTTGGACTGTGGTAACACAATATAGGAAGGTTGAGCTGCTCTAGCAGCAAGTTTTACAGACATGTAAATATACTTTTAGCGACACTTTTAAACAGTATAACCAACAATGTCAGAGCAACTAAACAAAATCAACAAAAGCAAGAGACCAATATTAAACATCCACATGAGACTTTAATAATTGTAGAACAAAATCCATGGTTTTATGGCAGTTGGGTTGTTCAACCAATAGCAATTTGTCTTTGTTATACATAGGCAAAACTTCTAACCATCGCTGGCTAACCCAAGTTGCATCCTCAAGGTGAACTTGATTGTATAAATCGAGCAAGTCTGGGTTAACTTCGTAAAACTGCTCAAGTGCTGCGCTGATAATCTCGAACTCTTCCCCAATCGGTTCATTTTGCCAGTTTTGGCAAGGTAAAGTGCGAGCAATCCAGCTTTGATCTCTGAGTTGAGCACCCGAAAGAATTTTAACCCTTTGGCGGCCTTCGACGACAATACTTAACGAATCATCTTCCAATTGATTAAAGTCGATAATCTCGCACTCAGTTGCCGTGTCGTAACAAGGAGGGAAACAGCTACTTTTCGTCGCAGCTAATGCTAATCGATAATGCCCTTTCAGCACATTAGCAACCATTAACAATTGATTTGGTGTAACCATTCTCATCTCTTGTCGACCACCAGGAAGCAAAACTGCTTCTTGGATGAGTAACGCCATTTCTATCGTTTGCATAGCAACCTCCAGACCACAGCGTTTCTTGGTTATTCCATTTATTAGGGGTGTATACCCAGTAAGAATGCTGTAGAAAAAGTAGCCCACCGCTACCTAGGACCAATAAAAATCAACAAGTTGTCACTTAGATGACTTTAATAAGTTTAGCAGCCAAGTTTGAGTTTTCCAGCTTGGTAACGCTATTACAACTTTATGATTAGCACTGTAAACTTCATTTTGTCATCACATAGCAACAACCCAAACAAACAACAAAGTTGATTAATAATTAGACAGGGTAAAATACGGAATAGTTTCAGTAAATGATCATAATTTTACTAAAGTAACTCTGAAGATAACTTTTAAGGTGCTTAAGGGAGTGGCATATAAGCCAGAAGATTAAAGGGGTAAACACCAATCAGCATATATGAAATTAGCACCAATAATGGCTTATTAATGGCACCATAAGTAAGCTGTAATGTTGAATGAGGAATTACGCTATCTAATGGGCTTTCTTATCGGCCTTCTTAGCGACTTAGCGACTTAGCGACTTAGCGACTTAGCAATAAACGATGCCAATTACAGATGCCAATTACAGATGCCAATTACAGATGCTCAATGTGGTCCATTATCGATTGCTTCTCCACAATATCAGCAAATAACTCACCTAACACTTCGCTTCGCTTTAAAGACTCACGCCAATAAGCAATACGGCTATCGCTATCGAGCTGCTTAAAGTCTTCTCGATCTGGGATCTTTTGATATGGCAATGACTTCAAAAACTCTGCAGTAGGAGTCAGTATTAAGGCATTATGATAATGCTTTTTGGCTCGGCGCCATTTTAATGATTTATCAAACCAACCCGGACTCATATGAGGATAAAAGTGCGGATATAAACTTAAGCCTTCAGGTGAATGTGTTGGCATATCAAAATGGTAATCAGTGATACCACCATCATAGTAAGCGCCATCACTTATGCCATTTATGCGTGTAACAGGTGCTAATACTAATGGAATAGATCCCGTTGCCAGCAGAACTTGATTAATATTATTACGGGTTAGTTGAGCATGTTCGGTGGGTAAGTCAGTTAGGTGTGAAAAAGGGGATTTTACTTGTTGATGACTAAACACCACTCGTTCAAAGTGCCAGGCTAAACTTCGACGACTCACCGCATTACTTAATGCAGTAGCAGCAAGCCCTAACGCCAACTTTCCTTTAGAGCGACTGGCATTAAAATGCTTTGCCTTACACACCACAAAATGACTTTGAATCATACGGTTATTCACAATATCCATCGCGCCGTGCTCACCCAAAATACCATTAATAATACCTTCAACCTGTTCAGTCACTTCTTGTCGATTAGGGACATGATCGTATCGCTGACCAATATAAAAATCCTCAAGCCGAGAATATGCTGCTAAGGGATCTTTTTGAGCTAAGCAAGCTAAGCGCCATGCGCCCGATGACGCGCCCATGGTATATAGCGGTGTTTTTCTTTCAGCAAAAAACTCACCAAACAAATATTTGTCCAGACCAGCTACCCCTATCCATTTAGGGCCGCCCGATGCTGCAAATAACTGGCTAAACATTGATGCCGACAAGCCATTTTTTTCAATCTGTTGATAAGCTGTTTTACCAGCAAGTAATCGTAATGCTGTCACTGCGCTTCCTGTATTTAAATCTTTTCATGACAATACAAACTGAATCTAATCTCTGCGACACTAAAAACATCCGCAAAAACGATCAGTTACCCCCCAACAATCGACGGGTCTAAAATTCATCTTAACTAAGTTTGTCATAGGGTTAAACCACCTTAGGGTTGAATCTCTTCATAGCCTATAGCGAATCGACATATCTTCATGGCGTTGAATTAGCGAATAAGTAATAATATTGCATCATCAATAAATCAGAGAGCCACTATGGTCGTCGATAGCCTTTCAAACCATGCGCTATACCATTCACTCAGCCCAAGACTCGCCAAGGCGCTGACTCATTTATCTGAAACGGATTTTTCAAACGTTGAAGTGGGTACTTACCCTCTTGAAGGCAAAGATATATTTGTTATCGTCAATGACTATCATACCAAACCGAAACAAACTGAACCTTTTGAAGTCCACCAGCGTTATATTGATGTGCAATATGTTGTCAGTGGTGAAGAAGAATTTGGTTATTTGCCCCTTGCCAACCAAACACCACTGGCGCCTTATCATCAAGAACATGATTTTACTGAGTTTGATTATGAATCTAATCAAGATACAGCGGCATTTATTCCATTAAAAGCGGGCATGTTTGCCTTGTTTTTCCCAGACGATATGCATATGCCAGGGACCTCAGATATTGCAACCGCTGTCAGAAAAGTCGTCATCAAAGTAAAGATTTAATCTTGCTTAAATGCTTAATCACAGCTGCAATAATTTCAGGCCACAAAATGTGGCCTTTATTTTTTTAAACTTAATCACGATGTTTTTAAATAAGTTTACATTCAAAATGCTTAACTAGGCTTTTACTTCTGTATCACACACCTCCCCTTTTCATGCCCGTTTCAAAGCTATTCGCACGTCCATTACCCTAAGCCCTCTAACAGCCCTCAGCTTAGCTCAATCTAAAGTTAAACCTGATTAAAATGTGATCTTGATCAATATTTACAACCTGCTAATATAACCTCAAGAAATTAGTTATAACTAAAAGCTATATAAACTAATCAACGGAATTGAGTCGCACCCTATGAAAAATACATCACCACTGAGCCAAATATATTTAGACGCCAATGCCACAACACCTGTATTGCCCCAAGCGGCAGCAGCGGCTGTAAACAGTATGAAAGTGTTATTTGGCAACCCAAGCAGTAGCCATATTACAGGGCTTAAAGCTAAAGATTTAATGGAGCAAACTCGCGCTAACGCCAGAAAAGTCATCGGCGCAGACACAGGTAATGTGATATTCACAAGCGGAGCGACTGAAGGGATCCAAACGGCGATTATCTCAGCCCTTGTTGAAGCGAAAAAATCCCTTGATTCAGATAAACAATATAGTTTGTTATATGGCGCCACAGAGCATAAAGCAGTGCCCGAATCATTAAAGCACTGGAATCAAATCTTAGGCATCAATGCTGACATTAAAGCGATTCCTGTTGATGGGATGGGAAATTTAGACAAGCAATTTATTGAACACGAAGCCCCAAGCGCATTAATGATTTGTACTATGGCGGTAAATAATGAAACTGGCGTTTATCAGGACTTGCTCGCACTTGAACAAGTCATTCGTCATGCTAACAAACATATTTTTTGGATGGTTGATTGTGTGCAGGCGCTAGGGAAAACCCCATTAAACCTAGCGGAAACCACCATTGATTATGCCCCTTTTAGTGGCCATAAATTGTATGCACCGAAAGGCATTGGCTTTGTATATATACGTCAGTCAGCACCATTTACCCCTATCATTGCTGGTGGCGGCCAAGAAAGCGGTTTGCGTTCAGGCACAGAAAACCTACCTGGTATGGCAGCTATTAACGTCATTTTTGAAATGTTACTCAATGAGCAAGATAGTGTATTTGCTAACCTCGATACCCTAAGAGGGTATCAAACACAATTAGTGAACACGTTAAATACCGCTTTTCCTGAAGTGGTATATAACCATAGCGTTGAAAACAGCGTGCCAACTACAATTAACTTTGCAATTTCAGGGTTTAGCAGTAAAGAAATCATGGATTTATTTGATGCGGCTAACATTCGTGTTAGCTCAGGCTCCGCTTGCTCATCAAAAGTCACTCGCAGTTTTGTACTCGATGCCATGGGATTACCTGCCTGGCAAAGTGAATCAGCAATTCGATTGTCATTTGGTCCTGCAATTACCCAGACAGAAGTTGATCAAGCCTGTCAACGCATCACCTCTGCAGCCAAAGCATTAACCCATAGCTGTATGATTTTAGACAATGGTGAAATTGATGAAAAGCAGCCGCTCAACGGTTTAGTGCAGCTAAGATTTGGCTCCAATTGCACTTGGGTATACGCCGACCAACAAAGCAAGCAAGCCTTTATTATTGATCCACTGCCAGAGCTAAACGATCGCTTAGATACCTTATTGCAATGCCAGCAGTTGGAACTGGTGGCTGTAATCGACACCCACGGCCACGCCGACCATCAATCAGGCCGAACTTTCTTAGCCGATAAGCACCTACCTACTCAGCAAACTGATGCATTAGGTTGGCCACAAGCTTGTTTGCAGCATTCGCAACTTCAATACATTGAAATAGGTCATCAATGGCTAGTTAAAGTCGCTACACCTGGCCACACCGATGACAGTATGACGCTATTACTGTGCAGTCCATTCAAGGATAAAAACGACATTAAACAACAGTGTCAATTCGCCTTTTGCGGCGACACCGTTTTAATGGGCAGCTTAGGTCGAACAAACTTTGATTCAAGTAGTGCAACTGACATGTTCTCAAGCCTTAAGCTGATACATAGCTTGATTGGTAGTGATACGCTTATATGTGCTAGCCATGATTATAATAATGAGTTTACAACTCATCTCAGCGCAGAATGTCAACGTAACCCACTTTTAAGAAATACCCTTAATGGACAGCTCGACGTATACGAGTTTGAAAAGTTAAAAGCTGATTTAGACAGCCATCTTTGCGATCAAACTGGCAGCGAAATTATGTGCGGAGCATTAACTGACAGCCAGTTAGCAGGCCAAGCTATTGTTGAATATAACCATCAGAGTTTGAACTATGCCTTAGCCAATGATGAAGTCACATTAATTGATATCAGAGAACCTCACGAGTACGCACTGCAACACACTGAAGATTCCTGTGAAAACGTTCCGCTCACTCGCTTAGTGCAGTTTATTCAACAACAACAAGAGCAAAAGCATCGTAAGTGGGTATTAGTCTGTCGCAGTGGCAGTCGCTCATTTGTAGCAGCTCAAGCTATGCATCGTTTAGGATTTGATAATGTTGCTCATCTTAAAGGCGGATACGCATTAAGTAGTTAGTTGGTGTAAGGGTTAACAGTAATGGCATTCATCAAACCAATGAATGCCATTAAACCAGTCACTGGCGTAACCACATTCAATATGGTGTGTTTTCGTAAAGCCCTACCAAGCTTGTGTCCCAATGCTTGTTTGCAGCTATAGTCAGGTATTGATTTCTAGATTTGAATCAAATCTTAATCAAAGTCTAAATCAACGCCGTGGCGCTTCGCCCATTCTTTTGTAAAGAGCAGACTAAAAGGGAGTGAACTGCGACTCCCTCTATACTCTTTATTAAAGAATTAGGCCCCCGCAGCTCCGGCGAAATTTAAACAGCAAAATTTCCAACGGAGAATCATCCAGCTTTAAACTTCATTTTGAGTCCGCTTCGGCAAGCTACAAAAATCACTAACGCTTACGATGGGGCGTCCCTTCCCCTCGAAAGCTAGCCAGACATCCATGTCTGGACTCACGCGATTTTCTTACTTGCCTCAATTCAAATTGAACATTCAAAGAAGATCAATAGCACCTAAAAACCTATGTATTCAATTTATCGCACAGACTAAATAAACGAACCTGCGGGCACAATGATCTCCGTTGGAAGTGTCCGAATGCGTTGAGCTAATTTACGTGATGGAGGCAGGACGCCGACATAGCCTCAGATTGAGCCAAGGATGGCGAATCTGAGGCGTTAGAAAATTCGCTCATTTAGCGTGAGGAACAACACTTCGCCGGAGCGGCAAGGGA
>NZ_JBFRJJ010000031.1:17711-60227 GCF_041468785.1 Shewanella sp. 10N.286.52.E4
AAGGGAAATGCTGTTGTTTCCCTTTCGTCGGGTGTGGGCGAAGCGCCACGACTTTACGCCTAAACATTTTTAGTGATTTATATCAATAACATAAAACCACCAATATGTTATAAACCTAAGTCAATAACAGTTAATTAGAAGTCATTATTTTTAAAAATTAAAATGGAGTTAATTTTGAAGAAAGTATTAATTAGCGTAGGTTTTATACTTTTAACAGGTTGTACAAGTGTCAATATCGAGCAACTTGACCCTAAAATGCAAGTAAGTCACGTATGTATTGAAGAAAATCCCAAAGTAATCGTTCACGACTTTTTACCTGTTGTTCAAAAAGGCTTTAAACGTCACGGAATAACAACTGAAGTTTATACTGACAGTATGCCAAACTATTGTGACTACCATTTGAACTACACCGCTTTGAAAACTTGGGACATGGCTATGTACATGCACCATGCAGAGTTATGGCTATACCGTGGGCTAGATAATATTGCATATGCCGAATATCACCTTAATGGTAAAGGTGGATTAGCTTTAAATAAGTGGGCAAGTGTAGATTCCAAAATGGATCCGGTTATTAATAAACTTCTATCAGGTTACTCACCTGAGATTGTTGATGCTTACCGTAAAGCTATCCCAACGAATAAACCTAAGAAGTTAGCCTCAGAAAGTACAGAAGATCAATTAAGGAAATTGAAAAGGTGGTTGGGGGAACAGCTTATTACTCAGGAAGAGTATGAACTAGAAAAACAAAAGGTACTTACAGAGAAGTTATAACAAAGCAAAAGCTAATTAGTTAGAGATTAAAATCCAATAAGAAAGGCGACAGTTTGGTCGCCTTTTTGCTGTTAACTCATATTAGGTTAATTTCAAATTATCCTAACTTAACGCGTGCATTACGGAACATACGCATCCATGGGCTGTCTTCTGCCCACTCGTCTGGGTGCTAAGAGTTCGCAACGCTTCTGAATACACGCTCTAGATGCGGCATCATAATAGTCACTCAGCCATCTATGGTAGTTAATGCAGGGTTTGCATTTGGTGAACCATTTGGGTTTTCTGGGTATTGCGTTGCAATTTGACCGTAACCGTCAACGTAACACAGCGCCACTGTATCTGATACTTCAGAAATTTAGTAGGGTAATTTAGTAGGGTCAGTGTAAGCTTTATTTGAGCACCATACATTTCCTGACCTCAAGACCAATTTTATACCCTTTGCTCTAACTCGTTTCTGTCCAAATATTTGTTAGTGTTTGTGAAGCCAACATCGGTAATAAAGTAACATGCCTTATGAGCGGGTTTATCAATGGTAATCCATTTCTCTGCTTATGCTTGTTGCACGATTAAACGCTAGCTTTTCCCTCGCAATTAGCAGTCATTGCTGCGCTGTCCGCGCTTAATAAACCACTTCAGGCTTTTTAGTTATTGGTCGCTTGGTGATTTCTTGTTAAAATCGCAGCAAATTTATAGGAGCGTTTAACAATGGCAATGTATGTAGTGGGTCATAAGATCCCAGATTCAGATTCAATCTGCGGTGCAATCGCACTAGCTTACTTAAAAAATCAAATTGAAGAGCCTGCAATTGCAGCACGTTTAGGTGAGCTTTCACCTGAAACAGCCTATATCTTAGATAGATTTGGTTTTGAAGCACCAGAATTCAAAGAAAGCTACGCAGGCGAAGAAGTTTACATCGTTGACCATTCAGAACTTACCCAAGCACCAGATGATATCGCTGAAGCGACTATCGTGGGTATCGTTGATCATCACAAATTAGGTGACTTAACAACCTCTACTCCGCTTGAGTGTTGGATCCGTCCAGTAGGCTGTTCAAATACAGTGATTAAAATGATGTACGATTTCTACCAAGTAGAAATCCCAGCTAATATCGCTGGCATCATGATGTGCGCTATTTTAAGTGACACGGTTATCTTCAAATCGCCTACCTGTACCACTGCTGATATCCGTTGTGTTGAAGCATTAGCTGAAATCGCTGGTATTGAAGACTTTAAAGAAGTCGGCATGGAAATGTTCAAAGTAAAATCAGCAGTTGAAGGCACACCAGCCCGTGACCTTGTATTGCGTGATTTTAAAGACTTCAACATGAACGGTAACCTTGTGGGTATCGGTCAGCTAGAAGTTATCGACTTAGCAGTATTTGATGATATCAAAGCAGATTTAGAAGCTGATATTGCAGCACTAAAGGCTGAAGGCAATCGCCACAGTGTTTTATTATTGCTAACTGACATCATGAAAGAAGGTTCAGAAATGTTAGTGGTTTCTGACGATGAATTCCTTACAGAAAAAGCATACGGTAAAGCCAGTGTTGATGGCCGCGTATGGTTAGACGGTGTATTAAGCCGTAAGAAGCAAGTTGTACCATCTCTACAAGATGTGTTTGCATAAATTGCAGAAACTGCGAGTCTTCAATGTACCTCGCTAAAACGAAAAAAGCTGAATCATTTGATTCAGCTTTTTTGTATCAAAAACAAAATGCAGCGTTAGCACTTAAGAATCGAGAGTTAAAAACATAAAGTATCAATACTCACGATTAATGTGTTTCGGTCAGAAGTTCAATCCAAGCCTCTGAATCTGCAACCATAAACTTGTAACTTTTATGATTGTTTAACTCTATTTTAATCGCATCAGCGGTTACGGGTAATATCCCGCCTCCCGTTCCCCAGCACTTTTCAACCTTCTCAATATCAGTGAGTGCAATCTCATACGGCCCCATTTCAAATATCTTATTTGAAGCTTCAAAATACAAACGGCTTTTAGTTAACGATAGCTGGCCATCTCCACTAAATGCCCCATTCTGCGCAGTAGCAAATGTAGACCTTACAACTGTTTCATCACCAAAATCTATTGTACTCATTGGTCATTCCTCACCTTGTCGCTCACTGATATCACCGTTAATATTGCTCGCTGTTCTCTAACAATAAATAGATGTACTATCAGTTAGCATCACCGATATTACTGCTATCATTAGCCATAAATTTCATTTTACTGAATTAATTATAGTCGGCTAAAGCTGAACAGCCATTGAATAAAATAAATATGAATAAGGCGATTATGAATACCCTTAAAGTACTTTTGATAAGTTTGAGCATACTTAGTCTGACTGGCTGTATCACAACCCCAGAAATGAATAGTGAACATGTCGCAGTCTTGTGGTCAGAACAAGGTGATATGGATATCTGTGAATTAAAAGGCACTCTTATTGGTTCACAGGGGCATTGGTATGATTATCTGTTTATTACCAATAAAGATTTAACTCAAGGTGCTATTAATCAATTAAGAAATGATGCACTTACACTAGGTGCTAATACGGTATTTCTTTATAAGCCAAAAGTCTTTACCACTTCAGTCACCTTGTTAGCTAATGCTTATACCTGTCCAGCTAACGTAACATAGTCAACCCCTATATCAACTCAACATTGATATAGGCATTGAAATTATTTTAATATCACTTTACATCCATACAGTTAGCATAATAAGTCACAGTCGCGGGCCAGTCTGAAAACACGCCCATAACACCGACGTCTTTTGTTAGCACATCCAATAACTCAAATGCATCACCTTCATTATCGACAGCGTCAGTTATCGATTGATAATACCAACCGCCTGCGCCTTGAGTTAATAGACCTGAACGTTCAAGTGTCCAAGTAATAATATTCAGTCCCGCCCCTTTAGCCGCGACAGCATACTCTGAGGGAACTATTTGATTCTCGGCATCTAGTGTCACCACCCCCCACAATGGCGGGGCAATAATCTTCACGCCATCATTTGCTAGCTCATCCATAGTCGGTGACCACGTCGCACTGTTTTGTGGGTCAAAGTCAGCCAAATCGTATCTATCGTCAAGATACACTCCTTGCTCACCAAAATCTGGACTATTGGCAATCCAGTATTTCACATCTTCAAGGTTAAATGATTGAGGGTAAACATTGGCGGCATCGACATCTGCAGCAACATATTCATCTACCATTTTTTGGGCATAATCTTGCTGGCTAAAACCGTCAAATGGCATTGCTACACTGGCCGACTTTAGCTCTGGTGTCATCTTTACTCCAGCCGCTTTAAACATAGTGATACTTTCAGCATGGGTCATTAGCGTGCCGCTACCTGAGTATAAATCGGTGCGCCAGTTAGCCGTTCCAGCCATAAACTCTTCAACTGTCGTCGCATTTGGGTTTGCACCATCCATTTTACCTTCAAGCATTTTAAACTCAGCCAAGGTGATATCACTGGTACAACATTGCGCCGTCGCCATAACGCCATTTACTAAGTCTGCAGGGCTGAAAGGGACTGAGCACTTAGCAGCAAGCTCAGGAATAGCTAAAATATTAGTTGTTGTTGCCAAATCACATTGCGAATGACGACATACCAGCGCTTTATCTTGAGTAAATGTCACATCACATTCCACTACACCTGCACCTGAATCAATCGCAGCTTGATAAGACTCTTTAGTATGCTCAGGAAACTGCATTGCCGCGCCCCGATGGCCGATGGAAAAGTCATGTCGATACATTGTTTCACCAGCACATTGGGTCAATTGGTTTTTTAACTCACTGTCTTGCATTTGCTCAACTAAATATGAGGGTCTTGGGCCAACACTTACCACCACGGTTTTATCTAATTTCGCATCAACCTCACCTTGGCCGTTATCATCGTCATCATTACAACCTGAAATAAATAACAAACCTAGTGACATTGCTATTAGCGCAAGTTTGTTTTCACTCTTCATCAACATGCTTAACTCCATTTAATTTTTAGATGTACCTAGCAATCAGCTCAAACTTAAGCACAATTTGCTAAGCCACTTCGGAACGTAACCTTGCATAATCTAAAGAGTAAATGTGACTACAAAACAAACAAAATATGACATTTATTAGCATTTAATAATACAAAGAGTCCCATTAATGGGTGAACTCTCCGACTAACTGTAATAATCTATTTTAAATAGCTAATGGATAACTTGTAATAGTTCATAGGCGTCAAACCTTACTGAGATAATGTTTGCTCAAAACCGCTCATTTTTAGGATGATAAATGATTACTCACGAACCCAATGCACACTATATGGCCAACCCTAACCGATATAAAAATATGGCTTACGAACGATGCGGGCGCAGTGGCATTTTGTTACCTAAGCTCTCCCTAGGGTTATGGCAAAACTTCGGTGAAAACGACTCTCGAGTCAATGCTGCTAACATGCTTCATACAGCCTTTGACTCTGGTATAACCCATTTTGACTTAGCTAATAATTATGGCCCTAATTATGGTGCTGCCGAATCAACTTTTGGTTCAATCTTTAAACACGACTTAACGCCTTATCGTGATGAATTGATTATTTCTAGCAAAGCGGGTTATGACATGTGGCCAGGCCCTTACGGAATGGGTGGATCACGTAAGTACTTGGTATCAAGCTGCGATCAAAGCCTTAAACGCACTGGCTTGGACTACTTTGATATCTTTTATCATCATTGTATGGATGCTGATACGCCATTAGAAGAAACCATGCAGGCACTGGATTACATTGTGCGTTCAGGCCGTGCTTTATACGTCGGGATTTCAAATTATCAACCTCAGCAAACCCAACAAGCCATTAAGATACTGCAAGATTTAGGTACTCCTTTATTAATCCATCAACCACGCTATAACCTGTTTGATCGCTGGATTGAAAATGGTCTTACGGAAGTGCTAAAAACTGAAGGCGTTGGCTCGATTGTATTTTCGCCTCTGGCGCAAGGCTTATTAACCAGTAAGTACCTCAATGGTATTCCTAAAGATTCTAGAGCAGCACAAGAACATCAAATTTACCTCGCCGAAAAAGACCTCACTTCAGCAAAAATAGCAAAGGTGAAAGCCTTAAATGAACTAGCACAGCAGCGTGGACAATCGTTAGCGCAGATGGCCATTGCATGGACACTGAATAATGAAGCTGTAACAACCTGTTTAATTGGTGCCAGTCGTCCGGCGCAAATTCTCGACTCTGTTAATGCACTGAATAAGCTAGACTTTAGCCAACAGGAATTAACTGCAATCAATAACATTCTAAAGGAATAGGATTTAAACGATGAACAGCCTAATCAATGATAAAGCAACATCTGGCAAACCACTAAAACACCGTGCAAAAGGGGCTATAGCCATGACAATGATGATAACCGCATTAGCCCTAGTTAACCCTGTTGCCGCTGAAATTAATCCCGCACAGCTTGCAGATATAAAAGCGATCAAAATTAACAACAGCCAGGTGATAACCGCAGGTTTGCCGACAAGCTCTGAGTTTGAAACGCTCAAACAAGCAGGCGTTGAGGTCGTGATTAACTTAATTCCGACCAATAATCCTAACTTTCTTGCTGAAGAACCCGAATTAGTAAACGATTCAGGGATGAAATATGAAAACATCGAAGTCGATTGGCAGCAGCCAACAATAGAAAATGTTGAGCAGTTTTTTAATGTGATGGAACAAAACAATGATAAGTCGATTTTAGTGCATTGCGCCGCCAACTATCGCGCCTCAGCATTTTACTATTTGTACCTAGCTACCCAAGGTATCGATGTTTCTGGAGAAGTACTAGAAGATACATTATCGCCTTGGGGGGACTTACAACAAAGCTTTGAAAAATACCCACAATGGCAAGCACTCATTGAACAAGTAAAGCTCAAATATACAAATCAATAACCTAAGCGTTTAAGGGAAATCTATCCGTGGCAGTCCTACATCTTAGCTGCTTGCACTTGAGTGACTTAAGCAGCCACGATGATGTCCATCAAGTTTCGCGGATAATGCTTTACACGAACTGCAGCTTAAGCGCCTTTTATAGTTCTTTTCAAAAAACTCTGAAGTTCGATTTTCTAGGCTCTGGAACAATTCTTGATTGAGTGCCGTTTGCCACTGATATTGAGCCATCAATCTCGATAAGTGGCGGTAACATGTCGTAGATTGATCTGACAAAAAGTCTGGTGAAATCAATTTACTCTCAAATTGAGTCAGTGACCCTGTTAAGTAAAAAGCTATCCCTTGAACCAACTCTTTGGCTTGTAAAGGTGTTGCTGTTAGTTCACCATTTTCAATAGCTAATTGCACCGCATCAGTTAACCATTGCCAAAACGAATTAATACGTTGTTTGAATAGCTTTACTTTTTCATCACTTGCTAACTTCCAAATCATTGCATTAACAGAAACAGACCGTAAGGTAAAAAAGCTTCTGCTTCTTTTAATGGTTTCAAAAGTAAATAAAATAGGTAGCAATAATCTTTCTTGTGCAGATAGTTGAGGATTTTTTTCTACAAATAGCGGCATGTAATTTGAAGTCGCACTGCGTAAAAACAAGCACACTAAAACATCTTCTTTGCGTTCAAATAACTTATACAAAGTCCCTGTTGAACAGCCGACATCTTTAGCTATCTGTGAAAATTTGAATGACACAATCCCTTGGGACTCAATCAAAAGCTCTGCAACATCTAAAATTTGGTCACAGCGAAGTTGAGTCAATGTTTCTGTAGGACATTTCATAATGCATACCTAATATTTGATTAACTCAATTATCATCCTTATTACTCTTTATAGGTATAACATCGGTAGATAATCGGGATTAAGTTCACGCTCATTAAGCTTTTTCATTGGTCTTTGTGATTCAGTTCATATCTTATTTCAATAGTGATAATTAACTCCCGTTTATTCACGTAAAAACGCATTGATAACTCAGTAGTTCATGAACAATGTTCTTGACCCACTTCACGAATAAAATTGCCCCCCCAAAAAAAGCGTGATGCCATTCAAATTTGAACAGCATCAATTTGTTTATCTTAGTCGCATCAAAATGTGAGGAAAGATAAATGCACAACAGACGTAACTTTTTAAAATTAAGCGCAGGTGCTGCAATCGGCGGATTAACTGCAGCCATGCCAGCTAGCGCACAACAAAGTCAATGTGAAGAAATTAACTGGGATGAATCAGTTGATGTTCTTGTTGTTGGTTCTGGGTTTGCAGGACTATCGGCTGCTATTAATGCCAAAAAGCAGCAAATCGGTAGTGTACTTGTATTAGAAAAAATGCAGGTAATTGGTGGTAATTCTGCAATTAATGGCGGTTGGTTAGCGATTCCTCAAAATCCAATTCAATTAGCTCAAGGTATTAACGATGATTCTCCAGAAGAATTAGTTAAAGACCAAATTATCTCAGGCAGAGGCATGCAAAATGTCGATATGCTGAGAACCATCGCGAATCGTTCATTAGATTCTTATGACCTATGTATTGAAACCGGTGTGAAATTTCGCGAAGGATTTAACATCCAAGTGGGTGGTCATAATAAAGCGCGCGCTATCAGAACTCAGCATGGTACTGGCGGTGATATCACCACTAAATTATTCGAAGCAGGTAAAAAGGTAGGCGTGGAATATCGCTTACAACATTACATTGAAGACTTCATTATGGACGGCCAAGAGATCGTTGGTGTGAAGGTAAGACAGAATTATCGTTACCCAGATCTTAAAACGGGTAAAACAATCTATATCAAGGCTAACAAAGCCGTTATCCTCGCGCACGGTGGTTTTGCCCAGAATATGGAATTACGCCAAATGGTCGATCCATCACTGGATCCAACATTAGATTGTACCAATGCTCACGGCGCTACAGGTGAAGTAACCTTAACCGCAATGGCTAACGGCGCCCTACCTGTCCACATGAATTTAATCCAAACCGGTCATTGGGGTTCTCCTGATGAAGGCGGATTCGGCTGGTCGAATGCATTACTTTCGATTGGTTGGCACCAAGGTGCAGCTATTAGTGTACTTAATGGCAAACGCTTTATGGATGAGCGTGCAGATCGCAAGACCTGCTCTGAAGCGATTATGAAAAATCGTTATGAAGACAACAGTCCAGCCTACCCAATTGTGCTGTTCAACTATGAGAACTATAAAGACGACGACCGTGTTGTTCGTTCATTACGTGACGAAATGGCTTGGAAATTGGACTCATTGGATGATGTTGCCAAGAAGTTTAGTATTTCTGCGACAGCGTTGAAAAACACAATTACTGAATATAACCAGCATGTTGTAGACAGAACCGATCCGTTATTCAACCGTAAGATGGACACTGCAGAGGTATTAACAGGGCCATTTGTTGTTTCACGTATTTGGCCAAAAGTGCATTACTGCATGGGTGGATTAAAAACAGATTTAGGTGGCCGCGTGATTGATGGTCGCTCAATGAAACCGATTAGAAAAATGTATGCCATCGGTGAAGCTACTGGCGGCATTCATGGTGAAGCTCGCTTAAGTTCGACCTCATGTCTTGAGTGCTTAGCAATGGGCATTATCGTTTCTGAAACTATTAAATCTGATCTGTAGGCTGAACCACCATGAAAAAATTATTACTAGTCGCTTTTTTATCTACTGCGTTTTTAGCCACCGCTAATGCGGGTGAGCTATATACCGTCAAAGGAAAAACGCAAGGCAGGGTGAACCACGAGATGCTTTATCAAGATGGCTGTAATGCTTGCCATCAAGGTTCACCAAGAGCGAATACCACAGATGAGGCCTGTGTGGCATGTCATGGCACTGTTGAAACAATTGAAATTGATGAATCAATTTTAGCAGTACCAGAAGCACACCCACACAAGTCTTTGCATTATAACCAAGGCGCAAGCTGTTTAGCCTGTCATAGCGAGCATACAAAAAAAGCTCCTACCTGTGCTGACTGTCACCGTACTTGGTTCCATGAAATGTAACACAACAATAAAACAACAATGATTTTATAGGGAACGAGAATGAAGAAAACCGCCAAGTTTATGTTGTCGATGGTGGCCACAGCGATTGCTATGTCTTCTGCGCCAGTAATGGCTGAAGAACAAGAAGATGGTATTAACATCGGGGGCGCAGTGCGCGTCAATTATGCGTATAGAGATTACGACGAATCTAATAAAGATAAATTAGGTGAGCTTGATTTCGATATGGCTGCCATTAAGTTTGATGGTAAAAAAGATGACTGGGGCTTAGCTGCTGAGTACCGCTTTACCGCAAACACCAATTACATCAAATATGGTTACGGCTATTATGATATTGATCCGAATTGGCAGCTACAAGTCGGTATTAATAAAGTGCCCTTTGGTAACCCTGAGTTTATCTCTAACAGTTGGTGGTTTGGTTTACCTTACTACTTAGGTTTTGAAGATAATCACGATGTGGGCATTAAAGCCTCTTACGACAATAATGGCTGGAACACTGATTTCGCGTTCTACAAAAATCCTGTTTACAGTGCAACTGAAAACAAGCGTTATTCAGCGTCATTATTCAGTGGTGAAATCAATGGCACTGAATATCATAACGAAGAAACCAATGGGTTTAACTTTAGACAAACCTATACCTCTGAGTATGAAGGTGGCTCTACAACGTTTGGTGGTTCTGCTCAATATGGTCAAATCTATAACAGTGATACAGGTAATATGGGCGACCGTTATGCTGTAGCGTTGCATTTAGATAGCACTTACAAAGGCTGGAACTTGCAACTGCAAGCGATGCAATACGAATATGACGCGGCTGACTCTGCTGACGACAATAAAATCGGTATTGCAGTGGTGAGTTGGCAATATGAAATCGCTTCTAAAGGCCAGGCCTATAGCGCTAACATCGCTAAAACCTTCGCCACAGATTTCGGTAGCGTAAAATGTTACAACGATTTCGGTTTAATGACCCCAGATGTTGCTGATGACAGTTATGACAACAGCATGCAAAACGTCACAGGTTGTGCGATTTCTGCTGGTGCAACTTACACTATGATTGACTTTATTTTGGGTAAGAACATGACGTTTTCTACCGCTAATAATGACCACGTAGGTTTACCTGAGTTTGGTAATGATTGGGACAAACGTATTAACATAAACTTTGGTTACTACTTCTAATGAAGTCGTAATCAAAACCGTTACCAACGGTTAATTCATTACTCTCAAACAGGCAGGAACTGACTCTCTCGTTTCTGTCTGTTTTATTGCTCACTTTATCAATCAAACATTGTCTTTATCAACTAAAACCAATGTCATAAACCACTAAGCAGTAATCACTCCAACTATGAAAACACCTTCAGTTAAACTGCCTCTACTGGCCTGTATGGCGGTAGTTGCTCATTCTTCACATGCCATGGATGTCGAACTCGGTGGGTTCATTAAAATGAACGCTCGCTATGTGAGTGGTGATGTCGAATTTCAAGACTTATGGACTGGTGGAGGTTCAATTTCTGAGCCCACTAAACGGACACAATTTAGTGCTCAAGAATCACGATTAAATCTTGCTATATTTTCCGAGGAGGTAAAAGGTTTTATTGAAATGGATTTTGTCGGTTCCTCTCAAGGTAACCCAGTTATTTCAAATTCATACAGCCCCCGTCTACGGCATGCTTTTATCGAATATCAAGATGTTATGGCAGGGCAGACTTGGTCAACGTTAGTCAATACTTCAGCCTTTGCTGAAACAGCAGATTTAGGCGGGCCATTGGTTGGTCAGGCTATGGTGAGACAAGCTTTAATTCGTTACACCCATAACGATTGGCAATTTGCACTTGAAAACCCTTATACCTACGGTACCGATGCAGTCACTGAAAGTAACGACTCAAGCCAACAAGAGTGGATTGATACCCGCAACGACTATGTACCTGATCTCATCGTACGCTATAACAAAAAAGGCGATTGGGGCAACATATCAGCATCAGGCATTATTCGTTATCTCGATCCTGTTGATACCCAGCAATTAAGTAAAGGTATTTCAGTGGCTGGAAAGTTTAGAACCTTCGGCAAAGATGACCTTCGTCTACAACTACATTATGGTCATTTAGGGCGTTATGTAGGGACTGATGCCGCAAAAGATATTATTGATGGTGAATTAGAAACCACGCTGTCAGCTATGATGGCTTATCGCCATTTCTGGACTCACAGACTCCGAAGTACCGTTTTTATAGGCCATACAACGACAGAAATTGAGCGCACTCGTCGAAATCATTTTGGCGCGAATATATTTACCAATCTTACTCCTGAGCTCTCTGTTGGTTTTGAAGTGGGGCAATACGCCATTAACGATAAATCGCCGAGTTACAGTAATGAATTAGTAGACACTGGACAATCACAATACGCCCAGCTCAGTATGCAATATTCATTTAGGTAATAAATGTGGAATTTAATTTCAAATTGCAGGGTTAAAAACCTATTTCGTATAATTGTTCGTATTTATAAACCAATTAAACTTATAAAAATTGACCAACAACAATAAATCAAATGAATATTTGAACATATTCTCAATTACTTAAGATTAGCGATACTAGTCACGAATAAAATTGTCGTTGCGATACCTGCGTGATCTATTTCACCTTTATGTTACCAAGATGAATTTATAGTTAAGTCATAGCAAAAGTAAAGATTAATATCTCACAGTTCCAACTAGGATAAACAATGAAACTTAAAATGATTTTTGGTATTGCTGCGCTTGCATCAACAGCTGCTGTTGCGCAAGGCCCACAATGTAACCATGCACAACTTCCTTACCAACAAACAACACCAGTACCATTTGACAGCAGTGTTCATGCTCCTCAAAACACTATGCCAGTGCAGTGTAGTAACCCTGAAGTTGAAGCATATATCGCTGATTGGGAAGCTGGCAAGATTGATTTCAACACTATCCAAGCCAATGACAGCATCGCTAAAGATCAGCGTTTCTGTAAAACACTGGATAATGAAGGCAACGTACTTGAAGCTAAAAACTGTGAAGTTGCTAACTCTCCAGTAGGATACATCTGGAAAGACTTGGCTGATTCACCAGTGGTTATCGGTATTACTAACGGTGGCAAGTCAGATCATGAGCCTCATTTCCACGGCCAACCTGAGTGTTATTACGTGGTAAACGGTGGCAGTAAAACGTTAGCAGAAAACAAATTCCAGCCATTGGAAAAAGGCCAATATTTCTATATCCCAGGCAATGCTATCCACAACACACCAATCCTTGAAGATAAAGGTCTTGGCGTAATGTACTGGTATCCAAACAATGCTAATTTCAACGGGTTTAAATACTACTGGCGCCGTGATGTGAAAAACCTTCGCGTTGCAGAAGAAGCCTTTGACCGCGTAGATGAAATCCGTAAGCGCGATCTAAACTTAGGTCCTTACGGAACAAATGAAGCAATCTTTAAAAAGTAAATAGCGACTAGCTTTTATAATTTATCGATCGTTAAGTATTTAATAATCCCCATTTAAATATCACCTCCAAATATAAGTGGCCTACTTTTAATATTAAAGTAGGTCACTTTTTTATGTTTTAAAAACAAAAACGGCCACTTTCTTGTTCCAGAAGAAAGTGGCCTAGTGTTATTTTTTAGCAATAAAAGGATGAAGTAATATCGCTAAATTGAACACTGATCTTGCTATTTTTACTTATCACTTCTTCGTTTAAAAACGCCTGTCTTAAATAACGTCTTATCAATAAAGAAGCGTGTGATTAATTGCAAAGAAGTGTTCCAGACTTCCTACTCTAAATCACACTACATACTGGATTTTTAGCATTAAAAGGATGAAGTAATAATGCTAAAAATCAGTACCTTGTTACACTCAAGAAAACCAAAGGGTTACCATATACCCGCAGTGCAGTGACAGATAACCCTGTTACTATTTTTAGTATTGGTAATCGAATTGCAGAGTGAATTCTGTTCCAGGCTCTTTTGCGTATACCACCACGTCTTGCTGATCGTATTCGGTAGTTTCGCCTAGGATATTCTTCACTTTAAATTTCACCCCAAAGCTTTCTGTTGGCAGGTAGCTGTATGTGAAATCTAAACTATGAAAAGGTTGCTCATAAACATCATCTAACCCGCCGCGTCCGCCATAAGCAATACGTTCACCAAACACGTTGTATACCAGTGTCGCACTATGTGATTCATTGGCTGAATCATAGCTAAACTGCATGTTGGCAACCCACTCAGAGTGACCTGTCATGCGGCGCTTATTATTAGTTGGGTCAATCTCACCATTCGCTAAGATTTCAATTTCTGAATCACTTAAGGTTAAGTTACCCGCGACAAAGAAGTCTTCCCAGAATCCGCCTTCTGTGCCGATAAAGCCAAGGTCATGTAAAAACTCGGTTTCGATACCATAAATAACGCCTGATTCAGCATTGTAAAACTTGAGCTGACGACCGGCTTCAGAAATACGTTGAATCGCTTCAATCGGGGCATCGACGTCTTTGTAGAAACCGCCAACACTTAAGTTTGCGCCATCTTCTGAGTAGTATTCCCAACGTAAATCCAAGTTATAAATATCAGAGCTTTCAAGCTCTGGGTTACCGAAGAAATCAAAACCAGTAATAGGGTCTTGGAAACGTACTGGCGCAACTTCACGTAAGTCAGGGCGCACCAATGTTTTACTTGCACCAAATCGCCACTGACTCACATCAGATGATTTCCAGGTTAACGACATTGATGGGAACCAGCCATCTTCAGCGATAGCATAGTCTTCCATGTCATAACGGCCACCTTCATCTGAGATTTCGCCATCAGGCGTTAGTGGTAATGTCACTCGGCGGAAATCTTCATAGCGAACACCAGCAACAAAGCGCCATACGTCATCAAAGTCGATATCAAGGTTAACAAACCCTGCATCAATCATTTCTGCGGCAATGTAATCTTCGGTGTCTGTTGAAGCATCTTTAAGTTCTAAATCAAGTGTGTCATTGGCAATATTGTCATCAGAGAAAATATTATCAAAATCAGTCGATAGGATGTCGCCATTAGGATCGGTTGGACTTAAGCCAACATCAAAACCTAAACGTGTTGCATAGCTTTCACGGGTGCGCTCAAAGTATTCGTAACCACCACTAATTTTTAGCACGTTCATGCCAAATTCAAACGGTAGAGTTAAATCGAACTTGTAATTTTCGGTATTATCATCAAGGCGGCTATAAACATATTTAGGCGCATCTTGAGTATTCAAGTTACGGCTTGTCATGTTATTAGCATCATCAAACAATACGTTATAAGTGTACGAAAGCTCATTAGGTGCATAACGCTTAGAGCTTGCGTTTGAATACATCCAATTAGCTTCTAAGTCCCATAGATACTCAAAGAAATGGTTACCCTGAATTTGGTTACTAATCAGATTACGTTCTTCATAAGCCACATCGTAAACTTGCAGAGCATTAGGCTCTGAAATCGTATCGATGGTTTCTTCAATTGCCACAGATACATCATCTGAAGTGTCGCGCAGGTAAGTTGAGAAGGTTTGAATTTTATGGTCGTAACCAATTTCTAAACCTAAATTGAGCATGCCAGACATTTGCACAATCGAATCGGTACCCATAACATCTTTTGAGTTTTCGATTTGCACGTTGTCAGCATCACCGGCTAATTCCACTTCCGTTTTGGTGTAGTTTTCAGCTTGTTTCTTATAAGAAACTGCCGACATTGCGCCAAAAATAATGTCATCAGTAATATCCCAGCGATCGCCAATAGCGATGTTACCGCGAATACCTGGGTCAGTGCTTTCAGTAAATACCGTCATATCACGATACATATCACTGGCTAACCCACGGTTAATTTCCTGCGCCTCGGCAAAATCAATGGTACCGTTTGAACCAGTCACGATATCAATTGGGCTGATCCCGCCATACATATTATTGACATCATTAATGCTGTTAGGCATTGAACGAGTGCCGTCATCTTGGCCCATCCAATCATCACCACCACCGTTATAAGTGAAAGTGTCATCAGAATCGTTGGTGTTGTAACGGCCACCCAAAGACACTTTAAAAAAGAAGTCTGCAGGTATGGATTTAGTGCGAATATCAACATGACCACCACCAAAAGCTGCTGGCGTACTGGCTGTACTGGCTTTTTGTACTGATAGTGACTCAATAATAGAGGCTGGGAACATATCCAGCGGTACCACGTTACGAGTTGGGTCTGGTGATGGCACAACCGCACCATTTAAAGAAGTACTTGAATAGCGTTCGCCCAAACCACGTACGTAAATAAACTTGCCATCTTTTAGTGTCAAACCGGTCACACGGCGCAGCGCTGCGGCGGCGTCACTGTCACCGGTGCGAGAAATTTGGTCTGCACCCATGATGTCAACAACCGTTGGTTGTTCACGACGTTCTTCAACTGCTGCTGAAGCAGAAGTGCGCAAGCGACCCGTTACAGCAATCACTTCAATTGGGAAATCTTCACCTGGATCAACTGCAGGCGTTTCTTCCGAGTAAGCTGGTAGCGTTGTAAAAAGAGAGGCTGCAGAAATGGCAGTGACAACAGCTAGACTTAGCTTGTTAGCGATAAAACTCGGCTTGGTTTTCATAGCGTTTTTCAATCCTGTACACAGTTCAGGTTGCGCCTTCGTCTTGGGAAACTCTATTTACATGGCTTACACAGACGAGGCAGAAAGTATTGTATTATTGACTCAATATCACTTACTTAAACCCTGAGATAAGGGTTTAAATTAATGCCAGCAAGCACTGCTTGCTGGCATTATCAGGGCAGATTTACTTGATAAATGCCCAACCTTCACGCCAGTCAGTCTGGCCATCGAATGCACCGATATAATCAGTTGATTCGAAGAAAGTATCAGTCGTGCTCATATCAAGACCAGTACCCAGTAACACAGTGTCAGTACCTGCTGGCATGCCATCTGTTAATGTGACTTCTTGTGCAGAGTTACCTGTTTGCGCTAGGAACCACTCTTCGGTATCAACCGCATCAGTTGTCGCATCATTATCTGAGCTGTATTTAAATGGCTCGTTACAATCGATTACTGAGTGAGAAATCATTAATGAACCATCATTAACATTGTCAACAAGACCGGCATACGTACCGTCTAGCTCTAGACACTCACCTGATTCAGTCTCCGAAGTTGAACCTTTACGACCTTGAATCAATAGGTTGTGGATTGACGCTGCTGTAGCAACACGAAGGATAATCCCTTCACCTTTGTCGCCACTGGCATTTTCAATGTCAGTACCTGGAAGGATGGTCACGTTAGAGATAGTTGGGTTAGACACTGGTGTATCGTCAGTTCCTTTATGGCTATCACCTTCAAAACCACGGTTTGCTTGACCATCTTCATGAGTGATATACACATATTGTGCTTTACCCTGCCAGCCATTAGTCCAATCTAAGCTGTCATCGAAGTTGTCAGTTAAGTAAACATATTTAAGGTTGACTGCACCGCCCCAGAACTCAACACCATCATCGCCATTAGCGTGAACTTGGATATGGTCAACTTGCGTACCGCTACCTACTGCCGCAAATGAGATACCGTTCATTTCTTGAGTATCGTTCACTTTAAAGCCAGCATACTTAACTACCACATAGCTGATTTGACCGCTGTTATCAGCATTGTCGTTACCGCCGTATGGGAAGTCGCCCACTTCGAATGAAGCATCACATGCATCTTTATCAGGACAAGTATTGGTTTCGCCGTTACCAAGAAGTACTAAACCACCCCATTGGCCACGCTCACCTTCTGCACCCGCAATCACATCTTGCTGCGAAGTCATCACGATTGGATGTTCAGCACTACCTTGAGCCATGATTTTTGAGCCACGGCTAATCGCGATGTAGCTGTTATCTGTTGCAAATAACTGAGTACCAGCTTGAATGGCTAATGTTGCTGAGTCAGTTTTATCACCGCCAACAACCACTGCACCGCCATCCACTTTATACATCACGTTTTGACCAGCAAGCAGTGTTGTATTCGTGGTGATGTTACCTTCGATTGAACAGACTAAAGTCACGCTGTCATCTTTATAAAGGCCTGCAACCACATCTTCTGCAGTTGTGCCAACTGGGCAAGATGTTAATACTGGTAATTCAGTTGGCGCTGGCGCTGCGTCTTCATGAATCGCAGTTGTCCAGCCCGTAGTCCAATCAGTTGTACCGTCGAATGCACCGATATACTCAGCATCCATTAAACGGTCATCCATGTTAGCTAAATCTGCTGCACCGCCAGTTAATGCCACTGAAGATGAGTTAGGCATGTAACCAGTTAGGTCAGATGCACCCGCTAGGTTACCTTCTTGTTCAAGGAACCATTGCTCAACGTCAAGTGCAAGTTCGCGACCTTCATCAGCATCTGGTTTTGCATTTTTAAACGGCTCAACACAGTCGATTAAGCTGTTTTGCATGTTTAAGTTGCCAGCTTCTGCAGTAATAACTGTGTTGTCATCATTCACTTCTAAACACTCGCCAGATGCCACATCACCTTTAACCAGCATGTTGTAAGCGTCTACTGCAGTGCCTTTACGGAATAAGATACCTTCAGCATCATCGCCGCCACTGTTAGTGCCATTAGCCACTTGAATAGTAAAGTTAGCTAAAGTTGGACGAGATTGAGGTTCTGCGTCTGCGCTGCTGTTACTGTCAGCTTCAATACCACGGTTAGAACCGTTATCTTCTTGACGGATATATACGTGTTGCGCGCTACCTTGCCAACCGTTTGTCCAGTCTAAAGAATCATCAAAGTTTTCAGTTAACACAACGTGAGAAAGCGATACGTTACCGCCCCAGAACTCAACACCATCATCGTTATTTTTATGAATTTGGATATGGTCAACAGTTGTGCCCGCACCGACTGCTGCAAAGCTGATACCGTTCATTTCTTGTGTATCGTTGATTTTAAAACCACCGAACTCAACGCGAACATATTGGATAACACCTGAATTATCTTCAGTGTCATCACCACCGTAGCTGTGACTTCCTACTTCAAATGCAGCATCACAACTGGTTAAATCAGGGCATGAGTTAACTGGTGCGTTACCTAAAACAACTAAGCCGCCCCATTGACCCGCTTGACCTTCTTGACCCAATGCAGATTCAAGTGATGTAAATACGATAGGTTCATCTTCTGAACCTTCTGCCATGATTTTAGAGTCACGACTAATCACTAGGTAAGACTCACTGCCACCCACAATTTTAGTGCCTGGCATGATAGATAATTCAACTGAATCGGCTTTATCGCTACCAGCGATAACAGCGCCATCTAGCATCCAAACAACATCGTTACCAAGAATAATATTGTCACCATCTTGGCCGCCAACATTCACTGTCGATGCAGCAGTAGAAGGTGCTAATGTGCCTGACAATACCCAAACTTCTTTACCGTCGATTGCTGCAATAGTTGCACTCTTCTCAGCAAAACCACCGTAAGCAGCTTCCTGTTCTGAAATGTCAGGAGTTGTAGGACCTGGGTTAGTTGGCGTTTCACCGTCTGAACCTGTATCGATATTAATGTCACCACCACAACCAGCAAGTAGCAAAGTTGCAGAAAGTGCTGCAGATACAGCATTAAGTTTAAAAATGTTTTTCAGTTCCATTGTCATCTCCGAGGACGGATTTAAGCGTGTTAAGTAATTCGGCTGGACGACAAACTAACCCTCAAAAATGACAAAAAGACTGCGTAAAAATGACAACAACATTTCATTAACATGAAGTAAATATTAAAATCGAATATAGACAATGACTTACAACTTGATACAGCTTGTTTTTTATTGTCACATTATTAACAATTATTTTACTGAGGTAACGTTTGGTACAACTTTAGAGGGGGCGACTGGAGGAAAAATAAACTAAAACTCAGGTGAAAAACTTAAAAATAGACCTACATCTGACCTAAAATAGACAGTCTATATTGTCTGAAAATGACAATATTATGACTGTCGAAACAGGTTCTTTAAGATGAAGTTATAAATGATTAAGTTAAATAACAAAACTAATCACCTTTAGATTTACGGTATCAATCAACGTTCATCACGAAAAGAAACCTGTAGATAACAGATTTAATCGATTAGTACCGATTTAAAAAACGAAAGAAACCACGTAAATGATGCCATATTGATGGTGATATTATTCATTTAGTCAATATTTTACTTAAGCTTATTTGTGCTTTACCATAACATTAGCAACCGTTAATTTTAGTGCTATTAATATTAACTGCTTACAATATTCAAAATATAAACTGATACTTCAACTGTCATTTTTCAGAAACGAACAGACTTGGTTCATTTCCCCAAATTAGAAGTTCACAGCATCATTCACATCAAGGACAAGGAATGTTATTCAATACAAATAAGTCACTCACACAACGCACAACTGGCAAAGGCTTTACCCTGATTGAGTTAGTGGTGGTGATTATAATTCTTGGTATTTTAGCAGTCGTTGCGGCGCCAAAGTTCATCAACCTACAAAGTGATGCCAAAATCTCTACCGTTCAAGGTGTTAAAGCGGCAATACAATCATCGCTGGATTTAGCCTACTCACGGGCAGCCATTGATGGCGTTGAAAAAGACGACCGCAGTGTAATTGATTACAATGGTGAAGTGATTGAGATGAAGCTTGGCTATCCAGAAGCATTTGGTGAAAATGCGGGTGGCGGCTTACCACAAATGTTGGAAATAGGCTCTGAAATTGATTTCTGTTTTGGTAGTGGAACCTGTACACCTAATGTTGAAGTTGGTTCGTCTAATGTTCGCTATGGTTATGATTTAGATGATGAAACGATAAACTGTCATGTTCGTTATATTGAACCAACTGGCACCAATGGTTCAGATACCACTTATACGTTAACGGTTGATATTTCAGGTTGTTAGCCACCTATGAGGTTTTATGTAGATAAAAAATAGGTTTAGCCGTTCAAGCTAAGCCTATTTTTTGTTAACAAGCCCTACTAAATCGCTGCTTTATCTTGCGTTTTCCATTGTACGGCCAATAACCCCAGCACCACCGCCACACCAATAACGCCTGTGCCAAATGGATTAAACAACACCCAAGGGACAGTGGCGATTGCAACCAGTCGTTCAACCGTTGAAAGCGGACGTAAAAGGTAACCTTCAATCGATATCGCAATAGCCACGATAATGCTAGCGGTCTGAATAATCGCAAAGGTAAATGCCATCATGCCTGCATCAGGATTAAGCAAATCGGTATAGGCCATCATAATTGGGATTATGAACAAGCCACCTGCTAGCTTAAATGCCTCAACAGATGACTTCATTGGGTTGGCATTTGCCACCCCAGCTCCCGCAAATGCAGCCAGCGCAATCGGTGGAGTTACATTTGAAGTTTGCGATAACCAGAACACAATTAAGTGCGCTGTTAATAATGGCAAACCAAAGTCACCCAACATTGGCACTGCCATTACTGCCAGTACAATATATGCTGCAGTCACAGGTAATCCCATGCCTAACACTAATGCCACTATGCTAATTAACCCAAGCGCCACCAGCATGTAACCGCCCGAAAAGTCCATTACAAATTGAGTAAACTGTAGCCCAATACCGGTTTGCCCTACTACACCAACAATGATGCCAGCGGCGCCACAGGCAACTGAAATTGGCAGCGCTAATAACGCACCATTTTTCATGCCTTCGATAAACTTTTTAAGACCTATTCGGCTGTGTTTACGCAGTGCTGCTGTCACTAAAATTGCCGCGCAGCCTGCAACCCCTACTAGCAATGGTGAGTATGCCATCATCAATAATGACGTGATGATAGCGAGCGGAATAAGGTGATGAGCGCCGTGTTTCATTACCTCAATGACGGCCTCAGTGCGACTTGCCGCTTTTAGGTTCAACTTGCACGCCATTAAATGCACATAAAGTAAGGTACAGAAGAAATACAAAATGGCAGGCGCAATGGATGCCAACATGATTTCACTGTAAGGCACACCAGTAAACTGCGCCATCACAAACGCACCTGCGCCCATAATCGGCGGCATAATTTGACCACCTGTTGAAGCCGAGGCTTCAATCCCAGCAGACTGCTCAGGCGTATAACCCAGTTTTTTCATCATTGGAATCGTCACTGCGCCAGTGGTTACTGTGTTTGCAATTGCCGAACCTGAAATTGAACCTAATCCAGCAGATGCCAATACAGCCGCTTTTGCAGGGCCGCCGCGATATTTACCTGCAATCGAAAAAGCTAAATCAATAAAGAATTTACCTGCGCCAGTGACCTCTAAAAATGCACCGAACAGTACAAAAATAAACACGGTTGTCGCCGCAATACCCAAAGCAGAACCGAAGACACCATTAGCAGAATAGATTTGGAATTGAATCAACTCTTGTAGTGAATACGCCTTAGTCGCCATTGCTCCTGGCAAGAGATCACCAAAGCCACTATAAGCTAAAAATACGCCAGCAATCAGCACCATCACCCAACCAACGGTACGTCGACAACCTTCTAATAATAAGAGTAATAATGCACTACCTGCGACTAAGTCGGCTGTACCTAAACCATAAAGCAAATGGTCAATATCGTTATAGTCAAAAATCGACATCCGATAACCGGCAAACACGGTCACGCCACACAACGCAAGATCAAATACCCTGCCAAGCATATAGCCTTTTTTACGACGATTTTTAACTAATGGATAATGTAAAAAAATCAGAATCAACACCCAACACAAATGAACGGGGCGAAAATAGGTTGCTGATATCGTTGAGGTAATACCTTGCCATATTTGAAATGATGATAAGAGTACTGCGATAACTAGCGTAGTGTAGCCAATAATTTTAACGGTTCTTTCATAAGGAAGAGCGCTGGCAACACCTGCGTCAATATCGACCTGTTGCTCATTATCCCCACTCACATACTGCTCGGCTTTTTTGCCCTGTTCTTGGGTCATAGTTTTTCCTCTTTGCCAATGATTGAGTTAAGCCACAATCAATGACCTAAATATACAAAGGCAACATTACGTTGCCTTTGTCTTTTTCACGTTCACCTAAAGGTGTTATAACGACCTAGAAAACTAAGTTAGTTTACTTAATGCTATCTAAATACTTTTGCGCACCAGGATGTAATGGTACACCTTGTAGTCGTTCAGCATTTTCAGGTGTTGTCGCTTCTGCAACCTTAACCACTTTTTGCACTTCTGACATGTTCTCAAAAGCTGCTTTAGTTAAATTAAACGCCATTTCATCGCTCATTTTGGCGCTAACTACAATCACGTTCCACACACTTAATGTCGGCACTGCGCCTACATTGTTGTATACATCAGCAGGAATGGTGTAATTACTGTAAGCAGGATTTTTATCAATGAAAGAGGCACTTTCATCTGCCGATACAGGAATAATGCTCACTTTATGAGTTAACGCCACTTGAGTAACCGCGCCAACACCTTGCCCGCCAACAATAAAGCCAGCATCAATTTGGCCATTGGCTAATGCATTGGTCGTTTCTGAATAGTTTAGGTACACCGCTGTGATGTCTTTTTTCACATCAATACCAATAGACTCAAGTAATGCAGCAGAGGTCACCGCTGTACCACTGGCAGGAGCGCCTAAAGAAATACGCTTACCTTTAAGGTCGGCTAGTGAAGTAATACCAGACTTTTCAAGACTGATTGCGTGAACTAAATTTGGATATAGTGCAAATAAGGTATTCACAGGCATAGCACTTCTGAACTTACCTTCACCTTTATAAGCATCAAGCACAACATTGCCCATCGCGATCCCAGCAATCATATCGCCGCGAACCACTTTAATGGTATTTTCAACAGAAGCGGCTGTCACCTCTGCTTTCACATTAACCTCTGGGACTTTATCAGACCACACTTTCGCTAACGCACCACCAAATGGGTAGTAAATACCACTTTGGCCACCAGTACCTATTGAATAGTTTTCTGCTTGAACCGCAGATGGCAATATTAATAATATCGCTAAAACTAATGCACGATGAAACATAGCCTTCCCCTTAATTTCAATCACGTCCTAATATTAGGATATGATTAAAAACCTTTGTTTATTAATAACTTTTTGTTAACAGTTACGATTTAATTAGCCATCGATAATCACTTATGAGGTAGGCAAAGTCAAGGTGTAGAATAGTCGTAAGAGTTTAGTATTATCTAGACCGAGATCGTCAACAAAGAATGAGAGCTTTTTATGAAACACTAAAAATAAAACAGTAAAAATAAAACAGTAAAAATAAAACAGTATCGGCAACATGTTTTTATGGCTTAAATTAACTTTGATAAAGCAACAAGATCATTTTATACACCCGTTCTCATTCAGCTGAACTGATGACATGTAAGGAATGCATTATTGAGCGGCTCAATCTCAATGAAATCTCATTAACGACATGAAGGCTTATTCAGCTTGATAAAGTGTTTGGCATTGTTCAGGTTTTACCTTAACGGTTTTTGATTTCGGCTTAGACTTTTGTTTGGATTTGGACTTGTATTTAGGTTGCTTACTCGCTTCATTTGACGCCAATATTTGTTTGCGCCACCAATCAAGCTCATCACAACCTGTGCCCGTTGGTGGCGCTTTTTGGTTTTGACATAATGCATCATTTTCAGGGCAAGCCAAACGCACATGCATATGAAGAGAGTGTCCCCACCAAGGGCGCACTTTAATCAGCCAACTGTCATCTTGCCAGTCCATATTGCACAGTTGCTGTTTGATTGCTGGATTAACAAAAATCCGCGCAACCTCGCTAGACTCAGCTGCTAACCTGATCATAGTGCCGTGATGATCTTGCCAATCTTGATTAACGTTAAATGCCGACTTATCAACAAGATCTAACTTCTGAGGGGTTTCTCTGGCATCTTTTGTCAATGTCTGCTCAGCGTGGCGAAACCAAATATCTGCATCAAGCCCAACTTGGTGACTTGAATGACCCGATTCAAAATTACCACCGCGAGCCATCGAGATATCACCAATCAAAATATCATTCATCCCTGCTGCTTGGGTCTGTTTAGCAAAATTAGTAATAAAGGCCACTAATTGAGGGTGGCCATAATAGCGATGACGCTCTGTGCGTATCACCTGATAACCTTCACCTATCAAGGGTAATGCCTTTGCCCCTGCCAGACAGCCATTGGCATAAGAACCAATCGCTGCAACCTTACCTAAAGATGGAGTATCAAATTTACTCCATTTCATCTGTTGAGCGAAAACTGCAGGGATAGATATAGAGATTAGAATAGTGCCAATAAGTAGTGCGTTTTTCGGCAGAAATACTTTGAACAAATATGACATGTGCAGCACCCTTTTACACTTCAGATGATGAAAAACATAAACAAATTAAGCTTTATCTTTATAAAGTCTAGCAAGAAAATAAGACCGTGAAGTCAGCCTGTTCGGCATTAAGAAGAAGGAGTTGAGAAAAAGGAGTTGAGAAAAGGAAATAAGAAATTAAAAAGGCATTATCATTTTTTAAATGATAATGCCTATATTGCCATTAACTGCAAAGGTAACTAATTGAATTAACTTGCCTCATTACCCTATCGAACATTATTCCCTTTTGGTATTTCATTTCTATACAACCACTGATACATCGTCGGTAATACCAACAGCGTCAGTGCAGTTGAGCTAAACAAGCCACCGATGATCACCACGGCTAACGGTTGTTGAATTTCGCTGCCGGCACCTGATGACATTAAGATGGGGATTAACCCTAGTGCAGAGGTGAGCGCGGTCATTAGCACTGGCCGCAATCGACCAACCGTGCCTTCATAGACACTCTCAAATAAGCTCTCATCACCTTCCATATTTCTAACATGTGCACGTCGCTGATTAATCGCGTCTACTAGTACCACGCCGTTTAACACCGCCACCCCAAATAAGGTGATAAAACCGATAGAACTCGGCACGGACAAATAGGTGCCTGTACTATATAAAGCAACCACCCCACCAATTAGCGCCAGTGGTACATTCGCCATAATTAAGCCAACCTGTTTGATTGAACCGAACGAGAAATATAGCAACAAGGCAATTAATACTATGGATACTGGCACTACTAACATCAGCTTTTGTTGCGCGCGTTGTTGGTTCTCGTATTGACCACCAACCACCACAGTGTAACCTGCTGGTAACTCTGCCTTTGGCACTATGGCATAAATGTCATTCACCACTGAGCCCATATCACGTCCCGATACATTAGCTTGTACTACAACGCGGCGCTGCACATCATCACGGCGAATATTCGGTGGCGCCATTTCTACGCCTACTTGCGCCACATCGCCTAAACGAACTTGCGCGCCATTGGCACCACGTAATATCAAATCTCTAAGTGCATCGGGTGAGCTGCGGTAAGTTTCAGCTAAACGCACATTGATATCATAGCGGGCATTACCGTCAATGACCTGTCCTGCACTCACACCACCAATACCTTGACTCACTAGGCTCATCACTTGATCGACACTAATACCGTAACGCGCCAATTGCTCTCTTAATGGCCTAACGACCAATTGAGCCTCACCGCTGACTTGCTCAAGCGACACATCTACCGCGCCTTCAATCTCACTAACAAGCTCAGTAAGTTGCTGCCCCTTTTCAGACAAGACATTAAGATCAGGCCCAAAAACTTTAATCGCTAATTGAGCTTTCACTCCTGATAAGAGTTCATCAACGCGGGTAGCAATAGGTTGTGAGAAGGTAAACAGCAAACCTGGGAAAACACTTAATTCGTCTTCCATTAAGTGCTGTAGCTCAAAACGATTTTCGGCACTTTGCCACTCATCAACAGGTTTTAAGCCGATGTAGATTTCAATGTTACTCACCGGCTCAGGGTCGCCGCCAAGTTCAGGTGCGCCAATACGACTTAAGGCATATTCTACCTCTGGGAATGCCATCAATATTGACTCTATTTTCGGCGCTATATCTAACGATGTCGCCAAACTTGCAGTTGGAGCAAGCGTCACCCGCAGGTTAATAGTGCCCTCTTCAAGTTCAGGTACAAACTCAGTGCCAAGTTTTGGCACTAGCAGCATACTAGCGATAAATAATGTAGCAGCAGTTCCCATTACAGTTGCAGGTTTATGCATTACCGCCAAAAGCAACTGCCGATACCCTTGCTCAATTGGCGTCAAGATTGGGCTTTGCTTGAGGGTGACACCGCGATTAAACAAGTACACCGCCATTGCAGGAACAGCAATCAGCGCAACTAACAATGCAGATATCATCGCTAAAATAATACTTACCGCCATTGGCTGAAATAGCTTGCCTTCAACCCCTTCAAGCGCAAATAGTGGCGCGAACACCACGATAATAATCGCAGTAGCAAAAAAGATTGGGCTGCACACTTCATTAGCCGCTCGCATGACTTTATCCGCTGTTGGATCTGAACTGTTTTCCTCTTGAGTTAATTGTTTAAAAATATTCTCAACCATCACTACTGAGCCATCAACCAACATGCCAATAGCTACCGCTAGGCCACCAAGCGACATTAAGTTAGCCGACAAACTAAAGTAATACATGATCATTAACGCTAACCCAATCGATATAGGAATGGATAGCAGCACTAATAGCGTGGCACGTAAGTTCACCAAGAATAAAGCCAGAATAACCACAATAAACACAAAGGCCATTAACAGTGCATCAATCACAGTAGTAACCGCTTGCGTAACTAAATCCGATTGGTCATAAAACACCTCAAATGAGACGCCTTTTGGCAGTGCTTGTTCAATTAAACTAACGCGCTTTGAAATGCCATCAATGGTGGCTTTGGTATTCGCGCCCATGCGTTTAAGTACGACGCCAGCAACGACTTCGCCCATGGCATTGACTTCGGTTTTGCCATTTACTGGATTTTGCTCTTTACGGGTAAAAGTAACCGCCCCTACACGGATTTCACGGCCATATTCCACCTTGGCGATATCAGTAACACGAACTGGCGTCCCCGCGACCTCTGTTAATGGAATTTGCCCTATCGCCTTTAAGCCCGCATGACCCGATGGCAATAAACCATAACCACGTACAACCAGCTGCTCTTGACCTTGGGGCATAAACCAACCACCCGCATTACGGTTATTGCTTTCGAGCGCTTCGGTGACCTGGGGCATAGATAAGCCGTAGCTTAATAATTTATTCGGGTCGACTTGCACTTGGTATTGGCGAACATCACCACCAAATGACAACACCTCTGTCACCCCTTCTACTGGCATTAAAATCAGCTTCACTAAGTAATCATTAATACTACGAAGCTCTGCTGCATCAACGCCTGACGCTGGGGTTGCCCGTAAAATATACTGATAAACTTGCCCTAACCCAGAAGTATTGGGGCCAATCTCAGGTACACCAACGCCATCTGGGATCATTTCTTTAGCCGCTTGTAACTGCTCAAACACCTGCTGACGAGCAAAATAAATATCGGTGCCTTCAGCAAAAACCACTGTAACTATCGACAATCCAGTGCGAGATAATGACCTTACCTCAGTGACTTCAGGTAAGGCGTACATAGCCGATTCCACGGGGTAACTGATCAGTTTTTCAACTTCTTCAGCAGCGAGCCCCTCGGCTTCAGTGTTCACTGTCACTTGCACATTGGTTACATCAGGAAATGCATCCAAGTTTAATTTGGGCAGCATGAATACGCTGGCGGCAACAATAAATATCAATGCCAAGCCCACTAGCAATCGGTTTTTCACCGCTGCTTCAATTAATTTCTGTAGCATTAGTGGCCCCTAGTGGTTATGGATATCAAAACCTGCTTTCGCAAGTTCAGAAGCTAAAAGAAAAGCACCACTCACCACCACTCTAGTGTTGGCAGCAATCCCCGTTACCATATTCATCCCACGTTGGCTTTCAACTACCTCAACTTCAATCGCTTCAAAACCATCAGCATCTTGCATAAACACCTGCCAATGCCCATCAGATCCTCGTGTTAAAGCGGCATCAGGTAATATCACTCCACCACTCAATGCACTTGGTAAGTACAACTCAGCAAATTGACCTGCATGTAATCTATATTTGCTGTTATCAATGCTTACGAGCACTTGTTCAGTTCGGGTAACCAAATCAAGTTCATGTGAGCGGCCAATAATAGTGCCCTCAATAGATAAACCATCGACTTTAACTAAAGCTTTATCGCCTCTGCTAATCCCCTCCGCTTGGTGTGCTGACAACTGAGCCTGAACCCACAAGTGTGATTCATCGGTAAGCTGCATTAACGGTGTTCCACCAGCGGATACCTGACCTAACATGGCAATATCCTGCTGCACACGGCCATTAATTGGTGCTAATAATTGATAACGGCCAATGGATTCTGGCTGGTTAACTAAAGCGTTAATTTGCGCGCGAGTCATTTTTAGCGCTTCAAGATTCGCGCGGGTGAGCTCTGCTTGTACTTGCGCCTCTAAACGTTGGCTTTCACTCACCGTGTTTTGGCTCATACGCTTAATCCTGTCCCATTCAGCTGCAGCGTTAATATAATCGGCTTGCGCTTGCGCCACTGCCGCGCCACCTAAGGTCAATAACACTTGCCCTTGTTTCACTAATTGACCCGGCACCACATGTCGCTTTAATACTCTGACATCGAGTTGTGGAGCTAGTGTCATGGTGCGATCGCGATCAACGATTAATGTGGCTGTGGCTACATCATCTAAATTGAATGTGCTGCTGGATAAATTGACGACTTCGATACCTGCGAGCTGTTGCTGCTGCGCTGTTAATACTAAAGCGTCGCTATGTTGTTCATTGGGTTGTTCATTGGATTCTGTAATAAGTTCTTTGTTAGGTTCTTTGTTAATTCCTTTATTAAGTTCTTTGCTAAGTCGTTCGCTTCTTTTACTGCCAGGTTTATAACTAGAACTAGGCTTATCGACCACTGAATCGGTCTGGGAATTTGTTTCTATTTCATTGTGGGCATGTCCATGCTCCGCTGCATCAGCCTGAGCAGCCCACGCCGTGTTTGCTACAGCTAACGATGTCATTAGAGCTAAAGAAATAATCGCTAGTCTAATTTGAGTTAGTGTTAAAAGTTGAGTCTTCATAGTGTTACCTTTCGAGTTGCTACCCGCAGGCAATGTTGCTGTTACAACCACTGCAATATTGCGAATAACGACGGAATACTTTTATTGAAAAATGATTGGGGGAATTGCTTCGCATCCACTTAATTTTTGGAGCTTAATTTTGGAGCTTAATTTTTGAAAGTAATGTTGAATAAAATCCCGCAACTACTGGACCTTTGAACGCTAGAAGTTTGATCGCTAAGCATTTGACCATTAGGTATTTGAACAATAGAAACTGGACCAATAGAAACTCGGTCACTAGCCGCTTTAGCAGAGGAAGTCATTGCACAGAAATGTACAATCAGCGCTGAGGAAAAAATCGATTTTTTCATCATTTATTCTCGTTTCGACAAAGGTCAAAACAGTAAAATTAAGTGATGATTAACAAGCAAAACTTGTGGATTCTGTATAAGCAATATTTATGGCGATGAGCCGCTTGCACTAAACGCAATTCAATACTGTTCGCTAGCTAATGCCCGAGCACTAATTAGTGCCAAGCACAACTGAAAGTATTAATGCGCAAGCATGCACAGCAATATCATCGGCAAAAAAGCCAAACAAGTTTTAAAATTTGCAGAGTTAATCAGTTATAGAGTTAACTGATTACGCAATGGGAGGGCGGTAACTTAGGCGAGCGTCAGGTGGAATATAAGCTTGAATAAAGGTATGGGGCGACTCAGAAATAATGGCCGCAGGCAGTAAATGAGCAACGACATCAATCGTTGCACTATAGCCACCATGGCACTGACAATCTAAACACAATTCATAGCTCTGAGTATCAGAAGATACTATGTGTTCGTGGCGTTCAATGTTTGAGTGAGTATTAAATAAGTGGGCTAAATCATCGCCCTTATCACAGCTATCAGCAGGCGCTGAAAAAACGAGGTGTGAATGGTTTACTTGCTCATTTTCACTTTCACCAAGATGTAATTGATGCTCACCCAAGTTAGTGCTGATAAATTGCAGCAACATAACGGCGACCATTAATTTAGCAAATTGTCTAAACGTGGAAAGTGACAAGTAAAAACCTTTTATTCATAACAATAACGAGCTGAAATAAGTAACTAAAATAAGTAACTAAAATAAGTACTAAAATAAGCAACTAAAATAAATAAAAATGAGCTAACTAGTGTCAGCTAGCTCTCATTCAATATGACCTAGAGTTTAGCTAAAAGTTCTCAATCCACTAGTGAAAAATCTTAAAATATTAATCTAAATCACAATTAAAGTATCAAATTAATTCATTGAATCTAATTGCATTTGTAACTCTTTAGTTATTTCAGTCGTTCTAAAGTCAATATACATTGCTTCTCTCGAACTTGGGTCTATTGTAGCACCTGCTGCTGTTAACAGTTTTTCAAATAGTGCCTCCGTGTTTTCCATTTCAACCAGTGCACAAAGCTGCTTTTGATTATCAAGTCGCGCAAAAGCAATTTCTTTTGTTTTTGCTCCAGTCAAACTTTGTTCAGCGACTTGATTACTGACTCCATAGAAAGAAGATTGAGTTTGCACCTCCAGCCCTTGCTGGATTTGGCTATTCTTAGTTTGATCCATTACTTTAGCTCGAATTTGAATCTGCGTTGCTAAATCAGCTCTTGCATTGGCTATTGCTTGGCCTCTAGCCGCTGACATATTGCCTCCCCATAGCACACAACTTGATGACGCTAACCCAGTTTCACTGGTGGGCATCAACACCCAACTAGGGATTGAGTCGTTGGAATCTAAAGGCATCGATTCTGTTTGAGCCGTACTGTTACAGGCACACAAGAACGTAATTAGTCCGATTATAAATATAAATTTATTCATCATTAATATCCTTATTTGAAAGGTTCCATTGTTGAGTTTGCACTTGGTATCGAGTCACTAATTTACTGACTTTAATCAAGTATTTTTGTGTCTCAGAGTAAGGCAATTCATTAATTAGTGTTTGATACACTTCTTGTGGGGCTAATAGATTTATTTTCTGTACTGCAGGTACTAACTTCATACTTCTGTCGCTATTAAACACCTTAGCGACATTTCCTGCCCCCGTATTATAAGCTGCAGTGATACAATATTGACGGCTAAGTGGATGTTCGATACCCGATAAATATTGAGTGGTTAGAAGTTGTAAATAACTTGCTCCATAAATGATATTTTTCTCGGGTTCAATCAGTATTTCACGCGTGGGCTGTGACTCATAGAGTACTTTATTAGCCACATCTAACCCTGCTGTATGAGGCACAATTTGCATTAAACCAAATGCGGGAATATGTGATTCGGCATCAGATATAAATGAAGATTCCGCTTGAGAAATAGCTAATAACAAGGATAAATTTATATCTGTAGCAGTTGATTGTTCTATATAGAAAGGAATATATTTTTGTACTTGAAAATATTCGAATTTGTCTGGTAATTGAATAACTTGTTCTTGAATATTTTTATAGCTTGGATTGTTTAACTTATTTTGTTCAAATTGCTGTTCAGCCTTAATTGACCGTGTATTGGTAGTTTCTATAATACTGGCTTTATCTGATTGTGAGTTTTCAATACCAACTTGCGCTAAGGACTGTTCTTTATGAGCGATTATTTGTTTATTAACCACACGCTTCGCTTCCGCTTCTGTAGGCTGTTCCACTAAATCCACAGAATCTGTAGTCAGGAGACGTGCTCCGCTATTTTCAGAGGCCATATCAAGATTATCGATTATTAACTTTGTGTTGGGATCGTTTGATAAACTTTGATATACCGCATTAGGTTCGACTTTCTCGTCAGTAAGGTGTTCAATCTTAACAGTTCTAGTAACGGCATTTATCTTAATTCTAGTTTGAAGGTCCTCAGTGTAAATAACCTCTTCTTCAATAGACGTTTGATCTGGTACTACCCAATCTTGCATTATTTGCTGACGGTATTGATCAAACTCATCTAATTTTTGCTGTCGATAAGCCTCAAACTCGGTATTTTTTTGTATTTGAAATTGTTCAAATTTATTATTTTTGTTTTTTAAATACTCCTGAAACTTACTATTAGCCACTCCATCATTAGCAACAAAAAATATCACTATAAAATATAAAATACGCATCACTTCATCCTTTGAAATAGGTATTAAATTCTTGTCTTGTTAATAAAGCATCCGCAATCGTTTCAGGCTCAAGAGCTGTAACCGCATAAAAACTGGCCTTTTGTAATAACAGTTGGCCCACTAACGCCTCTATTTCATCCGATTTATCTAACATAGATGCTTGCTCTAATTGAGATAAAAGTGTTTTTGTATCTTGGTATTGCTGTCCGTATTCAGTAAAACCAGAAGTTATATTTAAGTTCATACCTTTGGAGCCTAAATTACGATAAGTCATAAAATAAACAAGATTATGATGGTCAAAAAAGAAACTATTGTTTTGCTTTGAAATAGACCCTATGTCATCTTGAGTCAAATTAAAGTCTGTAAATGGAACATCTGGTGAGAAAGCGGATAACACTATACTGCCATGAACTAAACTGTGAACAACTAGCCCTTCAACCCGCAGCTGGCGACTAATGACAGTCATTAAGTATTTATCTTGTTTGTAATATCGATATTGAAGTGTTTGATCCACTGAAGAAATTTTAATGACTTGTGGTACACCTATTTTAGCTTCCACAAAAGGTAAATAGTTACCTACGTTGATACCATTTAATTTTTGCTCTTCTACCCTGTCAGTAAAGTGGGTAATGAAACCTTGATAACCTTCTGTTAATAGCTTCTTTGTTCCATTCCAATTGCCTAGTCCCATTAAAACAAGCGACGAATAAATGATAAATCGCGATAGATTAGCCCAAAAGCCTTTTACTTTAGGCTCAGTTTCAATACTGGAACCTGTAGCAACTTTTGACACTCCTTGCATGAATTTACTCATAAGGAAGGCGCTCTAATTTTGCTTCATTCATAAGATCAACATGGAACAAATCGATACTATCAGCCATAGCTAATTCAAACAGTTCAATTGCCGACTTTCCTCCAAAGGTAACCCCCTTCCCTTTGTAAGTTTTATGCCAAATAGAGCGGTTTTCATGGAGAACCTTTATCGTTAAATAATTGATGGCTGCATCAGCTTTGAGTAGCTCAACTTGATTGTCTATCAAATATGTTATTTCACACTTTTTAGCAGTATTGAACATCATGCCTTGCTGTACTAATTCTTCACTTAATAAGCTTTTTATCTGTTCGCTTTGTTCACCGGATGCCTTAATGCAAGTATTATGCGCAATAAGCTTCTGTTTAAATTGATGTTCCAACTCCGCTTTACCTGCCTGCAAATCTTGTTGAGAAACTTTTATGCCTGAATACACGATACAATTTTGAGGATCAACCCAGCGATCAAATATTGTGGCTCCTTTCAATACTTGCTGACTTTTTTGTAACGCAATGGCTTGATATTTACTTTTTGCAATGGAGTTATGAACAGATATGGCAGTCCTTTCTTCGCTAATGACATGAGTATTAATCAATTTGGATAATGACACTCGCGCAGCTTCATCTGCACGCTTTTCGTCTTGGCTTTTTATCCCGCTACATTGATAGGCACCTGATGCTAACGATATTAAGTCGTTACTTTTTTGACTTACCACCCAAGTAGGCTCTGCCTTGAGTGGCATGTAATATTGACTACAACTACAAGAAAAAACAGATGAAGTAAAAAAAGCGCAAAGAAGAATACTAAACTTAAAGCATCTAACTAGAATAAGTTGTTGCATTAAGTTGCCCCACTAGCATTTAAAGCTTCAACATTATTAGTATCAACTAATCTTTGTTTAATCCGTTTTTCGCCAGCAATGATTAACTTAAGGGCATCTATATCATTTGTCATTTCTGTAGCATGATGATAAAACGCTTCTGCCATTTCTACATCTGCGCTAAATTCTGCACATACTGCATTGTTATAAGTAATAGCAATAGAGGAAGCATATTCACTTTGAGATTTTTTGAACATTAGACATGCATTTTCGTATAGCTGCTCTTCAGCAAATTCGACCCCCATTTTGAACAAATCTTGTGCTTTTTCGGATACTTTACTACTGACACTTTCCATAAGTTCTACATCCGTCGTAGCAAAAAATGGGGCCACATCAGCCCTCAGTTCAGTAGATATCTTTGCTAAAGCCTCTGATGTTAATTTCTCATCAGATAAATTGGCTTCATTATCATCATTGCAATAATTATGTTCGGCTACCTGACGATACTTCTTAGACAAAATAATCCTGCCCGTTTCAACAGATATAGCTTTGGGGTCTAAATTTGCAACGACTTCCTTCTTAGAGCAAGAAACGGAATATGTTCGGTACTTATCACACTTATACCAATTATCTCCTTGCTTGATACACTCTTGTCGCTCTTCTTTATAATTTGTATTTATTGTATTAATGGAAAGCTTGCCACTTAACAATGTATCAGCGCCGGTTAACTTTCCTAACTTCACTCGGGTCGCAGAGTCAGTCAGTATGCCATCATGCATTTTTTGTTCATCAATTATGGCTTCAATCGCTGAGCGCTCAACAAGTGTAAAATACGGAGAATTGTTCAGTTTGATACTGGCCAAGTTAGCCTCAAGTAAACTTGAAGCTTCAAGTTCTCTTTTATCATAAACAACTGCAATTCGATGCATATTTTGGCTACTAGGCTCCCTTGCTGGTTTAAGGTATGAAACAGGTATAGTTAGAGAGTTTTCTGATGAATTTAATAACGTTGTTAGATCAGGAATTTTGATATCTGTCATTTTACAGCCTGTAATAAGCAGTAAAAAAATAATAATTGAGGCGAGTAGGGTGTTAAGTTTCATAGTCAATTCCATAACCAATTTAACGATCCGTGTTTGGACACATAAAGCTATCGTTTATTATTTGTACAGAATTAATTTTTGTTCAATTCACTTAAATTAGCATCACACAAAGGGATGAAAGACATCTGAAAAAAGTATTTTTTCGATATTAAAATGACACTAAAGTTATACTTTAAAGGTAAAAAAATACGCTAAACTAAGTACACTGATAGTCTAGCGTTTTAATCTTAAAATACGCAATGCTTAGCGTAATCAGCGGCTTCATTAGCAGTCCAATCACCACTTGGTTTATCTTGCATTTGTTTACACCAAGCTTCACTCCCCACTTCAGGTGCACAAGCACTAAGGCCTAATATCAAAGCTGCAGCTGCGAAAATAACAGTTAATTTGGTGGCTAAGTGGGTTACTTTTTTATTCAACATTGTCTAATACTTCCTTGAAATAACATGATTAAAAGCGATAAATGATTAAAACGGATTAAATTGGCATCACAGTCTTTATTGTTGAAGCCAAGCAATTGCCTGTTGTTTTTGTTCTAGCGGATACCAAGTGACTTCGCCTTGCATAAATGGGCCAAGTAAATTGACCGCATTGCCCACCCAGTCTGGTCCGCCAACAAAGACTAATGCATCAAAGTGCGGTAATTGTACTTTATCACCACCCGATAACGAGCTAACGTCCCAACCTTCAAGTAGCACATCGGCTTCAATGTATAAACGTACTTTACCGCTATCTTCTCGATATTGAGTGATTAACGGCTGCAAGTGTGTTTGGTAATCTTCGGTAGATAAACGGCCACTGACAAATAAACTGATAACACCTTCGGCGATATCTGGGATTTGGCACAACATAAAGCAACTCCAACGGTATTGCGGCTGGCTGACAATATTAATTCATCAACGACAGCCTATATTCTTGCTGATAGTAACAAATCTTATCAGCAGTACTATAGAAAAGTTTGTTAAACTCTCCACACTAATGCGCTAAAAATAGTTAAGTTAACCCTAAAAATGATAAATATTACCAACCGCGTCAGCATTGAAGACAATGAAATTGAATGGCAATTTATCCGTTCAAGTGGTGCGGGCGGGCAGCATATTAATAAAGTCTCTACTGCGGCACAGATTATTTTTGATATCAGACAGTCTTCATTACCGGAGTTTTATCAGCAAAAGCTGTTGGCAAAAGCTGATCACCGCATAACCAAGAGCGGAAAAATCATCATCAAATGTCAGCAAAGTCGCAGCCAAGACTTTAATCGTCAGCTCGCATTAGAGCAGTTTATTGAATTGGTGAAAGGCGTCGGCATTGTGCAAAAGGCACGTATTCCCACAAAGGCAACCAAGGGAAGCCAACGCCGCAGGGTCGACTCGAAAAAGAAACGTGGTGCAACCAAAGCATTACGAAGCGGAAAGTCAGATTATTAGCAAAGATTTTAATCATTTATAATGATGAAAATAATTCCCCGTTTGGCATTCATTAACGTGATAAATTACACTGACATAAGATACATTAGCTCATGTATTAATAGTGACTCACTAACTTAGCAAGGAACCTCAATGACGACTCAAGCCAAAATTTTATTAGTGAATGGCCCTAATCTAAATTTATTAGGTCGTCGTGAACCGGGTTTATACGGCAGTGATAATTTAGACACACTAGTGGCAAATGCTAAGATTCAAGCTGCAGCAGCGGGTATCGAGTTTGATCATATTCAGTCCAATGCTGAATTTGAATTAATCAACGCCATTCATGCAACTGATGCTCAGTTTATTGTGATTAACCCTGCCGCGTTTACCCACACAAGTGTCGCATTACGTGATGCACTATTAGGAGTGAATATTCCCTTCATTGAAGTCCATATTTCCAATGTGCATGCCCGTGAGCCATTTAGACACCACTCTTACCTTTCAGATAAAGCTGTTGGGGTGATATGCGGATTAGGCATTCAAGGCTATGAGTTTGCAATGCAAGCAGCGATTAAGCATTTATCATCAGCTGAGTAACTTCAGCCAATACCCGTCGATAAAGTAAACTTTCATGAGTAAATTAAAAGCAGATATCAGCATTATCCAGTCAGGCATCTTCAGCCAATGGGATTCAGACAGTGATGAGTTACCCCGCTTTTTGAAAGCGACCGTCCATGTGCCTGCTGAACTGGATATGGAGTTTGGCTTTGTTACTCGCATTAAAAAAGCTAAAAACCAAGTACTAAAATATTGTATTTACCATCCTGATATTCCTGATGCCGATGGCAATGTCCGCCCACCATTTGATGGTGAAGTGTATATCAAAGAAAACGATTGGAAGTTTTACTTGGGCGACTGTATTTGGTCACCCGTGAGTAATAAAGTGGGTAATTGGCGAATGACATTAGAACTGAATGGAAAAGTCATTGCCGATAAAACCTTTAAGGTCCATAACGTTTAAAGCTACAGCACCTCTTCATTTCGGCTGATTACAGCACAATTTCGGCCTTGGCCTTTAGCTTGATATAGAGCAACATCGGCCATGGTTTTATAATGTAGCCAGCCTTTTACAAGTTCATTAGCAGCCACTGGCATTGTCGCACCAATTGAAATACTCACAGATAACTCTAATTCGGCAATTTTCATTGGCTGTTCAGCAATCACGTTATTAAATCGCTTAAGCACCTGTGGTTGTAGTTCGGCTGATTCTAACGCCAGTAACACCATAAACTCTTCGCCACCCCAACGAGCTAAAATATCTTTGCCTCTAATGCAGCTTTGCAACCTTTCAGCGCAGGTTTTCAGCACTTCATCACCCACTTCATGACCATAGGTATCGTTCACATTTTTAAACTTGTCACAATCAAGCATCAAGACGCTGTAATAACTCACCTGAGATCTTATCGCCTTATGTTCGACAAAGTTTTCAAGATAACGGCGATTATGCAGACCCGTTAACGGATCTTTATTTGATTGCATGAATAAATTTTTGTTAGTGGAACTTAAGTGCTTAATTCGCTTTTCATGAGTCACATAACGATGAATCAAAAACACTAAGCCGATAAAAGAAATACCCAATACCAGCATCCACAGCTTCTCTTGCAAACCTTTCTTTTCTAATGTGGCTGCTGCGAGCTCATTCTCTGCGGTTAAAAGGGCAATTTTCTCTTCTTGTAATTGGGTATCAAACTTCATTTGCAGTTCAAATATTTGCTCTTCGCGTTTATCAAATAGCTGCTTTTTCCTTCCTTCGTAATAAGCAATCAAATGGGTGATAGCTTGAGGAAATCGTTCCGTTTGTTGGTATAAATTGGCTAATAACTGATGCACGCTGAGTGAAAAATCTTGATTATTAATTTCAGTAAAACCAGCCAACGCTTGTAGCGCATTAGTTTCAGCGTCTTCAAAATTCTGCTGGTACAAACGTACTTGGCTTAAACCATACAGGCATTGATTACGCGCTAGTGGGTCGTACATTCCAGCCGACAGTTCAATACACTCCATAACAATAGACTCAGCCTCTAAATAACGCTGCTGATTGATTAAAAGCTCACCTTGAGTCCACAGAGCGTTAACCACTAATTGCGCATTATTTGACTTACGAGCGACCGCTGTACTTTTTTGACTGAAGTCAGTTGCCGCTTCAATATCATTTACTTGCAGCATGATGTGACTGGCATTGCTGTATAGCACGACTAAATGCTCAAAGCTCGCTGCACCACTGTTGATATATAAATCTGTTGCTAGCTCATTGTATTTTATTGCATTAGGCCAATCTTTAACCCGCGAGTAAACAACTGAAATATTGGAATAAACTTTACTTAAAAAGTTATTGTATTTGATATTGAGTAGTAAGGAGATCGCCTGATGATAATCATTGAGCGAGGCTTCATATTGTAAATCACGAGAATGTAATACGCCCCTAGCATTTAAGGCTCTAGCCCACAGGCGGTGATAATTTAACTGTGAGGCTAATTCAATTGCCTGATCGATTAAGCGTTTCGCTTTATCCCCTTCACCTTGTCTGGCGGCGAGAATACCTTTTAAAGTTAATGCCTCTGCCACGACCCATTGTTGATCAACATCTTGACCGTATTGATACATTGCCTTCGCAATAACTTCAGCTTGTTCAATATCAGTTCGCCCCAAGATTATATTATGCTTAATGCGATAATAAATGGCTTTGTAATAGGGGTTCTCATCTATAGCACCTTGATTGTTAAGTACCTCTAACTCTGCTTCGACTTTTTCAGGCTCTGCATCTGCTTGATAATAGAGTTCAACCAACTCACGACCTTGCTGACTGTTATAAATAGTCTCTAAAGGATCAAATACCACCTCATCAGCTTTACTATTAACAGCTAAAGTGCAAAACAGTGTGCCAATAAAAAACCTAACCATTAATACTTTTAAAAAAGCAGGATCATTATACGATTTCAACTAAAACCCCTAGAATCTAACCAAGTTGGGATAGATACCTGTAATATTATTCTGATTTTTCACGGTTCAATACACTTAAAACATAAATAATCATGCTAGGTCACTTTATTGATATTTAACCTCTTATTTAGCTTAGTCAGTGATAGACAAATCTACAATTTAGTTTTAATGCGCTTTTACCGACAGATGCGCCCAAGCTTGATATAATTACGCATTATTCATTTTTCTTGTCACCGAGCATTTTTATGTCACTTCAGTCTTTGTTAACCCAAGCCATTAATCAAAGAGCAGATTTTCTCGCTCAATCCGAAGTCAATCAAACAGATTGCTTTCGCTTATTTCATGGCACTGTAGAAGGCGAAAATGGCCTTAATATTGACCGTTACGGTAACGCTTGGCTTATTCAAACATTTCATCAAACATTAACTGAAGAACAACTAGAACAAATAACCGATTTACTCACAACTCTAACGCCTTTGCCTGTGATCTATAATGATCGTGCTAAAAGAAATTCTCGAATAGAAAACAACTTACAAACTGAACATCATGAGTTTGCTTGCTCAGAACAAGTTATCCAGGAGAATGGAATAAAGTTCACCTCTAAACTTCGCCATGAAGGCCAAGACCCATTATTGTTTCTTGATATGCGTATAGGCAGAGAATATGTACGAGCCAATAGCCAAGATAAAACAGTATTGAACTTGTTTTCGTACACTTGTGGTATTGGTACCGCTGCTGCTATGGGCGGAGCAACTCGGGCTGTTAATGTGGATTTTTCATCTTTTGCCCTTGCAGCAGGTAAGAAAAATGCAGAGCTAAACCATGTATCAGAAGTTTGTGAGTTCATTCAAAGTGATGCGTTTCCTGCCCTAAGGCAGCTAGCAGGACTTAAAGTTGGCGGTCGTCGCGGCCAAAAACTACCAAAGTATCCAAAACTGGCAGCAACTCAATTTGACCTAGTCTTTTTAGACCCACCTCGTTTCGCTAAAAGCCCTTTCGGTACCGTTGATTTAATTAATGATTATCAAGGTTTATTTAAACCTGCCATGTTAGCCACAAAAGACGGCGGTACTATTGTTTGTTGTAATAATGTCGCTAAAGTTGACCGAGAAGCTTGGTTAAATAGCCTAGTACGCTGTGTAGAAAAGCAAGGGCGTCAGGTAAGCGCTATCGAATGGCTTCATTGCCATGAAGACTTCCCTTCATTTGATGATAACCACCCGTTAAAAATCGTGGCGTTAAATATTGATTAGTCATACAGAACATTACATTTGCATAAAAGCCAGTTAATGGTTTTTATGCAAATGAAACGCAAAGGTACAACAGCTGTCACTCAACCACTTCTTGCTTTGTAGATTGCTTTAGCCAATTCAACTTGGCTAAATACTTCTGCTGACTCTCGCCCATTGAAGTAAGTGATAACGCTTGTTGAATGGTTTTTTCAGCACTGACATATTTCCCCAAAGCATTCTGCGCTTTCGCCAATTCATAATAAGCTTGATGATAATAAGGGCTGTTATTAATGAACTTTTTAAAATAAGTTTCTGCCGCTGAATAATGTTGTAAAGTTAATGCCTCTATTCCCATCGAATACCAACCGTAGGGGCTATGATTTTCAAGTTGTAGCAATTGCTGAAGAACGGCATCCGCTTCAAGTGCTTTTCCTTGTTCAGACAAGGAGTATTGATAGTTACTCAACAAGCTAAGTGAATTCGATTCAAACTGTAACCCATATTGATAATACGCATCTGCAATTTGGTGTTCGGCAACGCGTCTATGCACTACTGCCATCATATTGATCAATGGTACATACCGAGGAGCCAACGAGAGCCCTTTTTCAAGAAGTGTATAAGCATAGGTTAATTCGCCCGCTAATAAAGCATCAGCTGCAAGGTTACGATAAAACATTGCAATAAATTCATGCTCACTCACCACCCCACCAGTGCGATCATTGCTATCTGGGAAATAGTCAATCACAGTAAATTCACTACCGTTTAAATACACGCCGCCAGCATCGGTTTCATACAAAAATGTTCGAACATGATCAGACGTTACAATAAGGTCATTAGAAATATGCGTTAATAATGGTGCCGAGTGAACGACCTGAAATACAGCTCTTACGTCTAAGTGCTTTGCAACTCCATAGGTCAGCATCGCCAATGCCATACAGTTACCCGCGCGCTGCTGCCAAGCTTGAGAAGTGCTGTAATTCAAGCCCTCATAATTAAAGTTGACCATTTTATCTTCAATAAATCGGGCAACTTGATACCTTTTCGACAAACCGACAATATCGTCACGGGCTATAAATTCATTAAGCTCTTGTTTCTGCTGTGGTAGTAACTCTGACAAACTTTCAATTGAAGGCACTGTTGATGGCGCTTCGGACTTGATGAAATAGCTCGCAGTTTCCGGCATGGGTAATGAAGCCGCTGAGGGTGTTGATGTTGTTGAGCTACAAGCACTCAATAAAGAGCAACTTAGCACTCCAACAGACAATATAAATTTTGAATTAAACTGAGGGCCTAGCAATGGGCTTTTAAGTCGCAAGCTTTTAAGCAATGAGCTT
>NZ_JBFRJJ010000031.1:61095-141325 GCF_041468785.1 Shewanella sp. 10N.286.52.E4
TTAAGCAATGAGCTTTTAAGAAATGACCCTTTAAGCAATGGCTTTATATATAACGGGGTAAATAGCTGTTTTTTGAAATATGGGTTCAACATTTTTTTGTTCGACATCCTTGGCGTAACCTTCCCTTTCTAACGACCACAACTTCACTCATCATTAGATGAGCATTTAATCATTTAAGTTAAGCTAGCATGTTTTCTGCTTACATTTCCAGCACCAACCTCGCCACTAGCATTTACTCTCAAGATAAATTCTTATTATCAACAATATACATGACTCTTCAGATAGCACTGCATATCCGTTTGAGCTGCCAAGTTCCATGAGTATAGTGTGAAGATTTTTAGAGATTCATTAACAAGGATTAATAGTCAAAGTTGGGTAAATTAGAAGCTCAGTAAACAAAAAAGCTACCTAATAGGTAGCTTTACTATACTCTCTAAAACGCAGTCTAAAACGCGCTATAAAATCAAAGCTTCACTTTAATTTATGGCAGGATTACCCGCAGCACTGGTCACGGAGTGTGAACGAGATGAGTTCTCAGTAAAGGTCTTGCTTGCAATGGTATCCACATACATCCATTCACTTTTTACTTCATCTTGAGTAAATGTCAGTAATAACAAACCACGATCGTTAATATTGGTATATTTAAGATTAGTAACAAGATCCACCAATGCCGCTTCAGTTGCTGTAATTTGCTCATCTGGTAAGCCCAAATAGTATTCAAGACCTGGGGATGTCACTGAACTCGTTGCAAACTCAACCCCAACAGTATCCCCTGCTGCATCAGTTAAATCACTTGCCCAAGCATTATGAGTATCGCCTGCGATGACAACCAAGTTATGTCCCATAGACTTAGCTGACGCGAAAATGACTTCACGTTCATAAGCATAACCATCCCATGCATCTAGATTGTATGGAATGGCAGGTAATTGCAGTAACGCTAGTACTTCATCAGTCAGTTCAGCTTGGTTCTGTTGTAAATAGGCTAACTCTTCAGCGGTGAGACTCGGATCGCCAGCTTGTGCTCTTGCTGCTAATTGCGCTAATCCGCCTAAACGAGCAAATTCAGGAATACTCATTTGCAGTGTAGCAATCGCAGCAGGTAGTAACATGCTCCCCATTAACACTTGCTGCCCTAAGACTTGCCATTTTGCCGTTGACTGTAATAGTGAGCTTTGCAGCCATAATAATTGCTCTTGACCTAGCATGCTGCGCTCAGTATTGGTGACATCAGCCATAAACTGCTGGCTATCAAATGCACCTGTTGCAGGATCTGTGTAAGTGGCATATTCCAATTGTTTATCACGAGCTAACACACGAGTGTCCAGCATATGTAAATCGACTAAATCTCCGAATGCAAAACTACGGTAGATTTCCTCATGGTTACCTTCTGTCCATGGTCTAATTGGCAACCATTCAAAGTAAGCTTGCAACGCCGCTTGTTTTCTTGTGTCGAAATCACCTTCGTCATCATTATGATTTTCAGCGCCATCACGCCAAGTATCATTCGCGACTTCATGATCATCCCAAACGGTAATAAATGCGACAGCAGAGTGCAGTTTTTGCAAACTTGTGTCAGTGCGATACTGGCCATAACGAGTACGGTAATCGGCCAATGTAAATAGCTCACCTTCGGGTAGCACTTGTCGGTCATACTCTACGGCTTTTTCACTGGCATATTCATCGCGAGCATATTCGTAAATATAATCCCCAAGATGGATCACAGCATCCAAATCATCTTGCTGAGCAGCTAATTCATATACATTAAAATAACCGGCTGGGTAATTAGCGCATGACATAACAGCAAATTTAGCAGCACTCACAGCGCCTTCAGGTAAGGTGCGCCCTTGACCTACAACAGACACTTTATTAGCCGTTTTAAAGCGATAGTAATAAATTGTGCCCGCTTCTAAACCAACGGCATCGACTTTAACAATAAAGTCTTGATCTACAGTCGCTACCATTTGGCCATCTGTCACGACTGAGTCAAAATTTTCATCTGTAGCGACTTCCCATGACACTTTCACTTCGTTATCTTGCGAATTTTCTGGCGTTGCTCTGGTCCATAAAATAATCGCATCGTGAGTAGGATCACCACTTGCTACACCATGAAGAAAGTCTGCATTAACGCTCTTTTCATCGTCATCATCAAAAACGCACCCCATTAAGCCACATGAGACAACTACAGCCCCAACACCTTTTGAAGACATCGCCAAAAAATCACGTCTCGTCACTGACAACTTCATACCTATTCCTTTATTTATAATTGTTACTGATACGATTACGATTAGAGCATCTAATCTAATTGGATTATTGTGAGAGAATTTTGTGACACCAACATGATCAAAGTGTGACGAATAGAGTTCGTTACTCGTTGAGCTTTATAGCACTTTTAAACAGCAAAAAAAAAGCTACCTGAAGGTAGCTTTTTAGAGTCTAAAAACTGAAATTAATCTTCAGTTGTCAAATTAAGACTGTTGACTTCAATACCTAAACTGTAAGAAATATAGCCTTCTTGAGTTTCAGGGATCTGGTCTGTTCTATCTGTGATAACCACTTTAGATAAACGACAACCTTGGTAAAACTCTGGAGCGAAGTTGTATTCAAAAATATCACTGGTTTGAACTTCATAAGGGTTTTCTGGATCCGCAGAGTAGTGTTGGTTCGCTAATAGTGTGCGACCATTTTGGCTTTCGTCCTCACAGCCTATTAGCTTAATACCGATAACCCCTTTCTCAGCGTAAGTTAAATACGTTTGATCATTTGCAGTAAATTCATTGAATTTAAGAGTTTTACCAGCAATAGGGCAAGCAGCATTAATACCGTTCTGTCTCATGGTTAACTTAAGCTTACCCGCTTGACCTAGCGTTAAAAACTTATCATTAGCAGTACTAAAAACATTCGAAACGGTAGAGCGATCAGGGTTCGTACTTACTTTTTCCCCTTGAATCCACTCTATGTTAGCAGCTGTCAAATCACAGCCGATAGATTGAGGGTCGACATCCCCAACTAAACAACGTTTTAACGCTCGCGTGTGGGCAGCATAATAAGCCGAACATTCCAGCTCGCGTTCATTATCAGCTGTTTTAAAAGCTTGAACTCCGCGGATTAAAATACCGTAACTATCAGGAAAGCCACTATCACGTAAAATTAGCGGTGTATAAAAGCGATCAGCAGTAAATGTTATCCAGGCTTTCTTAAAGCCCTGATCTAATGCCTCGCCTTCAACTGCATCAATAGAAAGTTTATGCTTTTCAGAACCGACTCGAACAATCAAATCGCGAAATGCTTGCGCTTCATTGCGGGCACCAAGTCTTTCATAATCATAATCGCGCTTTTGATATTTAACTGAAATAGCGTATTCAGCACCAGGTACAGTAGGTACATATGTACGCATTCTGACTGTACCTAGCTTTTGTTCATTATTACATGCATGCGTATCAAGTTCTGCTGCGTAACCTTCACCATCAATGCCGTAAGTAGTGGCATAACCCACTTCCATACGCGCGTCACAAGCTTGATTACGGAGCTGTTTGATAGCAGCTCGGCGCTCATCACCGTCCAATGACTTTACGTTTTCCCATTCAGCAGGAAACATTTTCTTCAGTGTTTTTCGAGTCCACTGCACGTCAAAGTACATTTTACCATCTTCAGAATAAAGCGCTTTCAATTCGCGTTTAAGTGAATTGGGGTTTTCCTCTTGTAGTTCTGAAAAGTCGAGGTCATCAATAATCCCCCAAGTACCATTATTAAACTGGTCTTCATAGCCATAAAAGTATTGACCAGCAACAAGCTCTAGATCATTAGCTTGAGCCATAGAAACTGTGGAGCAAGACAGTGCTAACAGCATCCCTAACTTCTTTGTAAATTTCATATAAAATCCTAGTGTTATAAGTTGTACAAACAATCTGCCATCTTTTAACACTCAGTAATGCAGCCCACAGACCTGCCTGTGCTGTCACTTTGCGTCCTCATTTTACAACGAGTTTGCCGTTAGAGTATCTATTACATCCTAAATCTAAGCACATTTTAACATTGACCACATCAGGTTAACAAGTCAAAATATTGACAAACACAAAACCCATAAATAACTGAAATATAACCATTTAAATTAAAACGAAAAACTTTTGACTAGTAATTTATATCAAAAATACAACTTAAGAATGACAATAAATTTGCAAGATAAATTACATTTTTATCACTTAAAGTGCGAAGCAACCCTCAAATATCTAAAATAACGATTAAACTATTCTCATTAGTCGTACAAGACGATTGCAAATACATTTTTATAATATAAATTATCTATAAGTATCATTTAGATACGAAAAAATAACACACAAGGATTACAAACATTATGAAGATCAGTGCACGCAACTCGCTCGTGGGAAAAATTCTTTCAATTGAAGAAGGTTCAGTCAACAACGAAGTGGTTATCGAGCTTGCTCAAGGCGTAGAAATCACTTCTGTTGTGACGAAAAAATCTTGTGAGCAACTAGGTTTAGTGGTTGGCGGTAATGCTTACGCGATTATCAAAGCAAGCAATGTGATGGTTGCAGTAGACTAATTCAGCTAAACCGTAAGCTTGATACAAGCGATTCAATCACTTGTTGAATGATGAGGTTTATCAGAACAAAGTGGAATTCATAACATAATTGGGTTCCACTCTTTAATGCAATAGAAATCAAGAATCTCATTGCGGGATCAGATTTAGCGTACTTTTTGTCACCGCTGTAGATTGAATTCACCAGCCAGCTCTCTCGGGATTTATCACCCTCAAAAACGCAACAAACTGAACCTAGCAACTTTACATTCACAACTATTACGCTAACATTCCTCTCAATCCCTTTAAGACCATGTTAATTACAGCTTCGATCAGCTGGTTAATCCTTCATTTGGCTTTAATCTCATTATATTTAGCTTCTTCATAATCTATAATCAGCATAACTAATTAATTTGAGTCATATATAAAAGGCATACCATGTGGTGATGCGTTACGGCAGTGCGTAATTTTTTTTACTGCTACAAAGAGGAGTTTCATGAATACAGTCTACTCAATTGGAGAGCTTGAATCGTTTCTTATCGCGATTTTAGTTTTATTCATCGGCCATAGCGTTAACCGTCACGTTGCCGTTTTCAGAAAATACAATATTCCAGAACCTATTGTAGGTGGCTTGATTGTCGCTGGAATCATCACGGTTTTGCATTTTAATAATGTCAGTCTGCAGTTTAGTTTATCGATGCAAAACACCTTGATGCTGATGTTTTTCAGTTCGGTTGGGTTAGCGGCCAGCTATAAGCTGTTACTCAAGGGTGGTAGTAAAGTCTTTTTATTTTTAGGTATTGCTTCTCTCTACATTATTATTCAAAACGGTGTCGGTGTAGGCATGGCCTCAGCACTCGGTTTAGAACCAATAATGGGGCTTATTGCTGGTTCTATTACTCTCTCTGGTGGACATGGTACCGGAGCAGCATGGGCGCAAACATTCCAAGACTCTTACGGCATTAATACGCTTGAATTTGCCATGGCTGCTGCAACTTTCGGTCTTGTTATGGGCGGTATTATTGGCGGACCAGTCGCGCAGCGCTTAATTAATAAGAACAACTTAGTGTCATCTTATGGTGTTGGTGGTAATCATCATAAAGATCATCCTGATTTGGTCACCTATGACCAATTAGAAGAAGACAGAGTCACTGCAAAACGTATATTAGAAACCTTGTTTACATTATTGCTTTGTGTTGCAGGTGCAAAGTGGTTTGGCAGCTTTGTACATGAATCAGGGCTCACTTGGCTTAAAATGCCTGACTTTGTGTATGCATTATTCTTAGGTGTTGTTATCACTAACATCACTGAGTTAACCCGTGGATTTAAAATCAATAAAGAAAGTGTTGATATATTAGGTACGGTGTCATTGGCCCTATTTTTATCTATGGCATTGATGAATCTAAAGTTATGGGAAATTTTTGACCTTGCAATCCCATTACTAATCATCTTGCTGACTCAAGGTATTATCCTGGCATTTTTTGCTTATTTCGTGACATTTAGGTTGATGGGTAGCAATTATGATGCCGCGGTAATGGCAGGTGGTCACTGTGGGTTTGGTATGGGAGCAACACCAACCGCTGTAATGAATATGGGTGCATTAGTATCAAGAACAGGCCCTTCTCCACAAGCCTTTATGGTAGTGCCAATTGTAGGCGCATTCTTTATTGATATTGTTAATGCCATAATCTTGCAAGGCTATTTAAGCGTGATAGGCTAAGCCGTCACCTGTGATAAAAAACGCCACTCAATAGTGGCGTTTTTTTATGGCATCAGTTCATTCAACTACCTGTTATTGGAATTAATTGACACTGAAGTTGCTGAGGATTATCGCAGCATGACAACAAAGCTGATACTGAAGGACTGTATACCTGTTGCCAAAACGCTTGGCTATGGAAATTATTAATCGGCATCCAAGTACTCAAAGGATACTGGTTCGCTAATTGATCCCCTCCCTTAACAGGTAATGCCATTCCAGAGGCGACTTGAATATTACCAGGGAATGTTTGTCCCGTTTCAAGATCGACATTAACACAACTCCCTAAATTACCAATCCGATGACAAGTGGTACAGGTATTTCCCTCGGTTTCAATGCTTGAAGACGTTGGCCACAGAGCAAAATCACCAATCGCATTATTATATGGTCCGAATGGATCAACCGGCACATGTTGCCAAACCTGCCCTATATATGGACTATACATAAACGGATCTGCATCATGACAACCACCACAATTCTTGCTCACTGTATCAAGCGGCTTCCACCAAAAAGTCATTGCATCAACATGCCCTGGAGGAGGACTGACTTCATTAGGTGGTGGTACCCTTGAAGCATCAAATCCGGCACTTGTTCCAGAAGGGGCTTCAGCATGAAACCAACACGTATCACCTGTAGTGGTACTATGCAAAATGACGTCAACTTCGTCATATAACGGACTATCATCGGGTCGAAGGTATTTTCGGCGACAAAAAGCAGATATTTGAGTTGTCTTATTTGATAAATCTAACACCTTAGAATAAGGAGTACACTGGCCAAAAGTGCCTTCACCATAAGGCAATAATGCAGGACGGTCGCAAACCATATTTTGCGTATACTCTTGATACTCTGGTATTTGCCCATTAACTGTAATTGGCACATCAACCCCGTCATTACAGTCAAATGCTGGCACCTCAGCAACCAAGTTTGCGCACTGTTGGCCATACTCAATAATCGATTGGTTTGGCTCTACAATAACCACTTCATCAATCACTGTACTCTGCTTCTGCTGAGATGATGTACCCAAGCTATCACAGCCAATCAAGGCTAAAACACATATTGAGTGGCAAATATAAAATAACCAAGCTGGTAAAAATCGTTTATATCCCTTCATGACAAGTGCTCCCTCGTTAAAGGCAGCGCTAACTCTCTGATTGCTTGATAATATCTAACATAGCCACTACAGCGACAAATATTGCGGCCAACACCCTGCTCTATGGCATCATCCAGCTCATTCTCTGAAATGGGAGAAAGCTGTAACTTCTGCAATAACACCCAGGTGGCCATCAAAAATCCTGGAGTACAATAGCCACATTGAAAAGAAAAGTGCCTTAAAAAAGCTTGCTGAAGAGGTAACAACTCATCTCCTTGTTGTAATCCTTCTACAGTAAAAATTTCTAAGCCTGTCAAACTATCAACCGGAGTTGAACAAGATAAAGTCGTTTGCATTGCTGCGTTAGGGCCATTTCTAGTGGCAACAGTACACGCTCTGCACTCTCCTATACCACAACAAAATTTGGTTCCAGTTAATCCTAGTCGTTCATGTAGATAATCAACTAAAGCCATATCACCATCAGTAGTAGGCGCTTCAGTTTCCTCACCATTTACCACAAAAGAAATCCGTAAATTATCCATTAGATTGCCGTCCTTATTGCCGCTGGCGTTACAGGTAACTGTGTAAAACGATGTTGAGTTGCCATCGCTAATGCGTTGAGAATAGCTGGAGGAATTGGACACATTACAGCCTCAGCAATCCCCCTCGCAGTCGCTTCATTATCGGCAGGAGGCATAACCAGCAACTGTTGATTTAAAGGTACATTACCCATTTTCATTAGCTTATATTTATCTAAATTCCAATTGCCAGCACCTGGTCCTTCAGGACTTAAAGGGCAGTCTTCAGACAGTACATAACCCATTGCCATTGCAACACCACCTTGAGATTGGCCACTCACCAATTGCGGGCAATGTTGCACACCTGCACTTAACGCTGTAATACAATCTTCAACAACAACATAACCAGTGTTAGGATCGACAGATACCGCAATTAATGCCCCACTAGGTGCGTAAGTGCTACGCCCATAACGTGAATTAACCTTTGGTAGTGTAGTCATATTAGTTCGAGTGACAGTCTGTAAAGCATTAGGCGAGGTGCCAAGGGCAATATAGTCTAAAGGCAGAGTGATTGGGTCTTGGCTTGATGAAGAAAAGCTAAAGTCAGCATTGACGAACTCGCCAACAAAGCTGGCATGAACGGCAGCGCTATTGGGTAGTTGCTGACTAAAAATTACTTCAACAATCTGGCTCCATTCAATAGCAGGAAACCCTTCTAGACTGATACTTCCTTGGGAGAAAGCTAACAGTTTATAGTCCACTTGTGTTTGCCAAAGCTGCTGTAAAGCCGGAATAACAGAGCCTATAAGTAGACTTAGCCCCGCATATGATACGGCATGGTATTGGTAAAAAGCCCCAAGACAAGCACTTGATGAACCCGATAACTGTGCCACTTGTTTCGCAGGGTCATCTTGAACATCTGATGGTTCGCAAGAAGGGTAAGCATCTATCTTCGTTAAGCCAAGATTATTAAAAAATCCAGCATCGCCCATCATAATATTACTGGCATTTTTCCCTAACCAAACAGATGGTGCTAAGCCGAGCGCCGTGGCTGCACCATTACCCATATCGATATAGGGGGTGCGAACAGTAATGCTGCCATCAGGGTTAATCATCACAGCGCCAAACATACCATCACCACCGGTACCATACGCTTCGTTTGCTAACGCTAACCCCACACCATATTTAAGCCCTTGAGTGGCAAACTGTTGCTTTGTTGCCTCACGGTTAGTCCACAATGGCTGAGCTTCTAATGCATCAAGAATTTGGGGTAATTGCAAATCTTGCTGAATAGGTGCACCTGTTACCGTTGTGCTCTGATTATCAAGCAAGTTTAAACGGCGGATAGTGAAAGGGTCTCGACCTGTATCTTCTGCAGCCTGATCCAATAAGGTTTCTAAAGCAATAAAGGCTTGTGGTCCACCAAACCCACGTTGCGACCCGCCAATTAAATCAGGTGTATCTAGAGCTTCACCATAAGCGATGATTTGCGGGATATTATATGCATTACAGACACTTAACGCTGCAAGTTCAGCAACATAAGGGCTTAAGTTTTTTCTTCCTCCCCCATTTAATGTAAAACTCGCAGTAACAGCTTGAATAAGGCCATTATCATCAATACATAAATTTTCTGTAAATTCAGTATGATGACGTTTTAACCCGACTTGAAATTGCTCAAATCTGTCTTGTGCCCAGCGCAATGGATAGCCATTAGCATAGGGCGCTGCCATGGCTAAATACATGGTAAAGTAAGAGCTATCACGCCCACCAAATCCTCCTCCTGGATAGCAAGCAATCAAATCTACTTCACTGACATTATAAGTACATTTTGCATTTCGAAATATTTCTGCTGCTCCAGATATATCCCCTGTGGGTGATTGAGTACCGAGTAATAAGTGCAGACGAGACGATTGCTTGTCATACCAAGCTAAACCAGCCTCAGGCTCCATGAACATAGGATCCATAACTTGAGTGACATAATTAGCAGAATATTGCTGCCACACTCCAGAGGCAGTGTTAACCTCAATGGCAGAATTAATGTTGCTCTTTACTAAAGGACTGTGACTTTTATAGTACTCAGGCTCATCATGTACCACATTGAAGGGATTATCATTCAATGAGCCTTTTACATATTCATAAGAGTTACCATAAATACTCGGCTGAAGTGGAGTAACTGTATCACCATAAATAATAGTATCTTGATTAAATTGCAGGATTTTTTTAGCACGGCGATAGACATCAAAATTTGCAAAAATTAGCAAAGCTACAGGCTGGCCGTAATAATCAGCAACATGCCTACTCTTACACTTACTCTTACTCTTGTTCCTATTCTTGGCACACACAAAAAATGGCTTTTTCATATCACAGCTAATATCCACTTTATCTTCAACCAGTTTGTGCGCATCAATAATGGTAATGGGTTGTAATTCGGCTGGGAGCATTGAAAGCTGATAATCCATTACAATCGTATTTATCCGATTGGTTCTTAGGGCATACACCACCCTTTCTTCAGCTTGATATGGCCAGCCATATTCCGCTAAATCGCGAGCACGAAAATCACGAGCATATATCTTTTGCCCCATGACTTTTGGCTTACCATCGATCCGCCATTGCGCAACACCAGGCTCAGGTGCCCATGCTGGCTCAGGAGAAATATCGGTTAAAGGTGGGGATTCTGCAGCAAGCAAAGAGATGGGAAGGCTTGAAATAGTAAAACTGACGGCAGCGCCACCAGCGATAGTTTTAATAAAACTGCGACGACTAATGGGGTGACTGTTAAGTTTGTTCATCCATGATTTCCTGCATCCTGTGTTGTTTACAATTTAAGCAGGTGATAGGTAATTCATCAATGTCTTAATTAAAAAATGCTTTAGTGCTATGACAATATATCTCATTAAGACAGCGCATTTGTCACGATTAAAGAATCCAGTTACATTATTTACCCCCATAAAAAAACCACTCAGAGACTGGCTTTTATGAATAATCAAAACTGAATTCTGTCTCATTTAATCGTGTGAGTGAGTCTCTTCACCATGCTCTTTACCCGCACAATGACCACATTGATTGATCTCAAAGCCAGCTTCAGTTTCAGTTAAACGGCCGTTGCTGATAAACAAATCAACCAACTGAGAACCCGTCATATCACTAGCACGACATGTGTGAAACTGTGCATTTTCGCCAAACTCTTGCGCCATAAGAGCAAGCCATTGTTGATGTGGCTGTGGCGTATTCTGCGCTTTCAGCAACTTAATAACATTACGACCATGAATTGAGTCAGACATTTAACGATTCCTTATATTGAAAAAACCATTTTACGACAAAGCGCACACCCACTCATTGCGATAGCTCATGGTTTAACAATAATTAATCTACAATTTATCTTCGGTAGCAAGATTGGGTATAGTGTAGCGAGAATTTACATGGTGACAGTAGGCAGTGATGGCAAAGAGTATTTCTCAAGAAACCCAAAATGAAGCAATGAAGGTAGCAAAAGCCACTCAAAAGCCTTCGCAAACCAAAGAACAAACCAAGTTAATTGCGCTAGGCATCGAAAAAGGCATTGCTGAATACAAAAAGCAGCAAAAGGCCAAAGCCCGAGGAAGGGACAAACTGCGTAAACAAAGCCTAAAGCTAAAATCTCAGCAAGAAAATACTGAGCAGGAAGAAAACATTATTGCGCATCCATCAAACGCTAAACTTCCATGGATTTTATTAGTCGCTAGCTGGGTTGGCTTTTTAAGCTACGCCTTATTAAACGGCCAATAGAGCTCAGGTTAAAAGTTAACTTCCTCAATAAAAAAGGCCTCTCACGAGGCCTTTTGTTTAGGTTAGTTTGCTTAACATACCTGGAGTCTGTTGCTCTTTACAGGTTAACTTCTGTTCAAGATAAAAAACGTTGAAAGATCAACAGGCCCTAATTACTTAATGAGTTTTACGGCGACGAATTGCCAGTAAACCTAATCCACCTAATGCTAACCAGCCTAAACTACCACCACTTGAAGACTTCTTCTCTTCAGCCACTTGTTCAACTGGGAAGGCGCATGAACCATCATCGGTATTAGCGTTGGCATCATAATTAGTTGCATCTGAGTCAGTACAACCATTTTCAATACCATCAGAGGTAACTGTTAACATAAAGCTTGTTGATGCACTGTCAGATGGATATGCCATATCGTGCACCATCACGGTCACTAATGTTTCACCATGCCAATCTGCATCAGGCGTGATAGTGACAGTATCGCCATCGGCAACCGCAGTGATATTTTCACCTGACACTTGAATACCATTTACAGTCCCTTTTTGGTCAACATAAACCACATCAAGGCTTAAGTCAGTATTCTCAGCAACAGTATGATCACTCAAGCTTGCTAGTTGAATATTACTCGCTGAGCTCACCACTTCAGTCACGGTCACTAACTCAGAATCTGAATATTGGCTATTGACTGTTAGTGCGTTATCAACACCGACAGCATTAGCAGATACACGAGCTGAGAAAGTCACTTTCAAACCTGAGCTTTCAGGCCCTTGGTAGTTGGCACACACCAACATACCATCAGACACTTTGTCGTTAACATCATTAAAAGCAAACCCATCGCTTAACCAACCAGTTACAGGGCCAAAGGTGCCACGTTCACCGTAGTAACCGTGAAGACCAATGGAACCAAAGTGATCATTGCTAGTATGAATAGCTTTATAACCAAACATGATTTCATGCTGTCCTGGTGCAAAATCCAATTTAGTAGATATTATGGTTTCAACATCAAAATACGCTGCTGCATCCGGCGCTCGGTTACCCGTAAAACGGTTATAGATCTCTTCACCACCTTGCCACTGGAATACAAAGTAATCATCAATCACCGCACCATAAACAAGGTTAGCAGTAGCACCAACATCTTCACGGAAGCTTGCTTCAGGCATATAGACATCACCACGCCACAAAGGCGCAACTATTGTGTCAGGGAAGCTCTGGAAGCTATCGTTAAATTCACGATGGAAGTTATAGAAGTCAGGTAACTCATCAAACTTCACATAACCAAATGGTGAAATTTGCAGCAAGTCATGCAACATTTCTTGCTGTGCACCGTACAAAGGTACATGCGGTAAACCACTTTGCGACATTGGAATGGTTAAATACTGGTTAGAGTACCCACTAAGTCCTAAGTCTGTGAAACCATACTGAGTTGGAATATCTACATAGAGTTCATCATCACCCTGCATTGAAGCTGGCACTCGACAAGTGTTATCAGTTTCATTGGTGGTGAATACATAATGACGCTTAGTATCCAATGATGATGGCTGCAGTGTATCGATAACAATGCTATTACCTTCTACAGTCATGTCATCTGCATAATGCTCAAGACCAGAAACGGTAATCGTATCGCTAAGCAACTGTAACCCAGGTGCAAGCTCTGCATTCAGGTTAAGTGCTCGTTCACCACCTAATAAATTAGGCTCTACAGAGACGGTAAAGTCTACAATATCTCCAGCTTTGGCTTGTGACTGACTGGCTTCAACCATAGTATCGGTACCAATATGCATCAACTTGACAGGTAAATAACCTAGGTTGTCGGCATTATAGCTATCAGAACCTAAACCAACATAGCCATAGTAAAAATCACCTTCGGCTGCATCAGCAAGGTCATAGCTCAATTGCACATTGAAAGGCTCCATGCCATTGGTAGTTTCAGGTCCTTGAGCAGTTAAATTACCATTATCTTCATCACCAATGATGGCTAATGCAAAAATAATATTATCCGCTAAGTTATCAAAATCCTCATGGTCAAACTTATAGTTTGAACCATAAGCCCAGTATGTACCTGGGGTCGGATTATTGATTGCACAGTAATCGTTGTTATCAACTCTTGAGTAACAAATGGCTTCATCGTACCACTGAATTTCACCATCATTATTCACGTCAAGACCAATATCCAATGAAGCATAGGCATTGTAATCAGCTTTAACGACTTCCCAAACGATGCGTTTAGTGCCTTCTGGTACGTCAAAGAAGGTCACCACTTGACCATCATCCATACGGGCTTGAGCAGTACTATCAAGGGCTCGTACATCAGTACGTTGCATATTTACATCAAATAATTCAGCCTTAACTAAGCCATTTACAGCACTGTTAAAGCTTTGAATCTCATCAGTCATGATCTCAGGAGATAGAATATGGCCTTGCTGGCGATGAATTTGGCCAGAGATATTTTCAGGCATATTTTTACCACTATAACGAATACTCACAGGCAAATGCTGTATAGGCATTTCTGTGCTTTCTGGAGTAATCGTCACATCACCTAATAAACGTAAAGATGATGAGTCAGCACCTGGTGCTTGCACTTCCAACACTTTAGCTGTCAGTAAAATAGCTTGAGTTTCACCTTTCATTAAGCTGAAGCTTTTAGGTGATACCTCTAACTCCAACATATCGGCACCTTCCATTTCCATAGTCTGTGCATCAACGGTGAAACTACCATCTTGAGTCGCGGTGAAGGTTCGCATCATGGTGCAAGAACCACTACACGCTTCGTTATAAAAGTATGGAACGTTCAAAGTATTAACGGTGCCACCGTTACGTGGATTTGCAGCACGGTAATTATCACCTGTTTCATCCAACACTAAGCCTGCTTTATAGGCGCGCGCGACATTAATCACACCACTACCCGCATCGCTAAAACCTGCAGCCTCAATGCCTTCAAATGGATACACTTCAACAGAGCGCGTCATACCTTCAAGACTTGCAGTGGTCATTAGCGCTGATTGAATTTCAGCAGGTGACCAACTAGGTTGTGCTTGCTTTAAAAGTGCCATAGCGCCAGCAACATGTGGCGCAGCCATCGAGGTCCCACTTATCGCGTGGTAATCACTTGGGATACCATTGGCGGAAAACGGCATATCATCAGCCCAAGCAGCATAAACATCGACGCCTGGAGCGGCTAAGTTTGGCGACATAACTTCTGGATTATCGAAATTATGGCCTCTTGAAGAGAAGTCAGCCACCATATCAGCTGTACGTTCTTTAGTAACGACAGTTGAAGCTGTGATCGTTAAATGATGGTCACTACCTTCATTTAACCAATCAGACAAACCATAATAATCATTACTGCTATCGCCATAAAATTCGCCATAGCTTATTTGAATACCAGGAATGGCATAAGGATCGTTGGCTAACGATTCATTAGCAGATGCATTACGTAATATGAAACCACCTGCGCCACCAGTTGCAACATTCACAGCTTTATCGACTCGCGCTATATCACCACGTTTACATACAACAATCGGCGCAACAGCATAAGGCTCACCATCAGGTGAGTTTAAGAAAAAGTCTGCAGGAAAAGGATCATTACATTTTTCATACTCCCAACCATAGTCTGCAGCTAACACGACTGGGCCAGTGTACTCATCGGTAATCCCGCTACCTTCAATGTCCAGAGGCGACTGCTCACCACCAACAAAGTCTGTTAGCATTTTGCCTTCTACACCAAATTCACGTGGGTGGGTGGTTGCCGCAACAGATGTTAACCAAGGTGATAGATGATCAATTGCACCTCTGCGGGCGTTGGCTTCAGTTGGGTCAAACGAGTTACCTGCTGATGCAGATACTGAAATACCTGCTTCACGTGCTGATAAGAATGCCATTTCCATTGGGTCTTCCCATGGAAAAGCACCATATGCTGTACCAATTGAATAGTTAATGACATCCACGCCATCAGCAATGGCATCCTCTAGGCCAGCCAGTAACGCAGAACCTGGACAACCGGTGATGCCGTTTAAGGTGCCATCACCAGGTAAGCACACTTGATACATAATAACGTTGGCATGTGGAGCTACGCCTGATATGCGAGGTAAAATTAAGTCGGTAGGCTGACCATCGCTTTCCACGCCAATTTCAGGCAGAGTGTAAGCTTTATTGAATAGTACATTACCGGCAGCGGTTGAGGCAGTATGCGATCCGTGACCGTTATAATCTTCACCATTTGCAGGTCGAAGTGGGCCGTCTATTTCCCACCAATTTTTATCTGGCTGGAAACTTTCGTCACTATAAGTGTCGGTAATGACATCGTAAGAGCGCACACCAATTAACTTATCATTACACATTGACTCAAATTCAGCCTGCTCACAGTCACCTAAATAACTGTCATATCGAGCTGGAAGTTGATGCATATAACCATCGTCACCTTTTGCAGCAAACGACTCATGATCACTGTTAATTCCAGTGTCTAAAACCCCTACAACAATACCTTGACCAGTAAACTCTTCACCAGTTACTTCACCAGTCCAAAATTTATCGGCACCAATATGCTGTGGGCCGACATCGGTGTGTAGTTCGTACATGATTTCACGCGTCACACTGACAACATTAGGTAACTCAAGCACATGCTCTGCCTGCTCTTGAGTCATTTTTATCGCTAATCCATTAAAAGCAAGTTGGTAATCAGCAACTTGTTTCACTTGTCCGACAGTACTTAAAATAGCGGTCGCCACGTTTTCTTGTTGTTGTTTTAGGTAGCTAACATATGATTTTACATCACTGCTTTTTACATCAAGCTTGTCATGTAATTGTGGACTTAGTGCCGCTGGGATTTTATTGATTCTAGGAGTTGTTGCCTGTAGTCCTGCTACACCACCTTGATAAAGAGAAACGGGTGAATCAACTAATTGAATAATATAAGTCTGCTCACCACTGATATCAGCCTCATAAACAAAATCGACTTTTCGAGTTTGCGAATGCACCGCACGATGCACATTTCGCCCGTTACTATTTCGCTGTTGTGATTGCTCAGGATTAATTCGGTCTTTATTGCGATCTTCATTAAATTTTATAATGGCATCGGTTATCACAATAGGCTTTGCATTAGAACCTGAAGTGGAGTGACTTACACTATCCGCTGAGGCACCAACACCACCAGCATATATGGCCGCAAGGGTCATTATGTGCAATTTATTAAATTTCATTATTATTATTCCATCCTTGTAGATTGCCCAACCTCTTAGTGGGTTAGATAGAACATTGTTAACTTTTATTTAAATCTTGCGCTAATTGATTTTAAGAATAAACCAATAGCCACCTGGAATGGCATTAAATGACAAATTTTAAAAAGTATAAATATGGCTTAACAAACATACACTTGAAACAAAAATGAAATGTTTTTGATATAAAAAAGATAAGAAGTGAACAAAATAAATATGATAACTAATTTACATTTCTACTAAAAAGACAATAAATAGGAACCAAGGGTATTTGATAGTGACTTATATATTTATATTACTTCATAAACCTCACCTCAAATAAAGCAACTAAAAATTATAAATAATTTAACTAACAAAATTAGGTAGGGCATGGAATTAAGAAATATAAAACACTTTGTAGCATTATCTGAATATAAACATTTCAGTAGAGCAGCAAAAGAATTAAATATTACCCAGCCAACACTATCCAAAAGTTTACAAAAACTAGAGCTGCTCGTTGGAGGAAAGTTATTCTTACGAGACTCTAAAAATATGTCTATGACGCCACTAGGCAAATTGATGTTAAAGCATGGAAAAGCTATTTTAAAAGAGCATGATGACATGCTACAGGCACTCGCTTTGTTTCACGGGGAGAATGAATTAACCATCAATATTGGCGCCAGCCCCATTCCATCAAACAGTCTAGTCGGGCCAATCTTAGGAGAATACATTAACTCAAGGCCAAATATGACCTTAGAGCTAAGTGTTGATGGTTGGAAAGAACTAACTCAACAGTTACTTGAAGGGGAATTAGATTTATTTGTAGCTGAATCAGATTTTAACGGTTTAGATAATCAATATGAGTTAAGCGTGATAGAACTACCGCCATTCCCTGTCGTCTTTTGCTGCCGCCCAGACCACCCACTCGCCAAACTATCTCTACTGAGTTTAGATTCATTTAGAGATTACTCTTTAGCAATACCAAGACACTTACCAACCAGCATTCTTAACCAGTTCGAGGGCTTATTTAAGCAGCGAGATAACTTTTGTGGCCAGATTCGCTTCGATCAATTCCACTCCATTAAAGACTCAATAATGAATGCAGATCTGGTCGCCCTAACTCCCGAAATAGCAGTTAGAAAAGAAATACAACAAGGTAGATTAATAGCATTATCTCCACAGTTAATGCCTAAACTTACCGCTAAATTTAGTATTATTACATTGGCTGGTAAGATACAAAATCAAGCGGTGAATACCTTCATTGAACACTTAATAAAACGCACTTTAGCCGTTAATGCCAGCCATCAATCTCAGCTTGAGTCAGCATAAAATTGATTAATGGCTCTCGATATTAGCTCATAAAAAACACCGTCTGAATGCTTGCTTTAAAAATATCAATCTATTGCTAAGTTACATTTTTAACGTCACATCTGAAGTGATTTTCGTAGAGCAAGCCAATACATAACCCGCGGCAATTTCTTCAGGCGTTAATGTCATCGTACTACTCGACTCCGTCGTCCCTGAAGTCACCTGACACTTACATGCACCACATACGCCGCTGCGACAGGCTGCAATAATTGGTAGCCCTTCAGACTCAATACCATCAAGTAATGTTTGCTCAGTGGAAAGCGAAATGGATTTATCTGCTATTTTCAGCATGAATTGACGACTGTCGTCACTACTTGAATCACTAACAAGTTTGTCTGACTTTATCGCACCTGTGAAGCTCTCTTGATGGAAGTTTTCCATTTCAAATCCACTAGCTTCAACCAATGACTTAACCGCAACCATATAAGGTTCAGGGCCACAAACAAACACAGTACGCTCCATAAAATCAGGAACAAGTTTAACGAGTTTATCGATATCTAAACGCCCTAACATACGGCTATCATTCGCCGTATGGTTAACGCCTTCAACAAGCTCAGGAGCTGCTTCAAGTAAGTAATGTAAACTGAATTTGGCACTACGGTGCGCCATCGAACTCAAACCATCAGCAAAAATAATATCGTCATTACTGCGTGCACTGTGCACAAAGGCAATATCGCTGCCCACTCTGGCATCTAACAACCAGCGAGACATAGAGTACATTGGTGTGATACCACTGCCAGCACTTAAAAATAAGTACTTTGTAGCAGGAATATCCACTAAATTAAACGCCCCATCTGGCCCCATTATTGTGACCACATCTCCCTCGTTGACGTTATCAGCAACAAAGTTTGACACCTTGCCACCCGCAATTCGCTTGACCGTCACTACGATTGAGTAAGGGCGAGAAGGTGAAGATGACATGGTGTAACTGCGATAAACTATTTCACCATCAATCTCGAGCTTAAAGGTAATAAACTGACCAGGCTTATAGTTAAACTTAACCGGTGTTAAGCCTTGAAACCGAAAACTAACTACATCATGAGTTTCGTTCCACTTCTCAACACAGCGAAGCTTAATATCCCCACGCTGCCAATCATCTGCACTTAGTAGTGAAGCATCATCATTTACTGTCGCTGTTTTAGCTTGAGTAGCGTTAACTTGAGCAGCGTTAACTTCGGACTTAACTTCAGATTTAATCTCTACAGTCTTCTTAGCTGTGTTTGCTAACGCACTCGACATTGAAAAACCAGCGGCTGGCTTCTTCTCTGCTTTGTCGTCATCTTTAGTTGACTGCACTGCTGACAACGCAGCTGAAAATGAAAATCCTGATGAGCTCATAAGGCACCTGTTACTGGGTAAATGATGGAAGGAGAAATGGAAAAATAACAGTCATAAAAATGGTGATATAAGCCGAGTACTTATATCACCATTAACAGCGTATTAAGCCGCTTTGATCATCGCTTTAAGATCAGATTCAACATCAGTGGTGTTACGTAAACCGAATTGGTCTTCTAACACTTTTGCCAAGTTTTCAGTTAAGAAAGCTGGCGGAGTCGGACCTGTGCGGATGTTTTTAACACCAAGCGACAATAAGGTTAATAGCACCACAATCGCTTTTTGCTCAAACCAAGATAAAACAAGGCTTAACGGTAGCTCATTGATGTCACACTCAAAGATATCTTTCAGTGCTAATGCTAATTGAATCGCAGAATATGCATCATTACATTGGCCCACATCTAACAAACGTGGAATACCATTAATGTCACCAAATTCAAGTTTGTTGAATTTGTATTTACCACAACCTAAGGTCAAGATAATGGTGTCATCTGGTACTGATTTAGCTAAGTCAGTAAAGTAGCTACGTTCAGACTTATCGCCATCACAACCACCAATTAAGAAGAAGTGTTTAATAGAACCATTCTTCACATTCTCAACCACAGTAGGCGCAGCTTCCATTAACGCATTACGAGCAAAACCAATGGTGATTTTGTGCGGGATTTCATCGTAAGTGAAACCTTCAAGTTCAAGGGCTTTATCAATCACTTCACTGAAATCTTCGCCTTCTACGTGAGTCACACCAGGCCAGCCAACAATGCTGCGAGTGAAGATACGGTCTGAGTATTCACCCACATTTGGATCAATAATACAGTTAGACGTCATCACAACTGCACCAGGGAAAGTACCAAATTCACGTTGCTGGTTCTGCCACGCACTACCGTAGTTACCCACAAGGTGCGGATATTTTTTAAATTCTGGATAAGCTAAAGCTGGTAGCATTTCGCCGTGAGTAAACACGTTAATGCCCTTACCTTCAGTTTGTTGCAAGATAAGCTCAAGATCTTTCATGTCATGACCTGACACTAAAATCGCTTTACCTTTAACTGACTTAGTATTGACTTCAGTCGGCTCTGGGTGACCAAATGCACTGGTTTCACCTTCATCTAACATCGCCATCACGCGATAGTTTAATTGGCCAATCTCCATTGCTGTGCCAAATAGCTTGTCACCATCAACTGAATCTTCACCAAGGAAAGACATGATTTGGTGGAACTCACCGGCAACATCAGCATCTGTTTGCTCTAAAACGCGTGCATGCTCCATGTATGCAGCAGCGCCTTTAAGGCCGTATAAACAAAGTAAACGTAGGCCTAGAATATCTTCATGCACATCACCACGATTAGGTAAGGCTAATGGTGCTTGCTCTAGCATCTCAGGTTTTGAAGCAGCAAGGTTTAATGAACCTTGTGCAATAACAACTTCAGGCTCTACGCCTTTTTCAGCACACGCTTGCTCGTAAGCAGCTTTTAATTCGTTACGGTAATCTTGCGCCTGATAGGCATAATCCATTAAACGTTCGTCATCGAAGTTAACGTTAGTCAGTGTGGCAAAGAATGCCTTAGGAACAAAGGTGTCAATTTCAGCATTAATAATGTTGAACTCACGCGCTTTAACTGCATATGCAGAGACGCCTTGCAGCATATAGATAAGTAGATCTTGTAGGTCTGAAGTCGACGCTAGCTTGCCACACATGCCTTGTGAATAACTACAACCGTTTCCTGCTGGTGTTCTTACTGTTTGCTCACACTGAATACAAAACATTGCCTTTCTCCTGATGATAAACTTAATCATGCATATTATTTACATGTTTAATATCAGTTTACGCTCATCGCCAAAAAGCTAAACTACTTTTTACATAATTTAAGTGGTTTTATGATCTAGATCAGTTTCAGCACTCGCTAATATAAAGCTAACTCTTATCATGAGTTGAAAGCTAATTCGTTGAGTTATTAAGCCAATATATGATGGAAACCATGTTAAAAACTATAGTGAACAACTAAAGTGAAAAACTATAGTGAACAACTATGATTCAGCAACAAAAAAGCCAGTATCCTTAATGGTTAAGGAAACTGGCTACTATGACTAGTTAAGTGAATTAAAGAGTGCTTACTAAGGCGTGTTGATCTTTAGCACTACGATTAGTTTGCTAACAACACACTAAATCTACGCTGTAAGTTCTCAGGATCTTGCTTACCAAACCTTAATAATAAATCTTCTTTGCCATCAAGGTTAATATCGACCGCAGATAACATTGAGCCTTCGACCGGTATAGTCATTTGCCACTCTTCAGCCCTTTTAATAAACGGATTATTGCCAGCCTGACCATAATAAATATCCAGTGCATCGTTATCATCAGAAAGCAGTAACTCTTTAAAACCGTCACCATTAATGTCAGCTAACGCCACTACGGGTTCACCACTTTGACCTGAAGTTAAACTGAAATTTAACTCTACTTCTTTAATCACATTGGCTTTGGCGCCGAAACGACTCGACTCGTTCATTTTAAAAACATGCACGTCTTGATCAATACTGCCTGAAAGTAGCGCACTGATAATTTGAGAAATGCTGATATCAAACCCAGCCACAATCACTTCATCAATATTGTCGTTATCAATATCATCAAAGCGTAATCCAGTCAGGGTACCTTCAGCCTTAATAATCGTATCTGCCTCACGAGGGAAAGAAATACTGTCATCGCCTTTTACGCCAAGGTAAATTTCATAGTCATTGCTGCGTTCAAATACCCCTGAACTTTTGGTATAGCGTACAACTAAGTCCGTTACACCATCACCGTTAACATCGCCAATGCGCTCTACTTTTCGGTATAGCAAATCACTTTGATCTAAATTCTTACCATAAGCATCACGCTTATTCCACCAATCAACACCACTGATTGGCTGACTAACGGATATGAACTCAGCGATAGCTGAAAACTGGCCATCGTTTTGTTGATAGTAAACTTCTAACGACCCTTCACCTACCTTAATAATATCGTCACGACCATCAAAGTTCATATCACTGTGATATAGCTTGGAATGGCTATACTCAGCACCATTATTTTTCAGTTCAACCACAGGTAATAAAGGTAATGATTGCTGAATAAATGTCCCATCAGCAGCGCCTAATAGCACTTGAGTATCTCTAAAGTCACTCATCATGATATCGGCGATATCGTCGTTATTGATATCTTTAACAAACTCCCCACGGGAAATAAAATCAGCACGGCTTGTCACCGCAATAGAGTTTATATCAGCCACTTTAATCAGTGCACTAGAGGGGACTTTTGAAGCAGAGGTGGATAAAGGATCGTCTATATCAGTCAAGTTCAATTCGTCTTGTTGCAGAGTATTGTTTGCTGTTGCTGGATACTCTTCAAAGCGCAGCAAAGAGTCTGCGGTAACAAAGTACAATTGTTGCATTTTTTCAGCATCTTGATCTGAAGTTTCAGTTGATAATAACTTAGACGTATTCTGTTCAAGCTCATTGACGTCAAAACTATAAATGTCTTTGGTCAATAACACTTTATCAAGCATCACCAATTCATTTTGCTGAAAACCATAAATAGCCAACCAGCGGTCGTGGTTATCATCAACCCCTAAGGCAATTAATTCATTACCTGGATTTTCCAATATATTGGCGCTGACAACAGCTTGAGTCAGTTCAAAATCGGCATCAATATGAAAAGTCGTAAATTGCGGTTTAAAGGGTATTTCATCAGAAAATGCGGTGTTACTAACGACACTGCCACTCACAACTAACAGTAAACCCGTGCAGCATTGCAGTAATTGATTCAAACTCACTCGATTAAAAACATTCATCCTGAAAGCCTATCCTTAACAATTAGCGATTAATATTATTGTTTGCTTAATTATTAAGATAGCGAAGATTGATGAAAGTTCACACGATATAATTGTTACGATTTAAGTATGAAGGATATCGAGGGGTAGATTAGCATCACAATACAAGCGTATCTCATTGACTAGCATTGTTGATTTACTCAGTCATTAGCAAGCTATCGTAGGCTAATCTCACTGACTCTCCACCATACTTTCGCTCCAACCGCCTGACAATGAAATGCCCTCTTGCCATGTCTTGAAAATGATCGATAAATAAGGTGTTAATGATCGCGCCACCCGCAGCGCCAATCGCGGGCACAGCTTGAGCTGCCATCTTTTGAGTGACTTGTACGCCAAAACGCTCAGCGATAACGGTGACAAATTTAACCATCATAGGGCCAGCTTCTTTACTGAAGCCTTTAGCCGCAATATATTCAGCGGTTTCAGCAATCGAGTTTGCTAATACTGTGCGCACGGCAAAGTATCCTTTCTCAGCTTGATCGTCATCAGTTGACTCCCCGCCTAAAGCAAACACTTCTAAACACGCCATCTTAGTCTCAATATCATTAAGTTGCTCGCCTTCGCTACGAGCAACATCTGCGATAGACCGCAACATGATAGTAGTAGAAATAGGTAGCTCAATGGCTAAAGCAGATAAGCCAAAAAATCCACCCACTCCGCCACTGACAGCAACACCCAGTTTATGCCAGCGATCAGAAGACTGCTCACCTGGCGCTTCTTTCATAGTAAATAGCGCGGCATCTGATGCTTTAGTCAGCGCCATTTGAGTCACTTTGCCAATTCCGCCACTGACACTTTTAGGCAGTAATGAAAAACCTTTCTCAATTGGCGTACCAATAAAGTCTGTGATTTTTGCAGCAAGCCCTGGGTTTTCAAGCAATTGCTTAGCTTGAGTCAGTTGCAATATATCAGCTTCAGATAGACTCAAATTAACTCCCTTCAAACTCAAGTGCAGCCTCTTAGCTAATGGTAACTTTTTCAATCACGATAGCCTCTTTCGGCACATCATCATGACCTGCTATCGTCGCCGTTTTAACTTTTTCAATTTCTTTAACGACTTCAATGCCAGCAACCACTTTACCAAATACTGCATAACCCCAACCATTGTTGGTGGTCGCAGTATGATCTAAAAAGGTATTATCACCGACGTTAATAAAAAACTGCCCAGTAGCTGAATGAGGCGCATCAGTTCTCGCCATCGCAATGGTACCTAATACATTACTCAAGCCACGATTGGCTTCATTAACAATCGGATCCCGCGTCGGCTTTTCTTTCATTTTGGCAGTAAAGCCACCACCTTGGATCATAAACCCCTTAATCACACGATGAAAAATCGTGTGCTCATAAAAGCCCTCTTCGCAATACTGCAAAAAGTTCTTTGAACTCACAGGCGCTTTTTCCATATCGAGCTCAATGCAAATATCGCCAACATTAGTGCTAAAGGTAATCATATTTTTTATCTATATCCAAAGTAATCGCAGAAAAGGTTAATCCTGCTTATCGCCAATATTATAACGTTATTTGTCTAGCCAAGGCATGCTTGGCTCAGCAACAACTATTGTTTTTGGTTAAACAAATCCATTGCTGTGCGAGTCATCGCTCTCACACCCGTTTTAATCGTTAATGGATAATCTGGGGCAAACAAGCTTGAGTGTAATGACGGCAAGCCCTCACCAGAATCAAGACTTGCCTGATAAGCCCCAGGTTCAACAGCTCCTAGCCAAAATAACGTAATTGGCACATTTTGATCTGTACGGCCATACAAGCCAAAGTCTTCACCCGCCATCACTGGTGGTGCAATCACCACATTTTGTTTACCTAACTCAGTTTCGATACTGGCTTGCACTTTGGCAGCAAGCTGCGGCTCATTATAAGTTGAGGGAATGGTTTCATCGTCATGCACATAAACCTCTGGCATTAACTCGTCAGGTAAACCTGCGCTTATCGCAATGCCTTTAGTAATACGTTTAATGGCTGCAATTTGTTGTTCACGCACTTCAGGATTATAAGAACGTAACGTTAACTGCAGCTTTACTTGATTGGAAATAATATTGTGCTTTGAGCCGCCATGAATGGAGCCCACAGTGACAACATTAGGCTCAAGCGGTGAGACTTCTCGACTTGGTATCGTTTGCAGTGCTAACACCGTTCTTGCTGCCAACACCACGGGGTCGATGGTTAAATGTGGGTAAGCACCATGGCCACTCTTGCCCTTAATAGTAATATCTACTGAATCAACATTAGCTAAAGCGTAGCCACTCACCACACCCACTTTACCCGCTGGAATACCTGCACTGACATGTAAGCCAATGACATTGTCAGGGGTTGGGAATTGACTAAACAAACCTTGCTTTAACATGGCTTTCGCACCACCGCCGACTTCTTCTGCAGGTTGTGCCACCATCATCAAGGTGCCTTTCCAATCTGCTTTATGCTTCATCAACTGCTCAGCGGTACCAATAAAACTGGTCATATGAATATCATGACCACAGCCATGCATTATGCCAACGGTATTGTTGTGCTCATCTAGTGTTGTCACTTTTGAAGCATAGGATTTACCCGTTTGCTCAATAATCGGTAAACCATCTATATCAGCTCTTATCATCAGCACTGGGCCCGTGCCATTTTTATAAATGCCAACGACACCGTAACCACCAAAGTTATCAGTCACATCAAAGCCAAGTTGGCTTAACTCTTTTGCCATTCGAGCGCTGGTATTTTTTTCTTGATAAGACAGCTCGGGATATTGGTGCAAATGAGTATAAAGCTGCTCAAGTTTCGGCATAGATTTCATTACCGATGCATCAAAGTTTTCAGCTTGAGCTGAGACACTAACAATCGAGCTCGAACCAATCATAGTCGCCACGGCAAGTGAAATGGATAACGCTTTCGGTATTACAGCAAAACCTGCTGATAATTTCATGATATCTTCCTTGTTTACTAGGGCGTGTTGTTCTTTTTGTGGTCAAGGTATTGCTTAAAAAACAATATGCCGTCAAAGAGTAAGCACTTAAGTAATTATATTTATTAAGGTGTGTTATTAACCTAGCATAGTGGCTGGCAATTTTATAATGTGTGCTAAAACATGCACTCACTCAAAAAGGAAAACATTGGTGAAAATGGAAACTGGTCGGTTGGTTCGCTGGAATAGTAATAAAGGGTTTGGATTTATTGAACCAGACGAAGGTGACAGAGACGTTTTTATTCATATTTCAACCCTAAAGCATATGGCAAGAAAGCCACATGTTGGCGACAGAATTGAATATGTAACAGAGCAACTTGCTGATGGAAAAATAAAAGCTGTTCAGGCACAAATTGAAGGCGTTGCTGTTCGCACTCAATCTAACAAAGACAAGCAACAGACGAATCAATCACATCAGGGCCAAAAATCAATCAAGAAAAAAGGTCCAATTAAGATGCAAAAAGCCACCACGGCTTCAGGCACCATGAGTCGGATCATTATTATTTTGATTGTGCTCGCAATCGGTCGATTTGCTTATCAAGCTTACTATGACATCACTAATGCATCTGAAGCAGGTGCATCAGGAGCAGATACAAAAGTCCAAGAGCCAAGGAAATAAAGTGACAATAATCATCGAAACTGAACGCCTAATCATTCGTGAATTTAATCTTGGCGATACAAAGGCTGTGCTTGAGTTTAATTCAGAAGAAGTCAACCGCTACACTGGCGATGCAGGCATGTGTAATAACATCGAAGATGCGAAAAACATTATTCAGGACATCTGGTTAGCAGAATATCAGAAATATGGTTTTGCTCGTTGGGCTGTGGAGCTAAAAGCCACTAACCAAGTGATTGGTTTTTGCGGTTTCAAAAATGACTCCAGGATAAATGCTGTCGATATCGGCTATCGCTTACACCCAGATTTTTGGGGTAAGGGCTATGCCACAGAAGCTAACCTTGCCTGTATTGAGTATGCTAAGAAGCATATGGATTTAGATATTATTTACGGCGAAGTTGTTAACCTTAATCTTGGCTCAGTGAATATCATTGAAAAATTGGGCATGAGCTTTATCCGAGAATACCAAGAGGATGATTTTACTCTTTTACGCTATGCGCTTTCTCTAAAAGGTAATCCATTACCAACTGAGTAATGTTAAAAACAAAAAGAGCTCAGACATGGTTAAGTCGAGCTCTTATGGATACGTGATTAAGCATGACTGCTATTTAGTCTCGCTAAAAGTACGCAGCCCAACCAATGAGAAAACCTTGTGAAGCGGTATCGTAAGCAAAATTATCTTCATTATCGTAATCAACCCAGGTTGATTTATAGCCAATATTTAAATCAGACCAAGTGTTTATCTGGTATCTAACGCCCGTCATAATCGACGAAGTGAAGTCAGTATCAGTACCTAAACCTGCATCTGCGCTAACATAAAAAAGCCAATCCTCATTAATTGGATTCATCCATCGAATACCAATTACATAATCAACCCAGTCATCTTCTAAGTTAATCTCACTGAAAATGGCATTATTGTCTTTGCGGTATAACTGCATATCAATGTCGTTATCCCACCAACGCAGTCCAAATGTATAATCCAGTGTGCTATCGCCATATTCATAGCGTTTAAAGCCCTTAGCTTCTAATACGCCTTGGCGAATATCAATATCGCCTTTTAGCACCAAATTGTTAGTGTTATCTATTATGTTATTGGTTTCACCATTGAGCTTCATGAAACTATAATCAATGTAATAGCCCCACTGATTCTGATGAATTCCTTCAAAATGCACCATAGCAGTCATTTCAAGGGTATCCATAATAAATTGCGGATCAACATCGACCTCAAGATTCTGATCGTTGACAGTGGTGTCGCCACGTATATTCAGCGCTAACCCGTAAATCTCTACGCTGTGCTTCCATGATGCTTCTGTTGTCGAGAAACCGTCATCAGCAAACACGCTTATTGACGTAAACCCTATCGCTGTAGACAACAAAGTACTGCAAACAATTAGCCACTTTCTAAGCTTCATAAAACCTTCCTTGTTAACATGTAGACCTATATAACCCAACCGAAATGGCTATATAGGCCCTTTAAAGCAGACATTGAAAGAGAGTAAAAGCCTTTAATTCCCAACGCCACCACTATTAACTGAACCAATATCAGCTGTCATTGGCGGCCACTTTTTAAACGTCTCTAAATGCTTTTGTACAGCAGCTTGCGCTGGGCCAAATGCCCACATTTTTTGTCCCATCCATTTGAGATACATGCCAGATTCTTCAGCGGCACGTTCATAAGGATCACGTCGAAGGTTAAATAATAGCGGCGCATTCAACTCTTCTTTGGCTCCTGACCATCCATTATTCTGTACCACAAAATGCGCCTTCCAATCACCAACTCTTACAGCCTGTAAGCGATCACGTTCGTAATAAAATATCTCTTTACGCTGCGAAGGCTCATCTTTAGTCAGCATACCCAGCTGGTTGTAACCATCTAAATGGGCTTTAAAGCCTTTATAACCCGTCAACATTTTCTGCTTCAGATCATTAGGACCACCAGCTGCTGCAACCAAGGTAGGTAAAAAGTCCATACCATCAAACATGCCATTTTTAACTTGGCCCGCTTTAATTTTGTCAGGCCAACTAATTAACATTGGCGCTCTTACTCCGCCTTCCCAAGTGGTGCCCTTCTCACCATGAAATGGTGTCATACCGCCATCTGGCCAAGTCATTATTTCAGGGCCATTATCAGCCGTGAATACAATGATGGTGTTATCAGCAATGCCCAGTTCTTCCATTTTGGCTAGCATTTCACCCACATGGTCATCTAAATCTTTCATGACAACTTCTTGTAACCCCCAGCCATTTTGGCCAAGCATTTTTTCGTACTTAGGCGATAAATGAGTCCAAACATGACCTCGAGATGGGCAATACCAAGTAAAAAAAGGCTTATCGGCTTTGACTGCTCTTTCAATAAAATCGATGGTGTGTTTGTTTACTTCATCATCAAGTGTTCGCATACGTTCAATCGATAACGGTCCATCATCTTTAATAGACTGCTTACCTTTACCTGTTGATTTAGCATGGATTACATTACGAGGAGCAAATGATTGAAATGCTGGATCGGTAGGCCAATCAGGGTCTTCGGTGTATTCCATTGCATTCAAGTGATACAACCAGCCCCAATACTCATCAAAGCCATGCATTGTAGGTAAAAACTCATCGCGATCACCTAAATGGTTTTTACCAAACTGGCCTGTCATGTAGCCCATTGATTTTAATATCTCTGGCAGAGTAGGAGTATTTTTATTCAGCCCTACTGGTCCGCCTGGTAAGCCCACTGTATGCATTCCCGTTCTCACCGGAAGTTGCCCTGTCATAAAAGCAGATCGCCCTGCTGTACATGAAGGCTGAGCATAATAGTCAGTCATCAAAATGCCTTTTTCAGCAATACTGTCGATATTAGGTGTATCACTACTCATCACGCCATTGTGATAGGCACTTAAGTTTGAGATACCAATATCATCAGTAAAAATAACAAATATATTTGGCTTATCCGTTGCCGCAAATACACTGCTACTGACCAAAGTGAATAGCGTTAATACTCCCCATGAAACAATACTTTTCATACAGTCACCTTTTAGTTTAAACATCAATTTGATTATTAATTAACACATTAAAAGCTATGATTTATAAGCAAATAGCTCACTAGACTTGCGATAGAACTTAAACGTCTTCTAATACTGTTTTTCTGATCATTTGAATGCCCACTACACCAAAGCCAATTTCCAACAGCAGATACACAACCAACAACCAATGTGGCATACCATCAATGAATAAGCTCAAACTACGACCTGCAGCTAAACCAAGCATAAACACGACCAAACTGTATAAAGCTGCAAGCCTGATGGATGCCTTTAAAGCACCTGCCACCCAAAAGAGCACCAAGGCTAAATAAAGCCCCATTACAGCGCGAAAAATATGAGTCACATTAATGGGTTCTGCGTTGATATCGAATAAAAATGAAAGTGAATTAGCTGGAGAAAAACCATAAGATAATGCGATAGGAAGGAGCCCTACAGCCGCCAGAAGTAAAAATATTTGTTGTGCTTTCATGCTTCATTAACTCCATGTTGTTCTGTGAGTCTAAGTTTGATTCCATTCAACTGATAACGTACTTAATTTGTCGCGTTTGGTATTGGCTAAAACAATGATGCTCTTGTTTTTACAGGGTGTTAGTGGTTTCAGGCTATGTAGATTCAGTCTAGGCAAGATTCAACATTAATCAAATTCAACTTAGCTATTATTAAAAGTCTATTATTTTCAATAAGTCGCTATTCTTCAGCAAGAACGGTATCAGGAACAACTGCCTGAAATAGATAACCCACTTAACCTGCGACAAACACCACTATGCTCAGCTTCTTGTAGGCATTAATTGTTATCTGGAGGCGTGGCTTTACCTTAAGTGGCAAAGTATCAACCGCAAAAATGTAACCACCTTTAACTAACTTTGTGAAAATTATGATAATTCGAGCTAGCAGTCTGATGATAAAACACATATATTTGAAAGTGTTTCAGGTCTTATTTTAGGGATAAATTATGATGCACAATTGGCGCTGGCTTCTCTCTGTTGTTTTACTCATTTCACTCCACTGTGCCCCCTTTAACGCTGTTGCCGCTGATGACATTAATCTCAAAAAAGTCGCAGAGGCAGAAAAACGCAGTGAAGCCATTGCCGAAGCACAAGGCGGGTTGATACTTGCCCGAGATGGTGAAACGCCACTATCAACATTAATCGCCATAAGCCAAGCGGTTGAGCAAGATGATTGGGAAACAGCGGCTGAATTTGTCGACTTACGTTATTTACCTAACGGCATTAATCCAGAAGACGGCCCTGAATTACTGCGAAAGCTATCCATTTTATGGAACAAGCAAAATATCATCGACTTGTCGCAAATCAGCGATCAAGCAACAGGACACTTAAACGATAAGCTCCCAAGTTACCGAGATTTACTGGGCGTACTTGAAACCAATACCGGCCCAATTCCTGTTTATATGCAGCATGTCCCAGATGGAAAAGGCGGTAAAGTTTGGAAAATATCTAACGCTACCGTCGCCAAAATCCCTGAACTCTGGGACGAATACGGTTACAGTCCTCAAATAGAAACCCTCGCAAACTTCTTACCTGAATTTAAAGCCTTTCACATGGAAAACTGGCAATTACTCATATTCAGTTTAAGCATATTTTTTGGTTGGATAGGCACTGGGCTAATTAGTATCGCGGCCAAAAGTCTAGCCAAACACTTCGAGCCTCGTATTGCAGGGTTAAGCCGATTTTGTGGCCGCAGTCTGCGTTGGTTCTTATACTTATCATTACTGCAATATGTCGCTTTAGCACTTGGATTATCTGTGCGAGCAAGAGTTTGGTTTGATAACAGCACCTTACTCTACCTTGCCAATACCATTTTGATTTTGGGTTTAGTTGAGCTTTATTCTGCTTACAAGTCTAAGCAACTTCATGATCAAGATAAAAGTTACAGTGTGGCTTTATTAAGACCTATGGTAGCCATTCTTAAAATGGTCATAGTAGTGATTATCGCGCTGATGTGGTTTGAAAGTTCAGGCTACAATATGGCGACAATCCTAACTGGTTTAGGTGTTGGCAGTTTAGCCATTGCATTAGCCGCACAAAAACCATTAGAGAACGTCTTTGGCGCATTAACCCTCTATGCAGCAAGGCCGATTAAACCCGGTGATTTTTGCCGCTTTGGCACAACCTTAGGCGTGGTTGAAGAAATCGGCTTACGCTCAACCCGCATTCGTAAGCTTGACCGCACCGTAGTGCATATCCCTAACTCAGTATTTTCATCCCAAGAATTAGAAAACTTTTCAGTGATCGATCGCCGCCGTTATAAGCATGATTTGCGAATTAGCCTCGATACTTCCAAAGAGCAGTTACAAATGCTGCTGATGGAATTACGTAAATTACTTTTATCGCATCCAAGAGTATTAGAAATCGCCCAGCGAGCACGTTTTTTAGCGATTGAACGTGACGCTTTTGTGGTCAACGTCAATGCTTACATTGATACTGGTGACATCAATGAATATTTTGGTATTGCCGAAGATTTGAATTTTCACTTATTGAACATTATGAAAACACTGGATATCCATATTGCACCAGTAGGGCAAAATGTGGTGCTCAATAATGCGGTGCCTGCTGATCTCGACGCGCAGCAAAAGGCAGAGCAAACCATTCGCCAGCTTATTGAAGAAGAAGAGCTACCCTTTCCAAATTACAGTGAAGACACCCGCGAAGGATTTAAAGATAGTGTGGCTTATCCGCCAGTCGGTAGCGTGACTAAGCCTAAAGATGTACTGAAATCTCCTGAAGAATTAGAAGTAGATAACGAGATGGTCGCTAAATCTTGATGGTGAAGCAGCCTTGATGGAAAGATAACTCAAAATAAAACTCAAAAAGCCAAGCAGACGCTTGGCTTTTTAGTACGACAGCCCACCATTTAGTTCATTAATGGATGCTCTGGAGGAAGCTGTTTTGAAATCCATAACACCAATTTATGCTTTCTATTAGGGCCATCATCTTTGTCTTCGGCAAGTGCTTGTATCAAGCCATCTTGTACTAGTAAACGATAAATACATTCCACTTTATCTTTTGGCGAAATACCTACACCAAAATCTTTAAAACCTCTTTTTTTCGCATACCCCTCACCAATTTCCATGGCGAGTTTCAGTAACTTGCTATCATTTTTGCCTGGCTTCATATCCAAACTCCAGTCGGTTTCAATACCTTAAAATTACGCTATTTAATTCAAAGTTCAATGCATAACCCCTAAGTCTTGAGAAGTATTTCACTTATTCAGCGGTTAAACATACAATTTGCTCAATATTTATTGAATAGTATTTATTGAATTGTTTATTGAGTAGTGTTTAGCTCATTTCTACGCCAATACCGTTTCAATGTCGTATCAATGCCACATCAATACCGACCATAGAGAGATTATTTTCGTCGAATGAATATCGAAACTGACATTAATTCAAGCATTAACTCAAGTGTGCTCAACACCATAAAACAACAAACTGGTGCGACAGCAATTACTCAAATAGAACTGATTCAATCGCTTTGGAGTGGTTACGGCGAATTGTTCAGAGCTCACTTGTGTAGTTCGGAATATGGCAGCGTGATTGTTAAACACATCAAGCTACCTATGATGGACCCACAAGATAGCACCACAGCACAATCGCACCCTAAAGGATGGAATACAGCCCTTTCTCACCAGCGCAAGATAAAGTCATACCAGGTAGAGTTTCATTGGTATCAAGATTACGCCAACCGATGTAGCCAAGATAATCGGGTGCCTAAATGTTTATATCTAGAACAAGATGGCGATGACTGCTTATTGATTCTTGAGGACTTAGCCACTGTTGGTTTTAACAACGTCCTCACTCGAGCTGATGATACCGCCATCAAAGCTTGCCTTAAATGGCTCGGGAGTTTTCATGGCCAATTTCTATTTCAAAATCCTGATGTTCAGCACCTAGATTCAACTGAACAAGATAAAAAAGTAACTAACCACTTACATGAAAAACTCTGGCAGCAAGGGACCTATTGGCATTTAGATACTCGACCAGATGAGTTAGCAGCATTAGCCGACTCGAACTTAAAAGCCGCAGCCAGGCAAATCGATACCCTACTAAAACAAAGCCCTTTTCAAACCTTAGTTCATGGCGATGCTAAGCTGGCTAACTTCTGTTTTAGCCCAAATCACCAACAAGTGGCTGCAGTGGACTTTCAATATGTAGGCAAGGGTTGTGGCATGAAGGATGTGGCGCTGCTACTCAGTAGTGTACTGACATTTACAGAAAGTGAGGCAAAGATCTCTGGGTTACTGGATGATTATTTTAACGCATTGGTCAGCAGTACTTTAGTGCATCAGCCCCAAATATGTACCACCACATTGGTCCAGACTTGGCGACCTCTCTACTCCATCGCTTGGGCTGATTTTCAACGTTTTGTAAAAGGCTGGAGTCCTAATCATGTTAAAATTAATCCCTACACTGAAGCGTTAACGCTCAAAGCACTCAATCAGCTTAAATAACGACCATTCTTTTTATACCGCTCAACAGTGCATCTAGCTGCACGCCTTAACAATCCAATCGAAATAAAGCCTATATTTTATACATTTTCACACTTTAAGTGGTTACATATCTAACCATAAGTTGGTATAAGTAAATGCTAATGAAACGCAATTGCGATTATTTAGCAGTCAAAGCATGATGCAAATAGCTGGGATTTCAACGGAATGTAATAATGAAAAAAGAGATTTTTTTCTTTGGTGAGTGGCAGGTCGACCCCAATAGCAATAGCGTAAACCTAGGCAAAAAAACCAAACAGCTTGAACCCAAAGCAATGGACGTGCTGATCTTGCTATGCGAGCGCAGCGGTGAAGTCTTAAGTAGCGATGATATTGTTAATCACTGCTGGCCAGATAGCGATATTGGCGACAATCCACTGCATAAAATCATCAATCAATTACGCCGCGCCCTTGACGATAAAGCCACTTCGCCCTGTTATATCGAAACCATTCGCAAACGTGGCTATCGTACTATTGCCGATGTTAACTTTCCCATTGGACACGAAACCGTTGCCGATAACCAGCTGTGGAAATCTGGCTCACCCTTTCCAGGCCTGCAAGCCTACTCAGAACACTTTTATGAAGTCTTTTTCGGACGCAGTAAGCAAATAAGCGTCTTACTCGAACGCATCAGCCAGCAAGTCAAATTTGGCCGTGGGTTTTGCCTCTTATTAGGCCCCAGCGGCAGTGGTAAATCATCATTAATTAATGCGGGAATTATTCCCAATCTCACTGTCGGCGCAGGTTACAACGGCGTGCATCTTGCCTCCTATGGCAGTCTCGATTTTGCAGATGTATCTAAATCGCAACTCTTCATTGAACTTGCTGGCGTCATGCTCGATTGGGAAATCAATGATTTGCCAGTATTTGACGGTGACAGTGCCGACTCACTGTCTCATCGACTCATTACTGAGCCCCAAGCTATTGTGAGTCAATGTAAACAAGCGATAAAATCTAACCATAAACGCCACACTCACTTTGCTTTATTTATCGACCGCCTCGAAGTCTTACTATCTTCACCGATATTTTCTCAAGAGCAGCGCATAGCATTCATCAGCATCCTCGAACAATTAGCTAACTCGGGTTGCATTTTAGTACTGAGTGCCTGCCGTAATGAGTTTTACCCATTATTAGTGGCCTACCCCAGTTTAATGACAGGAAAAGGGCGTGGGGCTCATTTTGATTTATCGCCGCCTACTCGCAGTGAATTACTGCAAATGATCCGACTGCCAGCTGTTGCCGCCAATTTAACCTGGACCAGCGATCCTGATACAGCGACCCCCCTAGATGAAATATTATGCGCTGAAGCCGCCAGTAACCCTGATGCACTCCCCATGCTGCAGTACATGCTCCAAGCACTGTATTTAAAACGCAGCAAAGATGATCAGTTACTGTTTAGTGTCTATCAAGAACTTGGCGGGATAGAAGGTGCAATAGGTAAAAATGCCGAAGATGCCATTGCCGAGCTAACTGTGCAGCAAAAAGCCAGCTTGCCTCATGTATTGTCGCTATTGGTCACATTACGTGAAGATGAATCATCAATCACCAGCCGCACCGCTCGCTGGGCACAACTGCACACCAAAGAAGAACGGGCTCTGACCCAGGCGATGATCAATAGTCGTTTATTTGTTTCCAGCCTACAAAATGGCGAACCCTGCTTTAGCATTGCGCACGAAGCCTTATTAAGGCGCTGGCCAAGAGCCACATCATGGATTGCCGAACATAATCAAAGTATTCGTATTAAAAGCCGATTACAGCACCTTTCTAGCCGTTGGCTGCAAGAAAATAAACATCATGCATACTTACTTGCCGACGGTAAACCACTGAAAGAAGCGCAAGCACTTAAAGCTAATCCGTTATTTGATTTAGAGCCACAAGAAATCGAACTGATTAATGCCTCTAGTAAACATGAACGGATCAAGCGCTGGCAAAAAACCTTCACCGTCTCATTGCTGTTTTTGCTCACTATCACCTCGATTTTAGCCAGTATTAAAAGTTTCGAAGCTGAGAAGATGGCACTACAAAAAAGACAAGCAGCTGAAAACCTACTTGGCTTTATGGTGGGAGATTTTGCCGACAAAATGCGTGGCATTGGCAGAATGGATTTACTCGATGGTATTAATAAAAAAGCGCTGGAATACTATAGCGAAGCATCAACCCTTAAAGACACCAGCTTAAGCTTTGAGTCTCGCTTTCAACAAGGGCAAACACTAGAGGCGATGGGAGAAGTGGCTTATTCACGGGGTAAAATAACCGAAGCCAAAGAAGCATTGTTAGCCGCTAAAGAAAAGCTCAGCGCATTGTTAATTGAGCAACCTGAACATTTTGAGTTGCTTAAAACCCTAGGGGCTAATGCGTTTTGGTTAGGGCAATTGGATTATGACCAAAGTGACTGGACAGCCTCAAAAGTCTGGTTTGAACAATACCTAAATTACAGTAAAAAAATGTATGACCTAGCGCCAGAAAATACAGAAGCGCTGATGGAACTGTCATACGCATATAACTCCTTAGGCTCTATTTCGATAAAACAACAACGCTTTCATGAAGCCACCAATGACTTCACTGAATCATTAAAACTGAAGGGAATAGCTTTAATTAATGACTCGACTAATAGCCAACTTATCGCTGATATAGCCGACACTCGCTCATGGCTTGCAACTGCGGCAGTGTCTCAAGGTGACATCAATACTGGAATCAAGCTTCATGAACAACTGCAACAGGACTTAGTTAATTCGAATATAAACCTAAGCCCTTACTCCCTTAGCCGACTATTTGGTAGTTACCATATTCACTCTAATTTGCTCCGCTATCAAAGAAAATACAACAAAGCTTTTGAAGTGGCTATGTCAGGACTAAACACTATCGACAAAACCTTAATTCAAGATCCGAAAAATGAACAATGGCAAAAAGACAGGTTCGATGCATTGTTACGATTACTAGAAGTCGTTAACAAAACAAACCTGCATCGTATGGAGTATGACGTTGAGGCCCTAGCAAATTTATTGAGCGAAAATAAGCAGCTGATTAACTCTTCAAAAAATCAGTTAATTTGGGCTAATTATCATTTGGCATCTGCACGTTATTTTTTCAATCATAATCAATATCAACAAAGCGCTGAATACGCCGCTATTGCCGTGGATTTATTTTCTGATATTTCCAGTCGGCACCCTGATAATATCAGTTACAAAGCTTTACTCTCTTCAAGTCAGCTGTTAATCCACCAAACGCACAATCTAGTTGAGCCTGAACTCAATGACACCTCAACCTGCAATGAAGTCAAAACAAGATTAGCACTACTCTTTCAAAAGAATAAACACCCATTAATCACAAGTCCGTACTTTAAAGCACTGCAATGCTTAGGCGAACCTCTACCAGAAAATCAACTCAGCACTATCACACAACTTGTTTTACCTACCCACAATATAATGATTAATTAAAAGGAATTATCATGCTAAATATCACTGGCAAAGCCACTTTTATCACTGTTACCGTTACCATCGATAAAAATGAAGTCCCCACTTTTTCATACAGTAATGACACAGGTTCTGTCGAAGTTTCTGGTGAAAGTACCATTACTTACTTACTAGATGACTTAACAGACAAAGGATTAAAATTTGTAGGCGCCGCTTTTGAAACCCCTTTTGACGGTGTTATTGATGCTGTAACCACCAGCAGCGATGGTAAAATTATCCAGTTAATGGACCTCGATAAAGTTATTGGCACCACTAAATTTCAATTTGTATTAACAAACACCGATAACTCACTCTTATTACTCAGTGAAGATCCTCAAGTGATTAATAGAGGAGAAGGTTCAAGTAAAGCTTGCTAACTACCACTCAAACACAATAAATAACAATCACTTAAAAAGGAAGGTTGGCGAAAGGTTATCGCCAACAGAGTTCGATAGAGTATTAACTAGAAAACGCAGCTAATGCGATGAAATTAACACACTAGTAAGGATACTCGTTATGTTAGAACTCACTTCCACTGCAGAGAAACAGCTAAGCCAGATTTCTCAAGTGAAAATGGATATGTTCATTGGTGACACGCTTAGTGGTAATTATCATTACAAGTTTGGCGCTAATGAACAGCCTCCGAGTGCTAACCCATTAAAAATTGAACCCCAGTTCCTATCTAATAATTTAGCTCAACATACGACGGCTAATGCTGCAGATCTAGCCGCAAATAAAACACGCACTGATTCAAATGAATATAATCATTTTGATAAAACGTTGGAAACTAGGTTCAATCCTCCTCATAGCACAACCATGCTTGGTGGTAATGCGCTCAGCTCATTATCGACTTTAGTTGATTACATGATGGAAGCGATGATTGTGGTTGATGAGTTTGGCAATATCCAAATGGCTAACCGTCACGCAGTGGCGTTATTGCTCGATTGCAATAAAAGTTCTACAAACTCTTTAATAGGTCAACGCTGGCAATCTTATTTGACCGAACCTCAAAAGTCTCATTATCAACAGATGATTCTCGAATCAACATTTGAGCCAAGACCACTAAACCATCTACCTAATGAAACCACGCTTAACATGTCCAATGGCCAAACCATTGATGTTGAAATGTCTGTAACCCATTTTCCTATGTCAGAACCTTTATTTGGCATCATCATAAGAGATTTAAGTAAGTATCGCGCAGAGTATCAACAGCTTTATAAGTGGGCATCAACGGATTGCTTAACTAATTTATCTAATCGCCGTGTGTTTGATGCCGACTTAAAACACCACTGGAAAACCTGTATTGAACAGGGCGACCCAATCAGCGTATTGATTATTGATATCGACCATTTTAAAAGTTTTAATGATAACCATGGGCATGTGATGGGTGATCGCTGCTTGCAAAAAATTGCCGCTGCGATTCAAGTGTCTTTACCCAATGAAAATTGCACTGCCGCCAGATATGGCGGAGAAGAATTTGCCTTAGTGATGCCAAATTGCGATACCTCAGAAGTACAAGCCACGGCTCAACTTATTCAGCAAAATATTAATGCTTTGACTTATATGGATATAGGCCTAGATATTTCGGTTTCTGTCAGTGTGAGTCAGGGGCATGCCAGTGAGGTCAACGGCCAGTTCAGAACGGCCAACGCCCTACTTTGCGCCGCCGATACAGCACTATATCGTGCGAAAGCAGATGGTAGAAACCGTATAAATGCGTGCTGTTAGTCTGCAATTGCGAGTTAACAAAAAGCTGGCTTGGTTTTGAATCAAGCTAGCTTTATTGGTTAACTTCAATCACAGGTTAATCACCTGCTGGTATTTACCGCTATTATCTAAGCCACACATCTCATCATAAGCCGTTTGATATTCAAGGTGAGCGATAGCGTAATCATGACTTTTCAGTAAGGCTTTGGCTTCAACGATTGAATGAACACACTCGCCAGCCACTTCGCCATTTAATCCGGCGAAGTTATTATTCGCATCAGTAAGGCCCACCAAATAATGCGTGGCATCTGCAACACCAATGATCGTTGCAATACTTCCCGATTGATTCATATTATCCATCATTTGGCACCTGTTTAATTGGTTATAAAGTGCACTACGCAAATAGTGAAATATTGGTTCATTAATCTTCAAAGATAATGGAATAAAGACCAGTATCATTAATGTGTTCAATTCATGTTCATCACTGCGTAATGCTGATATAACTAATGACTTAAGCGGTAAACCTATGCTGTCTCTTTATGGTTTCAATTGAGTCAATGCCCCCGATAACAAGGAATAATTCATGGATTGGTATATAAAAGTTCTTAAAAATTACATTAACTTTAAAGACAGAGCCCGTCGTAAAGAATATTGGTTTTTTGTTTTATTCAATTTAATTGCGGGCATTGTATTGGGCTTAATTGACAATATGACTGGCACACTAAGCCCTGAGACCGGATACGGCTTGCTCAGCGGTATCTATTCTTTATTAGTTTTCTTACCAGGGCTTGGCGTTACTGTACGTCGATTACATGACACAGGCAGAACCGGTTGGTGGATATTAATTGGATTAATCCCGCTTATTGGTGCTTTGGTTCTACTGTATTTCCTCGTATCCGATAGCGAGCAAGAAACTAATCAGTACGGCCCAAACCCGAAGGGCTTTGAGTATGAGTGTTAACTTATCCTCAATAGCAGTGATTGGTCACAAACCATTCACTGCCGCTTTATAAAATCTCATTATGGCTACTCAGATTACTTTGGGATTGGGATTACTGTTGAATAATAGCGCAGTCAGTTACCGCTCGATTAAACTGTGATCCACTTCTCTTGAGTCAATGAAATAGATCCCGCATGCTAATCGCCCTTTTTGATTAATCACTTAGCTAATACCAAGCAAGATTATTCAATAAGATCCGTTCGGATGAAGGTAGCAGGAGAGTGGGGAGTAACCCCACACCGACGAGGCAAGTTTATTCATGCAATGACGTTTTGTGTAAACATTAAGTCATTTCAAGCAAATGAATAAAGCACTCTTTCAGGTGCCACATGGTGGTGAGGACTGTTACTGGACGAGCCTCTGGAGAGACTGTAAGCAAACGTGGTTCGTTAGCGATTGTTATTACAGCGCCGAAGGCGAAAGTGAGACTGACTTGTCAGTCACGCGAAACGCTCAGGCAAAAGGACAGAGGAGAGGATGACTGTATTCATTTATGGTCGCTGTCGTTTGCTGCTGCGCCTGATATTAACCTTGAGCTATTAGAACAAGGTGATGCTTCGCCCGTCTCTTTCTTCAGTACCACTGATCAGCCATTTCTTTTCCTCCTCCATATTAATTTTGTTGTTTAATATTCGAGGAATATCATGAATTTTCACGCGCTTTTAGCCGATATCAATGGCATTGTTTGGGGCCCTATTACCCTTTGCTTACTTGTTGGTACAGGTCTTTATCTCACTATTCGCCTTAAACTTTTGCAAGTTTTCCAGCTGCCTTTTGCCCTTAGTTTGTTATTCAAACCCGCTACTGGTAAAGGCGATTTATCGTCTTTTGCAGCCCTATGTACAGCCCTATCCGCCACTATCGGTACAGGTAATATTGTTGGAGTTGCAACCGCTATTAAAATTGGTGGCCCAGGCGCATTGTTTTGGATGTGGTTAGCCGCCTTTTTTGGCATGGCCACTAAATATGCTGAATGTATGCTCGCAGTTAAATACCGCACCACAGATGCTAAAGGTAATATTGCGGGCGGACCTATGTATTACATTGAGCGTGGTTTAGGCCTCAAGTGGTTAGCCAAGATCTTTGCTGTATTTGGTGTTGGTGTGGCCTTTTTTGGTATTGGTACTTTTGCACAAGTTAATGCCATTAGCGATGCCATGACCATCGCCTTTAATATTCCAACCTGGGTCACAGCGTTAATACTAACTACCATGGTTGCTGCTGTAACATTAGGCGGGGTAAAACGTATTGCTAACGTTGCTCAAAAGTTAGTACCCACTATGGCCCTAGGTTATGTGCTTGCGTGTATTTGGATTCTATTTAGCTTTTCAGAGCAAATCATTCCCGCTCTCGAATTAGTCATTCACTCAGCCTTTACTCCTATTTCTGCTGCGGGCGGATTTTTAGGCGCAACCGTTGCCCAAGCAATTCAAATTGGTATTGCCCGCGGGGTGTTTTCAAATGAATCGGGTTTAGGCAGCGCGCCAATTGCGGCTGCGGCAGCTAAAACCAATGAGCCAGTAGAGCAAGGACTTGTGAGCATGACAGGCACCTTTTTCGATACTATTTTGATTTGTACCATGACAGGCTTAGTGTTGATCATTACTGGCGTATGGAATGGCGATACAGCCGGTGCAGCCATGACCAGTGCCGCATTTGCCTCGGGCGGCTCAGTGATTGTCGGTCAATATATTGTGACTATTGCGCTAGTGTGTTTTGCCTTTACCACTATTTTAGGATGGCACTATTATGGCGAACGTTGTTGGAATTATTTGACCAATCAGCGACTCGGTGACAAAGGAATTAAGATTTACCAACTGACATTTTTAGGGTTAATTGCGGTAGGCGCTTTCATTCAATTAGATTTAATTTGGATGCTGGCTGATACCGTCAATGGCCTGATGGCAATTCCTAACTTAATTGCACTTATCGGCTTACGACATGTGATTTTAACGGAAACGAATCACTACTTTGAAAACAAAAAGCGTCAGGTTTCTCAACCTCAAACAGCTAATAGCAACTAAACGCACACAATAGATTTATTCGTTTTCATTACCGATGTGCAATATCAGTTTATTGCTGATATTGCTCATTTTTAGTGTATTTATCCACAATAGCTTGAATGGTGCCATCATTTTGCAACTGGGCAATAGCCATATTAATTCTCGGCATCACGCTACTGTGTTCTTTACGCAAGCGCATCACTAACACCCCACTTGAATGTACCGCAGCAAGCGCTATAGGTAATTTCAATTGCTTTGCCCAATACAATGCAGGTAAATCCCCTGATATCGCCGCGCTAACGCGATCTTTATGTAACGCTTTGATGAGCTGTTTTTCAGACGCGAAATCGACCCGAGTAAATATGTCATCATCGTGGTAAAGGTAGCCGCGCACCGTTCCAATAGACTTGCCTGTTATCTTGTCTATGTCAGACCACTGAGACTGGTTTTTTTCAAGCGTGATGATGTTTTCTTGAATAGATAAGATCGCGGAAGATTGAATAAACTGATCTCCCATATCACCTTTAGGAAACCAACTAGGACTAACAAAATCAAAATCCAGCAGGCCTTTTTCTAGCGCTTGATTAGTGCGCTTAGGCGGAAAGTTATGTTTTTCGACTTCAACTTCGGCAATGGATAAAATTTTAGGGACCAGTTCACCCAAAATCCCCGAGTTTTCAACTTTATTAGGAATATAATACGGCACCCAACTGCTTGAACCATTCACATTATATTTGAGAGTAGTCGCTATACTTATTGAAGAATAAAACAATACAAAAGCCGTCACGGCAATAAGTCTGATTTTGTTCAAATAATTATCCCCCATACAGTACAACAACAAATAAAAACCAAGCATTTATTATTTTATCAATAATTTACACTAGAACAATTTGTTAACATAGTTAAGCTTTTATTCGTTTATGATGCTAAAAACATCTTCCTTATATAGCGACAAATTGATTCGTCACTCAGGTTTAGTCCTTTAAATTCCCCCCTCAGATCCAGCTATGACGCATCAAAAAACAGCTTAAGCTAATACTAAAGTTCTGTTTAAGACTTTAAACTGATAACTAATTCAGTCATAGTGAAAAAACTGAATATAGCTTCGAATACTGGATAGCGACTAGATTGGAATCACGTAATACAAGCCCACGTGCAAAGTCTGAAACACCGCCATTGCTGACGCCTAAACTCAGCTTTTATATACCCGTCATAATCATTGCGGGCTTGTTGTTGACCTTCCCTCACAAAACGTTGGCAACATTCAGCTTATTTACTCAGTTTTTTCTTGAGCATTTTGACTCTCAATTCATTCAGCTTTCGAGTTTATTACTTATTTTTGCTACAGCAATATGTTTCAGTCCTATTGGCAAAATACATATTGGTGGAGAAAAAGTGCAAACCGAGTTCAGCTTTACCAGTTGGATAGCCATGCTATTTACTGCAGGCATGGGATCGGGGCTCATTTTTTGGGGCGTTGCAGAACCTGTATATCACTATGTTAACCCACCTGCATTTTTACAAGATGACTTCTCATCGGTATCTGGCGCGTTAGCGATTACCTACTTCCACTGGGGTTTACATGCTTGGGCGATATACGCCATGGCTGGCTTAGTCATGGCATGGTTTGCATATAATCGTAATCGCAGCCTGAGGATCAGTGCCAGTTTTAGCGCAGAAAAACCTAAATGGCTTAGCGTATTAGATTTACTTGCGGTCATTGCGATTATTTTTGGCATGGCTGGCACCTTTGCCAATACTGTCGCCTTAATTCAAACAGGGATTGAGCAAGCGATTGGACTTGATGTGGCCAGTGTCGGCTTTAGAATTGGGCTAATTTTGTTTATTGCAGTGCTATTCACCTTGTCATCCATTGCTGGATTAAATCAGGGAATTAAACGATTAAGCCAGTTTAATACCTTTTTTATGGTGGCTATTTTGGTCACGGTTATTGCTTTAGTTGATCCCTTCAACAGTCTACAGCTCATGTTTGAGTCAAGCGTGAGTTATTTGCAGTTACTGCCAAAAGTCTCTTTTAGTGTCGGAGACCCCGCTAATTGGAGCCAAGGCTGGAGCGTCATTTATTTGATTTGGTGGATTGCTTGGGCGCCTTTCGTTGGGCCGTTTATCGCTCGAATTAGTAAAGGCCGTAGCATCAGGCAATTTTTAGCATGTACCATTTTACTGCCAACACTCACTTCAATTATCTGGTTTTCTGGCTTTGCTGGTAGCGTGTTAACTCAACCCTTTGCTGCTGAGGTTATGGCTGCGGTCAATCAAGAATACACCTTAGGCTTGTTTAGCTTTTTTAATCAGTTAACCCCAAATGGTTTCCCCTTGGGCAGCATTTTATCGGTTGCCGCAATACTACTGTTAATCACTTTTCTTATCACCAGTGCAGATTCCTCCATTTACATTACCAGCATGCTCACTGGCAGTGAAAGTCACATTGCTAAAATGCTCTGGAGTCTTATTTTAATTGCGATAACAATTGCACTAGTGACCATTAACGACGTGGATTTAAACAAGCAAATTGCGATTGTTGGCGCCATTCCATTTACCTTGGTTATGTGCGCTCAAATAGCTTTTTGGATTAAGGATGTACTGAAAAGATAAACAGGTCATTAGTCTTAGATAAGCATATCGAGTGTCAAATCAATGAGGCACTCGATTTAGGATTAACACATTGTTATTTAACGTCAGTAGCGATATCGAGATTCAACTTCACATTCAGCGATAAACGCGCAAGTTTACGGTTCAATAATTCACGAATATGTTGAACATCAGCCAATAATTGATGTGATTTTTTAGGGTCGACATTAATGTTAACCATCAATTCAGGTCCTACTTTGGCAATGCCGGTTAACTTAAGGTTTTGCGGTGATACACCGTTAGCTTCAGAAACACTTTCACGCACAAGTGAACATATTTCTTGATCAGGTTTCATCATTAACAGCTCGCGTAATGCATTGGTTAACATAACAAAAGGTACTTTTAGGAAGTACAAACCAATACACAACATCATTAGAGAATCAGCATACACCGCGTAATGAAACAAGGGCGTCATCTCAAGAATCACGGCAATAATCAAGCCGCCACATACCGCTGCGCTCAGTACCGTATCCATTTGCCATTGCTTTTCTTCAGCGGCCAATAAGCCACTTTGTTGCTTTTTAGACTGGTTTTTATGTTGCAACCAACGCCACACTCCCCAACAACCAACTAAATTGATAAAACCAAAAATAGCTGCAAACGAAGTATCAATTGCTTGACCACCATTGATAAACACATGAAAAGCACTGAATAAGCTGTAGCCCAATAACATCAAAATCACTAAGCCTTTAATCGCAACAACTAACGGTTCCATCATGGCTTTACCAAAAGCGAAGTGAGAACGTGAAGAACCATGCATATAGCCAGAAGCAGCAAGAGATAACATTGTCAGTAATAAGCTAATGAGTGAGTAAACACCGTCAAAAAGAATGACAATAGATCCACTTAACAGGCCAACGATGACCCCGAGGATTGCAAAGCTAAAAGCAGCGACTGCTGACAGCTTAAGTAATTGTTTATCTTGTTTGTTGCTCTTTGCACACATTCATTATCACCTGTTAAAACCTAAGAAAAGTATGGCGTTAACAGCGAAAAACCTCAATGTCGTTAAGGTGTACATAAAGTGAACTTAGATGAAAAATGTACGTTTACATCATTATTTCAATGAGTTACCAACCGCCTATAGCGTCAACTACTTTGACGCTCAGTGATTGTGATATACAAGCCCATATTTGAAGAGTTCAAATATAACGAGCGCTAACATGAAAGGCTTTAATATGAAGAGCTCTACTATTACGAAGCCTACGAGTTAGGCTTAGCAAATAACAAGTGCCAATTATTTTATCAAAGTCAGCACCTTTAAAACTTAAACAAATAGTCGCTCACTTGATCTGATAACCAAGAAATCGGTGCAGGTATTGCATTACCGGGAGCTGAAAATAAACAATAATCTTGATGGGTTAATCCATAAGTATGCTTAATAACAGCCAATTGCTGTTGGCGTAAATGCTGCCTAATCAATGGTTCAGGTAATACACCCCAGGCTTTTTCAGACAATATTGTGTTGAGCATATATTCAAAGCTCGTAAAGCCAATATGGGTTAATGAAAAAGGCTGCAACTCAGGATTATCTTTATCATTGAGATACACCATCACCGCTTGCATAGATTCACGCAGTTGAATATCTGACACACGGCGAAGACTGGCTAACGGATGGGTATGTTCACACACCGACATCATTCTTATGCGCCCGAGTGGCAAATAGTCAGTATTGGCATCATCCACTCGCTCAAAGTCGACCCCAAAAGCAAAATCAACTTGCTTGGTATTCACCAAGTTAGCTAAGTCGCCACTGGATGCCAGCACGGTGTTCACTGTGGTTGCCTTAAAATGATTATTCAGTTGATGAATGAAATCTTGCCAAACCTCATCAGGAAAGGAGTCGTCACGAGCGAGCCAAATCTCTGAACGAAATTTCTCTGACGTTTGTTCGCAGGTTTGCTTAATTCGCTCGCAGGTAGACACCACGCTTTCACAATCTTTATAAATAGACTTACCGACTTCAGATAACACCAGGCTATTACCAGAACGGACAAATAATGTCGCCTGCAAATTCGACTCAAGCGCCTTAATCGCCATGCTTAGCTGGGTACGATTACTGTTAAGTTGCTTAGCGGCTGCAGTAACAGAACCCGTATCCGCTACGGCGCAAAAAATCTCTAATTGCTTTAGATTCATAGATTATCCATTGTGATAACTCACCCAGCTATCCTTCAGTATTAGTAGACTTTTATAACAGGCTGCTAATATTAGGCCTATTGCTGGCGTTGCCTTAACTCAAATTGCTCTTTCGCCAACTCATTGTATTGGGCTAATAAACTTAATTCATCAACGTTAGCTGACAAGGTATTTAAGTCGATTTTTAATTGCCCTTGATTATCAAACTGACTCGCAAACGTGCCCATATTAATCATATCAATCTGCCAATCAGTGAGTTGCCCAATAACATAATTACCATATTGGAAAGCCTCAAACTCATTCAACAACGTAAGGAAGTCACTAAATCCAAACCCCTTGAGTTGTTTTTGCGCCTTAAAAGCGGCTAAATACCCGGCGGATATCGCTACAATTTCACTGTCACTGTCACTGTCATTAGCATTGGCATTGGCATTGGCATTGGCATTAGCATTTAATGCTTGCTGGAATTGGTAAGAGTGCCGAGTCTCATGAATCAAAAAAGCCAGCGAAGCATAAGCCTCTTCTTCGGCTAATTTATCTGGATTTAAGTACACAATTCCATTGCCACCCGCTTCAATATCAAAGTCAAAATACACCATTTTGTTGGCATAGCTATGATTATCAATAATCAGTTGCGGCGCCTTAGTACCAAAGCTTCGCACTTCTAACGCAAACACTTTTTTAAGCCATGGTATTTGTTGCTCAATAGTCATCTCAGGCCATTGCTGAATTGCGTTAGTCAGCGCTTTATCTTCTGCGATTAAGCCTAATAAACGATCGCCATCTTTTATTGTTAATGCATAAGCTGACACTAAGAAGTCGTGAGCTTCAGGCTGCAATGCAAATGCATCAGGTGCCTGTCGCTGCAAAGTTTCATTCGCATAAAAACCATCGGCTAGGCTTGGAAGTGATAACCCCATAGCCAGTGATAAAAACGCTCCGGCGGCGAAAGTCTGAAAACGAAATGTCATGATGCGAATGTCCTTTAAAAGAGGATTATTTTTGTTGTTATCTCACACTATTATCGCAGCACTTTATCACTTATCGCGACGCCCTTCACGTAAAGCTGAGCTAGAATATAAGCGTATCATTTCATTCTTCTCGCGCTTTAACACACGAACCACAATGGCAGGCTATGTAAAAACGTTAAACGGGCTTGGGTAGAAACGGAGTGATTGAAAAGTATCGTCAATATAAAAGCTAGAAGTGGTGAACTAAACCACAACACAATAGTCAAAATTGTTTGTAGTTATTAATAATTAGCACGACGACAATCGAGTCACCTCCCAAGGACTCAACTTGATTAATACGCTATAAGCCATTAAGGTTATCGTTAGTATAATAGTAGTAATATCCACACCTTAAGTGAGGTAACAATGGACAAGTCCAAAATATTAGTGATTGATGATGACCCAGTTTGCACCAGTATGCTGCTCGCTATTCTTGGTGATGACTACTTGGTTATGACCGCTAATTCTGGCGACGGTGCAATTGAACTATTGTCTTCTGTAGAACCTGATTTAATCTTCCTTGATATCACCATGCCGGATGTAAACGGTTACCAAGTGATAAAATACGTCAAGAAGCATAGCCTGAACCAGCAAGTGCCGATTGTTGTGGTCAGTTCTTTGATTGAGGAGTCGGATCAAGATTTCGCGTTAAAGCTCGGTGCTGACGATTACTTGACCAAACCAATTTTGCCGAATAATGTCCAGAAAATGGTAGATAAATACCTTTAATCGCTAAGAAAAATTGCTTATCTAACCTCACGCATAAAAATGCCGAACAATCAGATTGTTCGGCATTTCTTCTCACAATCAAGTTAATTAGCATTTTCACTAATAGCTAAACGGGTTTACTTCGCACCTGGCTCAGCAAATTGATTCATCCACTTTTCAACTTCGTTGTACCAATAAATTGAATTGTTTGGCTTCATGATCCAATGGTTTTCATCAGGGAAGTAAATCATCCGCGATTCGATCCCTTTAGTTTGTAGTGTGCGGAACAACTCAAACCCTTGACCCACTGGCACGCGGTAATCTAATTGACCGTGTACCACTAGCGTTGGAGTGTCAAAGTTTTCAGCGCCGTAATGTGGAGAGATCGACTTGTAAATCTCAGGGTTATCCCAGTAATCGCCAAAGCGAGTGCTGTGAACCGAGAAATCAGCGGCCATTTGCGAGTACATGTTATACACAGCAGCGTGGATAAATAGCGCATTAAACGGCTGATCTTTTTGACCTAGAATAATCGATGATAAGTAGCCACCGTAGCTTGCGCCGCCAGCCACTAAACGCTCGTTATCAATCCAATCTTTAGCTTTAAACCAATCTGTTGCTTTAAACACATCCTCTAATGACTTGTTTTTCCAATCTGGGTTAATGCTATCGGTATAGTCTTGTCCAAAACTGTTTGAACCATGGAAGTTAGGCCAAGCCGTTACATAGCCCCAAGAGGCAAATGTTTGCGCATTCCAGCGGTAATGGAAACCGTCAGAAATCGCACTGTGTGGGCCACCGTGAATAAGCATCATTAACGGATATTTTTTGCTTTTATCAAATCCTGGCGGGTAATGTACCCACATTTGCACATCTTCATCGTTGTAACCTTTATAAGTTACTGACTCATAAGTGCCCATATCAACATCTGCTAAAACATCATCGTTAAAGCTGTCTAAACGAGTGGTTTTGCCATTCTTAGGATTAACTTTCACTAAACGTGCTGGGTACAAAAAGCTATCATTTGCCGCAACGATAGTACCGTCATTTGCAATCGCTGGTGCGCCAAAGTTGGTTTGCTTAGTGATTGGTTTTACTTTGCCATTTTTAGCACTGATATGGAAAATACGGCGGGTTGCAGCATCATCAATAGCGGCGTAAAAACCTTTGTTATTTGCAGTCCAGCTAAAGCGAGCCACTGAGCGATCCCAGTCAGTTGTGATCACTTTTTCAGAACGTTTTTTCACATCTAGCAGTACTAGGTTCGCTGTGTCAGCGTAAAAACCATGAATAAGCTGACGGGTAAACGCTAAAGTTTTACCATCAGGGCTAAAGGTTGGATTAGTATCTGGCGCTTCATTGTTAGCCGTTAAGTTTTCCACTTTACCACTGCCAATTGTTGCCATAAAAATATCAATTTTAGGGTCAACTTGGTTATCCCAGCCATTACTATTAAAGGCAATTAACTTACCGTCTGGCGAAATATCGTAGTTACCACTACTTTGCGATGAACGTGGTAACTGCTTGTTTAATGGCTGAGTAATAGCCGCAATGTCACCGCCTTTAGCAGGAATACTAAATACGTGTGCTTCACGGTCTTCGTCAATCCAATGATCAAAGCTTGAGAATGGTAATGCATTCCATTGGTGTGCAGAGACTTTAGTATCTTTGTTGGCCTTTAATTGAACCGACATTTCGTCCCAGTTTTTATTTGGGAACACATTACTAATAAAGTAAATATTGTCGCCAACCCACTTAATGCCTTTTACACCACCAGGCACTTCAGTTAAGCGCTGCGCCTCACCTGCTTTATCCATTGGTAATAAATACACTTGGCCAGCTTCGTCTTTATCACGCTTGCTAACAAAGGCTAATGTCTTACCGTCAGGTGAAAAAGTCGGTTCGCTCGCTCTCAGCCCTTTAGCTGTTATAGGGCGTTGGCCTTTACCGTCTTTATCAAACAACCATAGTTGAGTGGCACCTTTATCTTCAGGCACATCGTATTGGGTTACAGGCGCAATGATAAACTCACCGTTTGGTGAAATAATTGGATTGCCGATTCGGCTTAGCTTCCACAACACATCCACTGATAATGTGGTGTTTTGCGCTGCTTTTTGAACTGATTGTGTTGATTTGACTTGCTCTGCAGCCATTGACGCTGCTGGCATCAACAAGCACATAAGCACTATCCCGACTTTCTTCACGAGAGGTCTCCTTGATCTAGTTATTGTTATTTTTATTCCGCTGCCATCATTAGTAAATTGCGGCAGTAAGTTAAGCTAGCGATGAATGTTAATCGAATTAACACCGAGAGAACGGGACAACCATCACCCTTGTTACATCAACATAAATCCATTGTCATGGTTAACAATTAAATAAAGCTTAATGAATGCTAGCTAAAGGCAGTAAAGGGATAATTAAATAGCAATAAAGACAAGCCTTGAAGTAATCACAGTTTTGCCCTCAATTCATTTAATGCAGCAACTGAAAAACCTTGGTCATAAAAGTAGATAATTTTTCCTTCTGCATTTAACAATACCACCCGAGTATTATTCGGGTTTTCATTACCGGTAAAGGCTTGCACTTGTTCGCCATCTTCATAAATGGTTACCACGCCTTTCCACAATGGTTTTGGAATACCCGCGCGCATACCATTATCGATTAAGGTACTGAACATTCTTGGAAACATGCCTTGAATCGTCGGCAACTCATACACCGCAACTTGGGTTTGAGTCATGTCCAAACCAATCAGCCAACGGTCAATATCAAACTGTGAGTCTTGCTTGTAGCCAATTAACAATAGAGTCACTTGGCCACTCACATCCTCAGGAAAGTTCATCGCAGTTTGCGCTAAACTCTCACCTGACACCGACGGAAACACCTGCCCCGTCACCTGCTGATTTGGGTAAGTGGTACTGCATGCACTTAGCAGCAATACCACCACTGACATTAATATGGCTCGCATTTTACAATCCTTTAATTATTTCATTCGCTAAATCAATAATTAACCATACGTAGCCCAGAGGAATATAGATTGGAATTTTGCAGGTATTTTTATCACAAACAAAAATGCCTTACTTATCTCACTTAAACAGTGTGATAGTAAGGCATATCTTTCAGCTAAAGAGTGCTTTATTCCTATTTATCCATTTCCTGTATTTACCAAATTCAGGCCTTAGACTGTAGGCTCACAAATGGCTGTTTACTGTCTATCTTCAATTGTAAAACCATGCGGTATTTGGAACTGGCTATCATGTACTAATTCTTCAGATACTGAAGTAATTTCATATAAGTAACGAACTCGGGCATCTTTTTGCCATTCTGCAACCACCTTATCAACGGCCTTATCAGCTTCATCTTTGATAATATTACCAAAGAAACTAGTCGCTGCATTACCTAGCCCTTCAGAGAAATCAAGGTTGTTATCTGAACGCTTTTTCTTAGCTGAAGGGCAAGCTTCATTTTTTTGAAACCATTCCATTTTTATCGATAATGGATAACCTTTAATAACTGATAACTTTTGGCTAATCATATTTTTCTGCTGACTATCACTGCTCTCAACATCGCCACTAAAGCCTTGAATAGCTTTAAAACCGTCTTCACCTAACAAGCGTACTAAAGCATTTTTATCACCGACCTTACTTAAATAGTTTTCAGTCGATTTCTTATGCACTTTCCAAGCAGCAGTCATTTCTTCATTTGGAGTCGTAGTCCAAAATACAAATTGAATTAAGTTGAGGTCCACTTTACCATTTTCATCTTTGAACTCAGTGGTCCAAGTTGCTTTAAATTCTTCAGAAAGTAAGCCACTGATACGACGCTGTTGATTCGTAGCAGCAATCGTAAAATCATTTTTAACTAATTCGACATTACAGCTTTTATCTGCATAAGTTTCATACTCTTCTTCATCATCAGAAGACTCTTGTGCTTTTGCCATAAACTCATCAAAGCCGGTTGTACATCCGCTTAACGGACATTCACGATATTTTTCTTTATCGTTATCGATTTGCCACAATAAATTGTCTTCAATTCTAAAAACTGTGGTGTAATCGAAATTTGCCCATCGCATGTAAAAGCTATCAAATTCAGCAGTTTGATCAATCGCACGCATGTTCTCACGAGTATAAACGGTTTGTGTACCCTTATTATCAGGCATATATAATCCATTTAACGTCGTTTTTGCAGTAACAACGGTGGTAAGATTTTTTGGTGAATTATCTACAGGAGTAGAAGAACAAGCAGAAAGTATTGCAGCAACGGCAACAGCCGACACTTTACGAACAAGATTCATTTATATTTCCCTTATTAATGAATTAAGTTTTATTTTTATAGGTGAGTTAAGCTACAAACAAAAAGTCCAAAAGTGCTTATATTAACCAAGCCTTACAAACTCATCTATGCTTTATCAGTAACTTAGCTAGCATTAGCGCTAACCCGTGGACATACTACTTAGGTATTTACACAGATGCACGCTTGATTTCTTCCTTTCCAGTTAGTTTCTCATTAATAATCAATATAATGCCCCGTCATTAATCTTATCATGACTATGTTGGTTAAGGTTTTAGCCTGTTAAGGCCATAATCAAGTGAGACTTGTTGTAAATGGCTATAGCAACAGCGCTACTCTTCTGCTGCTATTTGAGGTTCAAGCTTATTCAGTTCAGCATCAAACATATTGGTTAATAGCACTTCACCCTGTTGATTGACGCTGAACTCACCGCCTCAGCCACTTCGCTTAAGCGTTAAATTTAGTAATCAATTGCACGGGTTTAAATTTATCTGTGCAGGCATACATCCCTTTACCTAAAATCTCGTGTTCATTCCAATGGGTAAAGCGCTTTTCCATCATTGCTAACCTTTCTAAAACGAGAGCCTTATCGTCATTACAACCACTGAGAATAAATCGAATAACACCATTGAATGTAGGAGTCGGTTGGCGTGTGCCATATGTTCTGCCGCCATGATTAAATCCATGGTGACTTGCTGAGTCACGAGTATAGATTTCACCAAAACGTAGTGCGTCATCTAAACTTGAAGAATGCATATTAATAACGATTTCATGCTCTAATTCGTCACTTGCAACCGCAACTAATTCAATTGTTTTTTCGGGCTCTTTTTCAAATTCAATTTGAGTACTTAAATTCAAAGGGTCAACTTCAAGACTTGGAAAATCTGCAACATCTTGAGTGCGATTATCCAAGGTAAAGTAGTGTTTTCCTGTATTGGGATCAGTAAATTGATGTCCCTTAATACGGTAACCTGTTGGCATTGGGACGGTATAAAGCAGCGCATAGCTGTTGAGGTCATAAATCAATAACAGCTCGTCTTCTGCATGGGTAAAATAGATGTAGCTGTCATCAACAAATATATGTGCAGCACTCACTCTGTAGCCTGGTAAGGCTGTATTGGTCGCAATACTTGTTACAACATTACCGCTTTGGGGATCGACAATGAGTATTTTGTCATAGATAGCGACATAAATTTTACCGTGATACAGGCCTAGATCATCTATCGCTTCTGGTATGGGAAGTTGCCACATTATTTCCCCACAGTCATCGTTGAACCCCGTAAGTGTTCCACCGCTTTCTTTGAGTTTACTAACTGTGTTTTCAACGAAATTTTCTGATATTTCTGGACCAATAAAACTGATTACAATCCCTTTCCATTTTATAGGTGTGGATGTACGACGCCCACTATAATTTAAATCAGTCGCCCATACTGTCTGTAACTGTAAGTCTCTCTTAATAAACTTCTGCTCAAGACGTTCATAGCCATAGACATGCTCATCAATTAACTCGCTAAATATTGAATTACTGCTTTTAGTGGTAATACTCTTAGTTAAAAAGTTATAAATAACTAAACTAGATTTGCGCCATTCAGGGTAATTACTTACATAACTGAAAAATAATTCATCGCTATATTCAGCCATTAAACTCGAAAACATAGACTCAATAAATAACTCCGGTACATCGAGGGCTTTAAAGCTTTCATCAACTAAACTGCAAATCTCTTTGCGCCCGTTTGCAACATCTAAACGCCGAAAAGACACTCCACAAATACTGAAGAAATTTCCTAAAGTACGGATAACCTCATAGTTTTCAATGGATAGCCTTCCATTTTTAAAAAAGTAGCTACACCCTTCTCCTCCATAGATATAAATAGTATAGGTATCAAATGGATTTATATGGAATTCGCAACTATCAGCAGTTTTGTATATTTTCATTACTTTGAAATCCCTTCAACATTTGTAATATCACCAGCAGCTTGATACTCAAGCTTATTCAGCTCAGTATCAAACATATTGGTTAATAGCACTTCACCCTGTTGATTGACTCTGAACTCACCGCCTCAGCCACTTCGCTTAAGCGTTAAATTTAGTAATCAATTGCACGGGTTTAAATTTATCTGTGCAGGCATACATCCCTTTGCCTAAAATCTCGTGTTCATTCCAATGAGTAAAGCGCTTTTCCATCATTGCTAATCTTTCTAAAACAAGGCCTTGATCTTCATCACAACCACTGAGAATAAATCGAATAACACCATTGAATGTAGGAGTCGGTTGGCGAGTGCCATATGTTCTGCCGCCATGATTAAACCCGTGGTGACTTGCTGAGTCACGAGTATAGATTTCACCAAAACGTAGTGCGTCATCTAAACTTGAAGAATGCATATTAATAACGATTTCATGCTCTAATTCGTCACTTGCAACCACAACTAATTCAATTGTTTTTTCGGGCTCTTTTTCAAATTCAATTTGGGTACTTAAATTTAAAGGGTCAACTTCAAGACTTGGAAAATCTGCAACATCTTGAGTGCGATTATCCAAGGTAAAATAGTGTTTTCCTGTATTGGGATCAGTAAATTGATGCCCCTTAATACGGTAACCTGTTGGCATTGGGACGGTATAAAGCAGCGCATAGCTGCTGAGGTCATATATCAATAACAGCTCGTCTTCTGCATGGGTAAAATAGATGTAGCTGTCATCAACAAATATATGTGCAGCACTCACTCTGTAGCCTGGTAGTGAGGTATTGGTGGCAATACTTTTTACTACATCACCGCTTTGGGGATCGACAATGAGTATTTTGTTATAGATTCCGACATAAATTTTACCGTGATACAGGCCTATATCATCTATCGCTTCTGGTATGGGAAGTTGCCACATTATATCGCCGTTATCATCGTTGAAACCTATGAGGGTTCCACCGCTTTGTTTATATTTACTTATGGTATTTTCCATATAAAATTGTGATATTTCAGGGCCAATAAAACTAACCACGGTATTATGAGATTTAATATTCGAAATAGCCGAAGTTGCAGAAGTAATGACTTCTTGCTCCCAAACTTTATTAAGTTTTATATCACGCTTGATATAGCAATGTTTTTTATCATCGTAGCCATAAATAAAGCCATCCATTAGTTTAGAATAATATTTATCTAAACTTTCTGATATCACATTATTGTCTAAGCAATTAAACACTATTGTATTCAACTTCCAATCTGAATTAAAATCTCTAAAAACATATACATCCTGACGTTTCGGATAGCCATAATTAAAAGAAAGGGACATTTTTTTTATAAAACGTTGAGGCAGTATTAACTCCTCTCCTTGACCATTTATTAATAAATAGGTTATCTCATCACCTGAACTTATTTCTATCCGCCGATAAGTTTTACCGCCTATACAAAAAAAACGCCCTAATGTTCTGTTCACTTCATAATTTTCAAAGCTTAATTTTCCATTATCAAAAAATAAACTGTTCCCCTCGCTACTATTAACGTAGATTCTATTGTCATCCAGTGATTTTTTATGGAGCACGCATCTATCAGCAGTTTTGTATATTTTCATTACTTTGAAATCCCTTCAACATTTGTTGTATCACCAGCAGCTTGATACTCAAGCTTATTCAGTTCAGCATCAAACATATTGGTTAATAGCACTTCACCCTGTTGATTGACTCTGAACTCACCATATTTTGCAGCTTCATAGACATTGGCGTGACCTTCTTGAAAGAAAAATGCATTGGTGGCAAATTTGATCCTGCCGTCTCTGACTCGATACTGTAAGCGCATTTCATCTGCTGCTAGCTCCAGCCCATCATATAAGGCTTTATAAGTCGCGATATTGCGTGAATCGAAACTCACCACCACGTAGCCGTCGCGATTAGCAAGTTTTCGCCATTGTCGGTCAGTTTCAGCTTGTTCATTGGTTGCAGAACTAGCAGTTGAATTAGTGCTTAGGTCAGCACTTGATTCCGCTGCAGCAAGGTTCTGCTCTGTTTGAATCTGTTCTTCTTGAACCCGTTCTTCTTGAGCAAGCTCCTCTTTACGCAGCTCTTCTTGACGCAACTTGAGCGCACTACGAATATCGTTACTCATTTGAAATCGTAGCGCCATATAATCGCCCTGCATTAGCGAGCGAGGATCTACCGGTGCCAGTTCAAGATAAATTAACTCCCCATGGCGTATGTGCTGCTCTTTTTCAAATATCTGCCAGTTAACTAAAGCTAATATCAACACCAAGGTGCCGACTAAGATAATGGTATTGAGGTTTGTCATGATTGCGGTTTTAGAGAATTTAGGCATCGGCTTGCTCCCTTTGTTTGGTCACAAATTTGAGCATGGCCCAGCGCACAGCCAGTAAAAAAATACCCATTAACATCAACGTGTAAGATTTATCTAATAGGCTGAAATCCAAGAAATAGTAATATGCTGATATGAAGGTAACCAAGGCTATAACCCCTAAGCCTAACAGTAATCTGTTGCTGGCTGAAAAGCCCAACACCATAATTAAAAAGCCAATATTAATTCCATGAGCTTCAAACGACAACACTGAAACCAGCAGGCTGATTACGAGTACGCTATAACGCACTTTAACCGATAATTCTGGGTATCGATTTACTATTTGCCACACCACATATAGCGACACTAAAGCCAATAAAACATCGCCCATCCAGGGCGCAGTAAGTGACTCAGTTGATAACAACTCACTTTCAATTAAGCCATACCAAGCATATTGAAATGACATAAAGCATGTTTGCACTAAAGGCGCTAATAGCAAACCATAAGCGATTGGCCGCTTATGCAATAAAACCACTGAAAAAAGACTATTTAACAGTGGATTGTTAGTTTGTCCTTTACGATCAAATTCATGCAGGAAAAGCCAGCAGGCAAGCAGTAATATGATGCTAGTGGCAATAAACGGCAGCTGAAAAATGGCTAAGGTGACGATAAAACAACAGGCAGCAAAGAACGCTGAACAAAAGCGGTGAATGTCATTGGGCATAATGGCCATCTGACAAAATTGCAATATTGTCGCCAGCAACCAGCAGGTGTCATCATCAAAGTGCTGAATAAAGCCATAGACAATTAATATCTGCCCACTAAAACTAACCGCTAATGACAGATGTTCGATAAATTCATTTTTATTGAATGTAAATAATGCATAAGCACCTAGGGTCAGAATTGCACCGACAATAAAAGCACCTTGTTCATTATCAAAAATAAACTCCATCCCTAGAGCTAAAAAACCAAGAAAGAACAGCGCGGCAAACCAACCAGAAATTGCCAATAACAGTTTTACAAACCACGGCGATTGGATTTCTGCTTTAGCGGGTTGCTCACCTGATACCACTCCGTGGTGCAATAAGCTTTGCCATAACGAGGTTTGGTTATGAGCTTTTTCTTGGGTCAGTGACTCTGAGCCGAATTCCTCTGGGGTTAATGACTCATTCATGACTGCCACTCCTTATTGATTTTACGCAGCCAAATAGCCGAACCTGCTGCCATGGCGATCATCATATTTGATATCAATAACAGGCCAATTTCTTCCAATGTTTCAAGCCAATATGCCGAAACATAATTGATAATGACAATGTTGGCTGACAATAATGTTCCAGCCAGCATAAATAAGTCTTTTTGATAATGGCGATAACAAACATACATTGCCAGCAACCAAAGCGGCCAAATGGTGATGGGTAAAAATCCTAGTTCTTTAAAAGCAGAATGAAGATATGAATCATGAGTAAAGCTCCAAATACTGCCTACCATTAGCCATGTAATGCAAGCGCCACTGACGACAGCCAGCAGCCTTGGTGCCCAACGCGCCTTTAGCCAATGGTAATGACGACTGAAACCTTCCCAGCAAGCTAACGCCACGATATTGAATAACAATATCACCCATAAAGCATTCAGTTCTTGGTTGATAAACCAGCCTAGCCTGCCACCAAAATTTAGGTAATACAGCAAGATAGAGACATTGATTAAGACAACCCACAACATCCAAAGTGCGCCAAGGCGGCCAATGACAACCCAAGGAAGGATTAATAAAGCCCAATTAAAAAATAACTGCCAAGGGTCGGCACCTGTTTGATAGGTTTGTCCAAATAAGGCTAATAACACCCCAAAGAAAACGGCGGCCATAAATAACGGCACTTTAACAACCGACTCAGATACTTTTGGAATGATGGACTTTAGGGGGTGAGGATTTGAATCATCTAGTGATTTCGATGTTTTCTGAGCGAGCTTGTTTAATTGATAATAAGCAACAACGGCGAATACAATCAGTATTTCCACCAGCGCAAACTTGGCAAACTTACCCATCTCATGCCAGTTAAACGCAATAAAAAACAGCACAGAAAAAGTGATCGCAAGACCACCTAACCAAGCTAATAATTGATTAAAAAAGTGAACCCAATGGTGTTTACTTGGTTGCACCTTACTGATGATAAGGGCATCGTTTATTTTGCTCTCATCAATCGCATTTTGTTCAAGCAACCCAATCAGTTGCTGTCTATTTGATGTCATGTTGAATCCATTCGCTTACATCTGTCTGCGTTGTAATATACCAAAGCTCATTCGAGATGCTAGTAAAATAACTAATGTGGATAAGGTGTTAAAAAACAAAATACTAAGCTTACTAGATCATCGTCAACTTCAGAGTTTTACTCTCTAAGTTGATTCATTATGTTTCAGCCCATGATTTTCTAACTTCCAAGCAATTCATCAGATTCATTGGCAATTTTTTACACTTTTTCTTTTAATCAAATTAACAAGCTTAAACGTTTTAGAAATACATTCATCATATGTTTATTGTTTTTCTGTTAACTTTATGTACACTCAAACAAACAAGTTGATTGTTCTTTGAGCGGAACAAAGGGGAGAACTTCCGTTTTTTTGATTGAAACTATGGGGATAAAAATGAGAAATATAAATAACTACATCGTAAATATGCGTCATAAAAAACTGGCGATTGCCTGCTTATTGGCCATCACGCCACTAAGCGTATATGCCGATTCACAAGGACAGCAACACGGGCAATCAGAACATCACAGCCATGGGTGGCAATTTGATGAACGCCAACAACGAGGGGAAAGTGAAAGCCGCCGTGCAGATTACAGTAATAAATGGCGCGGCCATAAATCAGCGGGGAAAAAATGCAATAAACACCGCAAACATCATGGTCATCGTCATTGCAAATTTGAGCGACACTTTTGCCAAGGTATACCTGTTGTCGCCGAAGAAGACTTACCAACAGACACAGACTTAAGCGGTTATGAGGGGGAAGAAATTGGCTTTTTTGAAAACAAAGTCTTTGATGATGAACCTGAAGTTCTATTTGCCTCTGATAGTTTTGATGAAACCGTCAATGACACAACTCGCTTAAAGAAAGCGCTTCGTTTTGCCGCTAAAGAAGAAAATGGCGGTGTGGTAGTTTTACGTGCATCTGAAAATGGCAGCAATAATCGCTATAGTTTGGCGCATATTGTGGTGCCATCAAATGTCCGTATTGAGGTCGAACCTGATGTTGTCCTCGAAATGCGCGGAATTAAAGAAGACACCTATCCAACGGGTAATCCAAGTAATAGACCCAATCGACAGTTCTTATTTTCGTTTGGTCGCAGCATTGGCCCAAGTAAGTTATCCGCTGAACGCACAGTGAATGTGCAGATCACTTCAACCGATCCGAGTAGAAATTTCACCGTTGATGCTAAAACCAACATGCCATACAACTATGGCGAAATGCAGGGTGGCAATGGTGGCGGCTTAGTTAACCTCACCCGCGCTATTCCATTTGGGCTTTTTTATGTTGAAAACTTCTCGGTATCCAATGTCACCATTGAAGATAACCATACTGAATCAGTATCGGTACAAATGTTTGCTGATGCCGATTATAAAGATGGATCATACACTTATCGCTTTGGTTCAGCGCCGCTTTATCTACAAGACAGATATGTGAAAAACCCAGAAGGATCACCAAGCTTAAATAGACCGATGAATCCAGTCAATGTACCAGTTCCAACCAATGAGAATGGTGATTTTATTGATGATGAAGGCAATATAGTGCCGGACATGTTCGCGATTCAACGCAACCCAACTTATGCCCGCACACCGATTAAAGGCTCAGTGAAAAACATTAAATCAATTAATGCCCATACGGGCTATGGCGTAGTGCAAGTTTACGGTGGAGATTGGATTGAAATTGATAACATTGAAGCATTCAATGGTATTGGTGTGCGAGTGGAAGCAGGTAATGGAACCAATAAAGACAACTTTAACCGTTCAGGCCCTTACTTTAGCTCAGCGAATAAAATCAAAATCTCTAATGTGAAAGTGACTAACGGCTTTACTGGCGTTTGGTTAAAGCCACACAGTAAAATCATGAAGGACATAACTGTAGAGAACATTGAAGCTATTGATAGTGGCTCTGCCCTTTTAGTGGGTAAAGGATCGTTTGCATGTAAAAGCAGTTGTCGTGATTTAACCCGTGGTCGTATCAATAATCTATCAGTGAGTGGCGATATTATTTTACGTCAAACGGTTTATGATGAGCCCGTTGCTGAGGTCGGTAACGTTGCCACTTACTTTATGAGTGAGTCAAACCGCGAATATTTAGCCGAGCAAACAGGTAAAACCATTACTGAAATTTCTCGTGCTGACATCGAGCGTAATTTATCAGGTTCACGTTGGTATTTAACTTTCCCTGCAGCACCTATCTTAGCGTTATCACAACTGTCAGCCACAGAAATTGGCGACCAATCTGCCTATGAAGGTTTTTATGGGGTGGATTATTGTAATGCGAATATCATTCAAGATGGCCTAGCCCTAACAGATGGTGAAAAGTCTCGTCCTGATATTCTTTATATGGGCGATGCACACACGCCAAATGGTGAAATGGCTACCGATTACATTAATAAATAAGCCCTAGCACTCTAGTTGGTTTATTAGTGATAACAAAAGACGCCACTATAAAAAGCCAGTAGCCCGCGCTACTGGCTTTTCAATTATTGATTATGGATTGCTGAATATTAATTAGTGAGTATTAATTAGTGAGTATGGGTTGGTGAGTGTGGATTGTTGAAGTAAATAACACCGTTTAGATTTTTAACTTTTGCCACATAGCTACACGTTTGCCACATAGCTACAAATACATAGCCTTATTATTGTTTTAGCTACAGACTACATGATTTTAAATTTTCAACTTACCCCTTAAATCGACTCTGGGATCACAGCCGAATTTTTCACTCTGCAAAACTAAGATATAAATGGTAAAATAGGCTGATTATCCGTCTCAATTAACCACAAGGTCTAGCAATGAATCCAATTATTGCCCTGTTAAAAGAACACAGTGTCAGTGATGAAAAAATCAGTGAAGTGTTTCAAGCATTAACTCAAAACCCAATGATGGCGATGAATATCATCGGTCAACTTGGCATTCCTGCTGAAAAGCTACAACAGCTAATGGCGATGGTAATGCAAAACCCAGCGTTGATTAAAGAAGCTGTACTCGAGTTAGGCTTAGATTTTTCAAAAGTTGAAGCGGCTAAAGCGCAAATGCAGCCTTAATAAACTTCTCGATCTTCTGAGTAAGTAGTGTGCAAGACCTTTAAAACGGCCAATCTATGATTGGCCGTTTTAGTATTGTTTTTTTACCTGCTTTCGATATTGGCTCGGGGTGATATTTTTACATCGTTTAAAGCTATGACTGAAATTAGCGCCATCGTAAAAGCCTAACTGCAAGGCTACCTCTTCAAGCGGTATGGATTTCAATACTTGCCTGTGCTGCCTTATTTAAAACAAAACCACACTAGCACCATTATCAATATGTCATCTGCAAGCAGTGATTATGGTGTGCCTGAGTTAGCAAGCTACTCCGCCAGTAAATTTGCAGTAAAAGGGCTCACTGAAGCACTTGAGTTAGAACTTGCTCAATATGGAGTTCGGCTATGCGAGGTGCTGCCGCCATTTATCGCTACTAAAATGCTTAATACACAACAAAAAACCGCTAAAGTGATGACAAAACTAGGTCGGCATTTAACCGCTGAAGAAGTGATTACTGTGATTGCAAAGCAAGTTAATCAACCTAGAACCCATAGAACAGTCGGGTCGCTTTATAGTATGTTACATTGCTTAAGTAGTGTTTCACCTCCTGTTATCAACCGCTTGTTTATGAAGGTGTTAAGTCGTTAATTGGTCCAAACTGTAATTTATAAAAAGGAATGAATAAATGAGTCAAAGCGCCACATCGATAAGATTACAAGCGCCAAAGTTAGAAGCTAAACAACGAATGGCAGCCAAACTGCTGACCTTAGCGCCATTACATAAATTGCCGCCAAAAGTATTTAGACATGTTTATAGCACAATGGACAGATTATTGGGTTTAAGTAAGATTGAAATGGCGAAGGTTATCGACTCAAGTATCCCTGTGACCACACATACTGACAAAGAGAGCTCAATCAAACTCCGTGCATATTATCCTGTTTTCGAGCAAAAGATTGATGCTGACTTAGTTAAAACTGCGCAAAAAACACTGGTGTACTTTCATGGTGGAGGCTGTGTGATTGGTAGTTTAAATACCCATGATCGTTTTTGTCGGTACTTGGCTAAACATGGCAACATGAATGTTATTGCTGTCGATTATCGCTTAGCCCCTGAGTATAAATTCCCTACCCCAATTTGTGATGCCATTGACGCATGGAACTATATTAACGACCACCATCAAGAGTTGCATATTCAAGCTGAACATATTGGAGTCGGTGGTGATAGCGCAGGTGCATACCTTGCTTGTATTATCGGCTTAAAGCAGCTGCAATCAGCGTTACCGTCTATTGCTATAGCAAAACCTGCATTCCAGTTTTTAATCTATCCGATGCTTGATTTACAAGGCTTAACTGAGTCCTACCGTGGCTTCAATAAACAACTGCTCCTAACTCGAACCTTAGTGGATTATTTTAGAGGGCATTACCTCAACTCATTGAATGAAATCGCATTACCTTTAGCCAGTCCTTTGTTAACAGATGACATTAGTGACTCACCAAATACCTATATATTAACCTTAGGTTACGATCCTTTAAGGGATGATGGCATTGCATACGCAAATCGTCTCAAACAAACTGGTATTAGCACTCATCATCAGCATTTTGACGACTGTATGCATGGTTTTATCTCCATCACTAAAACCAGTGCCCGTACTATGCAAGCTACCCATGCGATTGCCATGGCTTTAAATAGATTCAACTCGCTATAAGTAACTGAGTAAATGGGTAAGTGGTTAAATGACTGGTTAAATGAGTCGTTAAATTAGTGCATTTGATTCAAGTCGGGCTGTATTTCAATAATATTTTGCTCAATTGATCAAATCATCCAACTCGATCACAATATTGTAATACAATATTATTGTAGTATCTTAGGTAGACTTTAATGGCATGTTCCAGAGGAAAGGCTCAATGAGAAAACTCCAACTTAGTGTTTTGATTGCAACTATCGTTGCTGGCTCTGCAGTGGCATCAGTTGAAACTGATACCGCCAAAAAATTTAACCTTGATCCAGCTAAAGCACCTGCGCAAAATTTTGATTTAACCAATTGGAAAATTACCTTACCGGAATTAACCAAAACAGGTAAACGCAAAGGCAAAGCACTAGAAATTGATAAAACTCAACTGGGCAATACCGAAACGCCATATGCCCACCCTGAATGGTTCTACACGAATAAAGATACTGGCGCCTTGGTGTTCGTTGCACCGAATGAAGCTCCGACGACGCCAAATAGTAAAAATACCCGCAGTGAATTGCGTGCCATGTTAGCCGAGCATTATGGCGAGCCTAAAAACAACTTTGTGGTTGCCTCTCACCCTGACGCCAATGAATATGGCGCTATTGGCGGCCAATTAAAAGCGACACTGTCGGTTGATCATGTCAGTGTCAGCGGTAACCCTAAAAAGAACGGGGCGTACTCGGTCGTAATTGGCCAAATTCACGGCTCTGATAATGAACCATTAAAGATTTCTTATCGCAAACTACCGAACCATGAATATGGCTCAATCGCATGGAACTATGAGTTAAACCCGATTCCAGAGCTGCAAGATGCCAAAGATGAAAATGGTAAAAAGCTGCGTCAAGATATCCGTCATAATGTATTTGGCGAGTACAACCTGCGTGAGAATGCTGCCGATCCGCAAGATGGCATTAAACTCGGTGAAATATTCTCTTATGAGGTCAATGTAACGGGCGACACCATGCACCTGTTATTTACTAAAAACCCTGGCACCGACAACGAAGTAACAAAAACCTTCGCGGTTGATTTGACTAAAGGTCAATACCAAGGCCACGAAGTGGATGAAGGCTACGGCACTGACTGGATGTATTACAAAGCAGGGGCTTACAACCAATGTAATACCAAGAAAAACAGCTCAGATTGTCAATGGCGTGGCATGGAAAGTGGCGACTATACACAAGCGACTTTTTACCAGTTAGAACTGAATCAATAAGCCTTGTTAGTTGGCTAGCGTAACTGATACTCGAACTCCTAATGCCTATTAGGAGTTCTTCTTTTCAACCCTATCTACCCAGCAATCGGCTTTTGACCTGATGAAATGGTTTCTGCGCTCTTAAGCAGCATATAAATACAAGTGGTAATTAAACACACACCTAAGTAGATAATTAAACCGTTACTTGCCTGAGTAAATGTGGTCGCCAATAACGGGCCTAATACTGAACCTACGCTATAGCACAACAGCATCATCTCGGTAGCAGACACCATTTTTTCAACGGGTAAGCTATCGCAAGCTAACGTAATGGCTATTGGGTAAAGGGCAAAACTGCTCGCCCCTAGCATTAATAAGCTTAACGCCATCATGACAACACTCGTTGACTCCAATACGCCCATGACAGCCAAGCAACCCAATAGACAAAAAATAGCCATCAGTAAGCTCTTGCTCATGCGAGTCGACATGGCACTCGCCGCAGGTTGAACTAGCATGCCGCCCAGTATAATACTCGCCATTAATAACCCCGTATGCTCAGCATAAGCACTTGAATGGCTAAGATAAGACGGCATCAATCCATAAATAGGCCCCAATAATAATCCCGACACAATACAACCAATAATCGCAGGACGACTAATATGGCGAATTTCTTTGCGGTTAATCGATTGTTGGTCGTGGCTAATCGGCTGACCTGAACGGATCAGTACAGGCGCCAGAGTCGCTAAAAACAGTAGTCCTAATACATACAGATAAGGTTGTATGCCTTCGGTGCCTAAGACAGAAATAGCCAGTTGTCCTACAGCACTACCGCCATAAAGCGCCGCCATATATAAACCTAAGCGCTTTGCTCGCTGCTTAGGACAATTAGCCATGAGTAACCACGATTCAACCACCACAAATACCCCTGCTACAGCCATACCTGCAATAAACCTTGCAGCGAGCCAAGTCACCTGATGAGGAATGAGTAGCATTAACGCCACAGTCAAACCCACAAGAGATAAAAAAATAATAAAGGCGCGTCGGTGCCCTAGCTTTTTAATGACCCCTTGAATACAAGTTGCCCCTAACAGCAAACCAAAATAAAACACACTGGCAAGCCAAGGCGTTAAAGATTGATTGATACCAAAATGAGCTAATGACAATGGAATAAGGCTCATTAAAAAGCCCGATGCGACAGCGAAAAATGTTAAACCAACTACAGGGGTAACAATGTTGTTTTCAACATTGCCATGCTTGATTATCGTCAATTTCGTACTACTTAATGTAAGATTTTGGAAGGGTAAAGCGTTCTTGTCGGCTAAAGGTGAGAAAGCCCTATAGACTATTTTCGGCGAATGTATTCCTGAAGCGAAAATAAGTAAAGATAAATTTTATCCTGATGCTAAATTGTGAAAATAAATATCAAATATTGCTGTTTAGATCATATTATTGCTCAGCAAGCACTCATAAACTGCAAGCAAACAGAGCAGCATCATCCATCTAAAACGCCAAGAATAAAAATGGGCAGATGATAAAAGACACCATATCCCCTATGTAAACCATTCATTATGAGCAACTGAGACCATATCAACACTCAAGTGAAACTTTTAATAGTTTATGGATTTTTAGTGTCGATAATAACTTGTAATAAAAGACACTGACTAATCGCGCTTTAAGCCCAGATTTATTAAGGTTTGTCCAATGAATATGACACTATCAAGGTAAAGGGCACTACCTGAATCAATTGCATTATCGAGTGTTTTCTCCTTCTCAGTGTATTGTGACCAGTGATAACAAATAAAAGCACAAAACAGATAAGCACCAAACCAATGCCAAAGGCCATGAGAGGAATCAAATATCATCATCCATGTTATTTCGGTCACAATTAAACTGACTAAAATACCAAAGAGTATGGCAATGAAGGATTGAAACAAAGCAGGTAATTTGGCTGATAACAGTAAAATAATACCCAGCATGAATGCAATAAATATCAAACCGTCGCATAAAGGTAGAAGAATTTCTTGGGGGAGAATATAACTGAGTAACAAGGTCGGCCCTGTTGTCATCAATGTATAGCCAATAAAGCTATATAGGGGCTTTTGAGACTTAACGCCCAATAGCACGCCTAATACAATAATGCTTAAATACACCCCCAAGACCCAAAGCACCCCCGCTTTTAATAAGTCATGTTGCGGCATATAAGTAATCACAGCATAAATACAGCTAATTCCCCACAATAACACTAAGCCTAAGACAATATTAAATGCCCATGAACTTAACTCGCGGTCCTTATAAAATAACCATCGAAAATACTCAATTACGCCTCTATCTTGCATAGTGCCACCATCATCAAATCTGACTAACTCATTCATAAAGCGGTAGTTTACTTAAGCTTAAATACAGCAAAAGCTTACTCACAGTAATAAATCAGACCTAAAGAATATTTCTAATGGCATTTTTACAAAAAGTGACATAAATCAGGTTATGTTCGCCATTGAAAAGAGAGCTAAAAACCTAAAATGAAATAACTTATCTACAAATGATACAAAGTTTAACAAAAACAGTGTGTTAATGCTTAATATTTGCACGTTTTATGAAAAAACAAAAACCATTTACTGTTATTATCTGTTGCGAAAAAACATTAAAAATAACAATTTATATCATAGTGTTACAGGATGAACATGTTTAAAATAACTAAAAATAATATGCTTAAGTATTTACCTATTTGTATCGTTGCCGCCTTTGCAACTTCTGCTCACGCAAACAACCACAGTTTTGACGCCCGCGCTCTTGCCATGGGTGGTGTAGGCGTAAGCACTGCAGATTACCTCACAGCCCCTTTTCACAACCCAGCGCTAGCGGCGAACTTTAAAGAAAATGACAATGTCGGTTTATTGATCCCTTCACTGGGTGCACATGTTAACGACCCAAGCGATCTTATTGAGAATGTTGAAGATTTTTCTGATGTGTATGATGATTTCAAGTTCTTGGAGAATCCCACTGAAGCCGACGCCCAAGTGGTGATTGATCAGCTTAAAAAGGTGCAAGGCAATTATGCTCAAGTGCAAGCGGGCACCCAGTTAGCCATTGCTATTCCAAGCAACCTTGTTGCGGTTAATTTATTTGCTCAAGCCTATGCTGACGCCTTAGTATTTGCTGATATTGCCGATGAAGATCTCGACCCAAGTAACATCATCAATCAGGATATCAATTCACAAGCGCTAACAATGGGCGTCATCATATCTGAAATAGGCGTTAGCTTAGCAAACTCGCATCAGTTTGAGTCTGGTAGCCTTTTTTATGGTGCTTCACCTAAGTACCAAACTGTGAATACCATCAATTATATTACCGACATTGAAAACTTCGAGTTTGATGATTGGGATGATGATCGCTACCAGAATGATGATAGTAACTTCAACTTAGATGTGGGTATCGCCTTTCAACACAAGGATGGTTATGGATTCGGTTTTGTCGGTAAAAACCTAATCAAAAATAGCTATGACACTGAAATAATTGAAGGGGTAAAAGGACAGTACGAACTCAGTCCGACTTACACCGTCAGTGCAAATTATCAAAATAGTTACTTAGTAGCAGCTATTGATGTTCAGCTTAATGAGTCTGAAGGTTACAGCGAGATCAGCGGAACGTCGACCTTGTTTGATGCCACGCAAGATAATCAACAAATTGCTGCAATTGGTATCGAATTTTTCCCAGATAGTTGGGTAAAATTACGAACGGGTTATCAAACGGACTTAAGCAATAACACTGATGATAGTATTACAGCAGGTATCGGCTTATCGACCTTCAGCTTATTCCACTTCGACTTATCAGCAAGTTACAGCGATGAGAACAATATGGGCTTTGCTATACAGACTGGATTTACTTTCTAGTTCGATTACATAGTTCGTTCAAAAATAAGCTGATATTGCATCAGCTTATTTTTATCACAGCAAGCTTTAGTAGCAAGCAGTTATTGTGTCAGTCGCTCACATGTTGAGTTGTACTCGTTAAGCTCAATAACCCCTTGTAAAATGAAACCATGATAGCGAGCTCTGACTAACTGATAGTCCATATCCGGAGCAAAGTAATAGGTCACTTCCTCAGCTCCTGACTGCTCAACAGGGATCAATTTCATTTCCCCCCATGGTTCAATTGTTGCCTTAATCGTGGGTTTAACATACAACTGATACGGCTCGATATCATCTGAAGCTTGTCTAACTAACGCAAACTGGCTGCGACCTTGCATTAACAATTGACGCATTTGAATCGCTAAAGTATCGACATCTCTTAGCGGTATGTGAGCTGATTTATAGCGGTCGATATCGCCATCAATATCCACCTCTGATTCAAGCCCGTCCTTACTTAAAGAGACTTTCATATCCCTTGCACGAAACCCTGTGACTAACTGATGAAATCGCTCAGTGATCCATTCTTCGGTCGTATCAGACCATGAAAGTTCTGCTCGTTGATCATATTGAGTGCCGATCCCTAAAATGCTCGCTTTACTTGTCGAGGTAACAACGGCTGACTTACCCTGCCAATTTTCCGCTCTTTTCATTGTGCCAGTATGAATACCACTGAGATAAATGTCGTAATTGGCATGACGGGTGCACTGCTTTTTTGTAGGCTGACTTTCTACTAACTGACTTTCTATTGACTGATTTTCTACTAACTGACTTTCTACTAACTGACTTTTTACTGATTGATTTTCTACTAACTGATTTTCTTCAAGCGCAGCAATAACCTGCTGACTGAAAGACAACATCAAGACTATGGCGAGCAAACGCTTAAGCGGAAAAAAATCAATCGGCAAGATCATCAAAATACTTCGTTCACATTTAAGTAAAAGTTAGTTTCGTTTTCGCCCACACCAACATCAAAACGTAAGTTAATATTGTCTTTGATTTTAAAGCGGAAACCTGTGCCGTATGAGGCTAATAGCTCTTCAGTTAAGTCACTAACATTAGGTGCAACACTGCCAACCGCGCCCCAAAATACCATGCCATAGCGTTGGAAAATCGGTAAACGATACTCAACTTGTCCCATCATCATTTGCTCGTCACGGTATCGGCCTTTAATGAAACCACGCATGGCACTAGAACCACCCAAGTCAGGCAACATATTCCAAGGCACATCACCACTGGTAAAATTACCTTGGACTTGCCAAGCAATTAGACCAGGAGCATTAGCTAAAATAGACGTTGAGCTTAAATCAATATAGTTGGCTAACTCGATATTATAGGTCGAAAAAGTAGAATATTCGCTGTTTTGATAAAACCCTGCATCAATTTGAAATAGCCAACCTTTAGTGGCATTCAAACGATAGTCACGGGAGTCGTAAATACTGGTGACGACGACACCAGAACTAAAGTTACTCGGCAATAGGCTGTTTTCGTCAACCGGCTCACCAGTTTCAACTAACTCCAGTTTTTCTGCACTAGAATAAGTAAAATCCGCTCCAACACCTAAAAAGTAATTGTCAGCAATTTCTGTCATCCAACGAGGTTTAAAGCTATAAGCTTGCTCTTCATACTCATGGTGGTTAGCATCGATATTGCCATCTTCAATGCCTTGGCCATAGTAGACTGCAGCTTCATTGTATAGCTCTAAATCCAGTAACAGCCTTTGTTTACCACCATTGAAAAACGTCATATTTTCAACTTCAATACCATAGGAGTTATTCATCGACACAAAAGAGTTCAGCACTAATGATGAAGGCTGTTCTTCCGATGTAGAACCTTCGGTTTTATATAAGCCTACCATCAACAATCCCACGCCAAATTTTTTCTCAGGCGTGTAATAAGCAGTTGGTAAGTAACTCATATCAATCGGTTTGCTGTCATCAAATTCACCATCAGCACCAAACACAGATAAAATGTCATCGACCCAAGTCGGCTCCATATCTTTTGGTGTTTCAAATAGTGGTTCAACAGCAACAGCAGCACTTGAAAATGCTAATAAGGTAGGTAATAAAATCCGTTTCATAATGACTCTAATCTGATATGAAGCAAAGCGGGATGAAAGCCTTGTGGCTTGATTGCGCGCATTCTACCATTACAAGAGTATTCGACCATTAATTTTTGTTTAGCTAATGATATTTCTAGCTGTAAATCAGTGTTCAACAAGCGAGAACTTGAACGTTAACTCACTATTCTTACTTGGTTTTTACCGCTATATTTGGCGATATATAATGCTCTATCTGCATTTTTAATCATGGGCTCAAACCTTGCTAAAGTTAACGGGGCACCCTCAAACTGATTGGCTACTGAACCTGCCACACCAAAACTAGCGGTTAAGGTTAACGAAAGCTCTAGCGCTAAAAATTCAACTTTTTCTATCGCTTCTCTTATCACTTCAGCTTGAGTAATGGCACTATCGCGAGAGGTATGAGGTAAAAATATAATGAACTCTTCACCGCCCCAGCGCGCTGAAATATCACCTTGGCGGCAGGATTCAGAAATCACTTTCGCAATGGCTTTCAACACCTCATCACCAACACTATGACCATGAGTGTCGTTAACATCTTTAAAAGAGTCGACATCGATTAATAATAACGATGCGTCACCCTTCTGATAAACGATCTGCTGCCAAAGGGGCTCAGTTAATTCTTGAAAGCCTCTACGATTATTTAACTCAGTCAGTGGATCGGTGCGGGCGTATTTTTCAGCAATCAATTTATCAATTTGAGCAACTCTAAATTGGCGCGCCAAAATCGAAGCTAACAAAATGGCTTCGAACGCCATGCCGACTTCAATAGCCTTAAAGGTGTAGTCGTTATAAGGCACTAACACCCCCGCAACTGCCAATGTTGAGATAGTGATACATATGGCGGCAGTGACAGAGGAAAGAATAAAAATCACTGCAAATGGTTTTTTAGCATTCAGCGCTTTAACGCCCATGGCGATAAATAGCACCACAAAACAGGTGTTAAGTAAAAACGCTAGCACCATGGAGAAAAACAACTGATTGAAAATAAAACCAATCAGCATTCCGAAAGGAATGTATAAGGTAGTGCGTAACACAAATCGATCTAATCCAGGAGCATACTCCTTTGTTTGCAGTAATGAACGAGCAAAATGCAATCCAGCTACGCTGTAAGTAATCATGAGGAATATATCGAGCCAATCTTGAAAGTAAACACCAAAATCATAGGTAATAATGGTGTGTAATTGGCCCGTATAAGACAGACTATTAAGCACAAAACCTAGAAGATATAAGCCGTAAAGACAATATTCTCTCTGTCGAATAAATACAAAAAGCACCAAATTATATAGCGCAAGCGCCAGCATAATGCCGTATAAAGCGCCATATTGATAACCGCTATTAATATCACGATGAATGGCTTGTTCTAATGAGCTAAATTGTATCGGCAGTGCCATCGGGCCTTTTGTTTCTACGCGCATAATGACTTGGGTTTCACCCGAAACAAAGGCGTGTTCAAATGCGTAAAAACGATATTGCATGGGTCTTGACTCAAAGGACAAGCCATCGCCACCAGCAATATGTTGCGCCACTTTTCCATCTTGTATTAGCCAAGTATCGATGTAATCAATCCAGGGTGTTTCAACTGATAGTCGGTAAGGAGTTGGCGCATGTGATGTGTTATTGACCGTAAACATCATCCAGACTGGAGTTACATCAATGCCTAAAGAAATAGAGTTACTGCTGCCACGAGTGAGCGAGCCCGCTTCAAAATGCTCAAGGGCTTGGCTCAATGAAAGCTTACTATCTTGCTCTCTAAAGTACTGAGTTTGCTTACCCAGGCTGCCTTGCTGGAACTTAGGAATAACGATGGTATCAGCTTTAACAGAAGTACTCAGCACACAAGCACACACAACAAAAGTGAGTAACAGCCCCCAAAGGAGAGAATGCAAACTTTCGTTACTGAGCGCTATATTATTATCGTTTTTTAAGTCGCTAAGCTTGGGCATAAATGACGATGTGAAATTATTGTTATTTTATTTATAGTAGCATTTAACCCAAAAATCTTCGATATGAATAGATTAAGAATAAATGCAGCACTGAAATTGCAATATCTCCACTGAAGTAGGCACGACATAGTGCAGCACCAATAACATCAAAGTCTATGGCGGTTTATCTAATATCTTCAACTACACCCAAATAGAAGAAGGTGAATCACCACTGTTTTATGATGCTGATGGCGGCTATGACGTAGCTTACATCTATGGTCCACTTCATGGTCGAGAATTCTATGTTGGCGTTGAAGGCAAGCTTTAACTGCCTAGTGCTACTGACAGCTTTAGCTGTCGGTAGCACTGCCAGTGCAGATCATACGAATACCGCACTTTCTGTGGCGCAAATCCAATTAAAGGATTTGCGCACCAGTCAATCCTCGGTGAGTTACCATGCAGAAAAACCTACCGTGTTGATGTACTTTCAACCCGATTGCAGTTGGTGTAAAAAGCAGGGCAAAATAATCACAGAGCTATTAGGCGAATGTGGCAATAGCGTGCACTTTACTCTAGTCGGGGATAAAGGCTCTAAAAGCCAACTCAAACGCGAATTACGTCATTTTTCAGCCGATACACCCTCTAAGCAAAGCAATAAAATGTTTGTACGTAAAAGCGGTGGCGTGAAAGGCTTTCCAACCACTTTAGTACTTGATACCCAAGGGCATGTATTGGCTAAACGCCGTGGTTTTACCTCTGAAACCATGTTACGCAGATTAACCAACGAACTCAGCCAAGGTGAATGCGCATTGTAATCACAATTTGTATTTAAATATTCTTGGCTATTTCACTCTTTCTGAAATGATTTACTGCTTTATTAGGTCTCATTCTTTATCAAGATAACCAGCGAGACCAGTTGTACTTTACAACTGAATAAGGCGAAGTCTTCCAAAGGATATGAGATGAAATTACTGACGACACTATTACTGCCACTGATATTATTCATCATGGCTGGCTGCACCAGCTTAAATAAACACCCCATCTATAATAACGAAGGTTACGCTGTTTCTGGATATGATGTTGTCGCTTATTTTACCGACAATAAAGCCGTAAAAGGTGACCGCCAATTTCAGATTGAATACCAAGGCACTCAGTGGTTATTTGCCAGCCAGCAGCATCAACAGTTATTTGAACAATCCCCTGAGCGATATATACCGCAATACGGAGGATACTGCGCCTATGCCATGAGCAGTGGCTTTGTGGTCAGTAGTGACCCACTCGCTTTTACCGTCTTTGAAGACAAACTCTACTTAAACTACAGCTTGAGCGTACGAGAAAATTGGCTTGAAAACAAACACCAATTCATCAAAGAAGCGGATGAACATTGGCTTAAAAAGCATAAATAGCGCGATTAAATAAGTGCTAAAACGACTTCTTATACATCAGTTGTTTCAATTCAACAGCGTCACCAATTAACTTCGCCATAACATTTATCGTATGATGGGTTTCAATCTTGTTTCAGACAAAAATAATAAAAGGGAAGCCACAAAGATGGAAATCAAATATCAAACACCAATGGCGCAACCAAAAATAAACAGGAAATCCTCTCTGTCGTTATCGTTAGCCACAACAATTGCGTTAACGATGAGCATGCCAACCCTAGCACAAGATACTTTATTAATCGCAGATGCTTACGTTGATGTCGCAAAAGGAAAAACCATTACAGACGTAGCCATCGTCATTAGCGACAATCAAATAAGCCAGCTCACCCAGCAGTCAAAGATACCAACTAATCATGATTACAAACTTATTGATCTCAGTGGTAAAACCTTACTCCCTGGTGTAATGGACATGCATGTTCACCTAGCCGGAGATGCACAAGATAACTTTTTGGCCGCACAAAATTATTCTATTCCACGCCAAACGGTCAAAGCGGTTAAAAATGCTGAGATAACCTTGATGGCTGGCTTTACTACCGTCCGCGACTTGGGCGCTGCAGGCTACGCCGTTATCGCCACCCGCGATGGTATTAATGCAGGTGAAATTGCAGGCCCAAGAATTTGGGCTGTAGGCCACCCTATTAGTATTACTGGCGGACATTGCGATGATAACTTTTCATCTCCTGAAAAAAAGGCAAAGGCACAAGGGGTGGCTGATGGGCCTTGGGCAATACGCGCTAAAGTGCGTGAAAATATAAAATATGGCGCCAATGCCATTAAAGTGTGTGCCACAGGTGGTGTGTTTTCAAAAGGAACCAAAGTAGGGGTTCAACAGTTAACCTATGAAGAAATAAAGTCAGCCGTAGATGAGGCACATATGCGTGGTTTAGTTATCGCCTCTCACGCCCATGGTACCGGTGGCATAAAAGCATCAATCAAAGCTGGCGTCGATAGTATTGAGCATTGTAGTTTCATGGATAGTGAAGCGATAGAAATGGCTGTAGAGGCGGGCACTTACTTATCTTGCGATATTTATAATACCGAGTATACCCTTGCATTCGGTGCAGCTAATGGTGTGCCAGAAGCAAATATCAATAAAGAAAAATTAGTATCACAAGCGCAGCGAGATAGCTTTAGAGCAGCAGTAAAAGCGGGGGCTAACATGGTGTTTGGTTCAGATGCAGCGGTATACCCTCATGGTGATAACGGCAATCAATTTTCACGCATGGTTAAATTTGGTATGACCCCAACCCAAGCTTTACAGGCTGCGACAATTAATAGTGCTAAATTATTAAAACAAGACAACCTAGGGCAAATTAAAGCAGGATTCTTAGCTGACATTATTGCTGTTAATGGCGATCCCCTTAAGAATATCAGCTTAATGGAAAACGTAACGTTTGTGATGAAAGACGGCCAAGTCTATAAGCAGTAAACCAATAAGATATTAACACTACAGAAAAATGACTCACCTGTAAGCACAAACAACAAAGCCTTGATAGTTTTCGCTATCAAGGCTTTTTAATCAGTAAAAATAAGACTGATTCAATCCATTCTCTAGCTTGCTCGTTAATTTAGTTAAGTGAGTTAACCCACTGCATTAACTCGGTAGCCGATCTCAATGCATACTGCCTTTTCACCAACTTACCTGCTGGCTCAAAAAGGAGTATCTCAGCAGGTCTGGCTTGATACTTGCCAATAAACTGGTCACCCTCTGGGGTACCGATCCTTGCAATAAGAAAAGCAACATCATCACCTAATGCACCACGAGCCTCATTCATTTGCTCTGTCTGGCTATTACTTACAGCAAGGTTGGGATCATAGACAAATACGACTGCAGAGATACCCGAACCAATATCCTCATGGGAAGTTTTAAAACCTTTAGGCAATACACTGAATACCACTGCAATTAAAATCACAATCGAAGCAATAACTCCTAGCGCAACCAAAGGCTTGCGGCGAGTAGTGTTTGAATTAGAAGTCCCCATAATAGCAATGCTCTCTTTAAGTGTTGAATTAATTGACGTCGTAACAGACTGTAACAACCCTACCTGAGGCCAAGATTAAATCAATATAATGAGCTTGAACTTAGCAGTAATTTATAATTTGTCTGCTTTAAAAATCGGTTCACACTGTCCAACATTCAGATAAAAAAGCACTACGGCGGCCAAGCTTAAATTAACCCAAGCTTAAAGAAACCACAGCTTAAGAAACTATATTTAAGAAGCTAATAACTCTAGAAAACATGACCTTATTTAGCGAAATTCTGCCTAAAAATGTAATCTCATGCAATAAATCTCATTTGCAAAACAAGCTCACAAATTCAATTACATTTGTGACATTGATCCCATTAATGTATTCACTATACAATGCTGCAAAAATTTTGTGTTGCTAACGTTTTAGGTGGTATTCGCTTTGTTTAAACAACGCTTTCAAGATGTCAGTCTAAAGGGAGATATATTTGGTGGTGTTACTACTGCCATTATTTCATTACCACTCGCTCTCGCCTTTGGTGTAGCGTCAGGTGCTGGCGCAGAAGCGGGGTTATGGGGCGCCATTCTCGTTGGTTTTTTTGCCGCATTATTTGGCGGTTCTTCGACACTAATTTCTGAGCCTACGGGCCCAATGACAGTGATCATGACGGCTATTTTGACCACCATGGTGGCCAAATATCCAGAATCAGGCGTAGCAATTTCATTTACCATTGTGATGATGGCTGGTGCATTTCAGTTTTTGCTGGGTATGCTCAAATTAGGTAAATATGTCACCCTAATGCCCTACAGCGTAGTGTCTGGTTTCATGTCTGGCATTGGTATTATCTTGATCATCTTACAGTTGTCGCCACTTTTAGGCCATGCAGCTCCTGCTGGCGGTGTTATTGGGACACTTAATGCGCTGCCTGAAACCTTACTGAACATAGATTTCAAAGAACTATTTTTAGGCATATTAACCCTAGTCACCTTATTTTTATTCCCACAAAAATACCGTAAATATGTCCCCGCACAACTGGTCGCGTTAATCGCAGTCACATTACTGTCGATCATATTTTTTGATGATGACAGCATACGCCGAATTGGCGAGATCCCAGCAGGCCTTCCTTCAATCGTCATCCCGCATATCAATAGTGAAATTTTCACCACCATGATTATTGATGCCTTAGTGCTCGGTACTTTAGGCTGTATTGATACCTTACTGACAGCCGTGATTGGCGACTCGTTAACCCGTAAAGAACATGATTCAGATAAAGAATTACGCGGCCAAGGTTTGGCTAATATGTTGGCCGGTTTATTTGGCGCATTACCCGGCGCAGGCGCAACGATGGGCACAGTCACCAACATTCAAGTAGGTGCGCGTTCACCGGTTTCGGGCATGACACGTGCGTTAGTACTGGCATTAGTTGTGTTAGTGGCAGGTGGATTAACCGAACCTATTCCGATGGCGGTACTGGCTGGTATTGCTGTCTATGTGGGCTTTAACATTTTAGATTGGAGCTTTATTCAGCGCGCTCATAAAGTCAGTGTTGCAGGTATGGCCATCATGTACGGCGTCATGCTGCTTACTGTATTTGTCGATTTGATTGTTGCGGTCGGATTAGGGGTGTTTATCTCAAACATCATCATTATTGAACGCCTTAGCCGTGAACAAGCACGCCAAGTTAAAGCCATAAGTGATGCAGACCAAAACACGGTACCACTCACGCAAAGCGAAAGTGATTTATTGGATCAAGCCAACGGCAAAGTATTGTTCTTTTATTTGTCGGGGCCGATGATTTTCAGCGTATCGAAAGCAATATCACGTCAACACAACAGTATTAGCGAATATGAAGCGATGATTTTAGATTTAACCGACGTCCCCATGATTGATGTGACAGTCGGTTTAGCACTAGAAAATGCGATTAAAGATGCCCAAGATGCTCATTGTGAAGTGTTTTTATTGTGCCCAAATCCGCAAACCCGTGAGCAATTAAATAAGTTCCGTGTGATTGATTCATTGCCTGAGCAAAATACCTTCTTATTCCGCTATGAAGCGCTACAAGCGGCGTTGAAGCATGTGGGCCTTAACAATCAAGCCAAGGTTGGACATAACTAGCAATAACTAATAGCCATTGGCGCAAGACACCTCAAAGCTAAAGTCGTGCGCTATTAGCATCAGTAAAATGGCAATGGATTTGCCAAGCAAGAAAAAATATCTACAGCTTTGAAGTGCATCAATATCAATATTTGTTCTACCTACAATTAAGTTAGCGCCTTGAATTTAAGTAAACTCATCAGTGCCGATAAATAACCTAAACTTATTATCTTGATGAAAGATAAAATGATGAGTGTGGATTAGCATCATTGTGGTATTGTTCGAAAATCGCTGATGAGTAGCGATTTTTATTTTAAAGGTTGGATTACCAATGGAACAAATGTTTGAGAAATTGATGTATGCATCACGCTGGATCATGGCGCCAATTTATCTAGGATTAAGCCTGATTTTGATTGCACTGGGTCTGAAGTTCTTTCAGGAGATCTTTCATATCTTACCGATTATCTTTCAAATGAAAGAAGTTGATTTAGTGCTAATTGCCTTATCACTGATTGATATCACTTTGGTTGGCGGGCTCATCGTGATGGTGATGTTTTCAGGCTATGAAAACTTTGTCTCACAACTTGATGTCGCTGATAAAGATGAAAAGCTCAACTGGCTTGGCAAGATGGATTCAGGCTCGCTTAAAAACAAAGTCGCGGCCTCAATTGTCGCCATCTCATCGATTCATTTATTGAAGGTGTTTATGAATGCCGAAAATATCGAAAACGACAAAATCATGTGGTACTTACTTATCCATATCACTTTTGTGTTATCAGCCTTTGTCATGGGCTATCTCGACAAAATAAGCCGCACCAAATAATCACTATTTGTGCTAACTCATTAGAGAAATAACTAAGCAAATAGCTAGATAAATAACTAGATAA
>NZ_JBFRJJ010000032.1:0-31130 GCF_041468785.1 Shewanella sp. 10N.286.52.E4
TGGGCGAAGCGCCACGACTTTGACCTTAATCCAAACGAAGTTTGGAATGAATTAGCGGGATGACGTTCATAACCAAGAGTGCATTTTATGCAATGATGGAGATTCTTTGTTTCACTCAGGCAGAGAAACTGGGAATCAGTTCTTTCTATGTTATAACTCATTGTTGATAAAGTGGTTTACTGTTAGTCTTGAGTGATTAAAGTACTGGCGACCAGTTCTTATTAAGACCGTTCTTATTCGAAATTCAACCTAATATACTGTTATGTGTAAATACTATGAAACTTAAAGTAGATTCAAAATTCTATGGTGAACGCCAAGAGATATTCACAGGTGAAATGATCGCACGAATTGCTGATCACCTTGAAGAATCTGGAGTTGAAGGCGAAAAACTGAAAGACCTCACGGGCAAGATTGCATTTGAAATTGCTAAGATGATTGATGATATATCTGGCATAAAGTTCGATGGTGTAGAAGCAAATCCACTATTAACATTCGTTTCAGGTAAAGATTACGACGAACTCATTTACAATGGCGGAAGTTCCACATGCCATGAAATGGTTCATGGAATCCTTGATGCAATGTTTAAAAAAAACACATAACAAGAGACTATGGTTGTAACTTAACGCACTTCTGACCCCAAATAAGCTTCGAACTTTATTGATTGAAGACCTCGGTAGATATCGCTAAACCAAAGGCGCTAGCTTCATTAACTCAGCAATATTCTGCACCCCAAGTTTATCCATTAGTTTTGAACGATGAACTTCGATGGTTCTGACCGCAACGCATAATTCATTCGACATTTGTTTGTTGGTATTGCCTGCAATAACCAGTTTAAAAATTTGCTTCTCACGTTCAGAAAGTCCATCTATCAAGGCTAAGTGATGCATTTTCCAGTGTTGGCGAATACTGTATAGCAGTCCTTTTTCGATGGAGTTGGATAGCACTTTTCCTTGCACTGGCTTTTGAAAGAAATCAAATGCGCCTTGTTTAAAGGCATCGACAGCCATCGGGACATCGCCGTGTCCCGTCAGAAAAATCACAGCCAACGGGCTGTTGGCTTCAGTCAGCAATTGCTGCACTTCTGGGCCAGAAAGGCCGGGCATTCTGGCATCTAAAATCACGCAACCAGCAGTAGCAAGATCCACCGAGGATAAGAACAAATCTCCTGAGTTAAAGCTAATAAGCTTATAGCCGTAACCTTCCATCAAAAAAGTAATGGAATCAATAATGGCTTCATCATCATCGACGAGATAAACAGGGCCGTTAATGTCATTTAGCATAACCGTTCCTCAATGTGGTTTTTTACAATGGCTTTCGCCATTGCTCATCAGAGTCATTCTTTGCGAAAAGTAGATGTATTATTGATAGATATCTCAGTTTGAATCGATAAGCGAACTAATTTTATATAAAGCATGAATTGCATCACGTTGCATTGTTGTTGCTCTATCGTAAGCTTATTAAACTTCTCTAATTAAGGCGTTTACTGTGCTACGAATTATCGTGTGCTTTTTACTATTGAGCTTTATTTCTTCTGCATGGGCAAAACCCCAAGAGCTACATGTGGGCGTGTTAGCTAATTGGGGAGACCAACAAGCTATCGCACGTTGGACTCCGATGATGGACTATCTTAATGAACAAGTGCCAGACACGCATTTTAACGTCTATCCAGGTAACTTTGTCGCGCTAAACCAAGCGATGGAGTCGGGGGAGATTCAGTTCATTATCACCAACCCTGGGCAATACCTTTACCTTTCTAATCAGTTCCCGCTATCTTGGCTCGCCACTATGCGCTCTCGTCGTCATAACGGTGCGACTTCTGCGATTGGATCTGCTGTTATCGTCAAAGCTGATAGTGAATACCGTACTTTGTATGACTTGAAAAACAAATCGGTTGCAGCGAGCGATCCTCATGCATTAGGCGGCTATCAAGCCACTATTGGTTTAATGCACAAATTAGGTATGGATTCTAAAAACTATTTTAAAGAAATACACTTTTTAGGTTTTCCGCTAGACCCACTTTTGTATCAGGTCCGTGATGGTAACGTAGATGCTGCGATCACGCCTTTATGTACCTTTGAAGATATGGTGGCGCGTGGGTTAATTAAGGCCGAAGAATATAGAATATTAAACCCAAGTAAGCCCAAAGGCTTTGACTGCCAATGCAGTACACACCTCTATCCTAATTGGTCGTTTGCAGCCAATGAGAGTGTTGATAATGAGCTGAGCAAAGCTATTACCCAAGCTTTGATGAAGTTGCCTTCAGATCATCCCGCAGCCATTACGGCTCAGCTGAAAGGCTGGACGTCACCTATCAGCCAGTTAGCAGTGATTCAATTATTTAGCGAACTGCATGTGGAAAACTCTGACGTTAATCGTTGGGATACGTTATTAAAATGGCTTAAAGATAATCGACATTGGGGCATATTGGCTGTTTTCTTATTTGTGGTCGCGACGGTTTATCACTTATGGATTGAGTATCGTTTTCATCAAAAAAGTGAATCGTTAGTGGCTTCAGAAAGGCAATTAAAACAACAAGAAATTGCGTTAGAGAAGTTACAAAGTGCTGCCATGATTGGCGAGATTGGTGCTGGGCTTGCCCATGAAATAAATCAGCCTATCGCGGCCATCACCAGCTATAGCGAAGGAGCATTAATGCGCCTTGAGAATAAACACCAAATGGATAAAGACACCGCCATCGAATTACTCGGTAAGATCCATCAACAATCTACGAGAGCGGGTGAAGTGGTGCATCGAATCAGGGGGTTATTAAAGCGTAAAGAAGCTGTGATGGTTGATGTGAATATTTTGACCTTAGTGGACGAAAGTATTTCGTTATTAAAGCTTGAGTTAGCGAGAAACGATATTCGCATTGATACCAATACCCAAGGCGAACCATTCTTTATCACCGCTGATCGTGTTGGTTTAATGCAAGTGCTGATTAATTTAATCAAAAACAGTATTGATGCCATCAGTGAACAAACCCAGCCAGTTCAATCAAAGCCAGCACAAGGTAAAATTGTTATTTCGATGCATTTTAAAGAGCATCAAGTAGATGTGCAGATTATTGATAATGGACCAGGGCTACCACAAAACTCTGATGCATTAATGGCGACCTTTTTTACCACTAAAGAAAATGGTTTAGGTTTAGGGCTAGCAATTTGTAATGAGGTGATGAAGGAGCACGAAGGTACTTTTCGATTAGATAATCGTGAAGATGACATAACAGGTTGTGTGGCCACATTGGGATTAAAGAAGAGGGGCAGTCAGCAAAAAGTTGTGAGTTAACTGAGTGAGTTTGAGCGCTAAATATAAATGCGTAATAAGAGATCGTACATACGCTGATTTATAGCCGATAAACGCTAGTTTTGTGCATTAATTCATATTTTTTAGCGATATGTGGTTAACCACAATAGCGTTATTTTGTGATTGCAGTAGGCGGTTTTTTAAACCGTGAACCCAATCACAATGCACGATGTAGACGAGTGAGTATGTGGTTTACCACAATATTCAAGGTGATTTCCTTGAGTGAGAATGATGAAAACCTTAGAACAGCTTAACAGCTTGGCAATCCAGTTTTTTGGATAATGCGAACGCCGTTTCATGTTCTTGGTCATTATTGTCATTTGGGAGATACACCATGAAACTAGATCGGCGAACCTTTATCAAAGGCGCAGGCGCAGGTACCGCAGGTTGTGCCCTTGCTGCTTTGCCCGGCTCGATTGCCGCCTTAGGCAGTGTCACAGTTCAAGGCAGTGAAGAGTCTATCGCAAGTAGTTGCGAAATGTGTTCTACACGCTGTCCAATATCAGCCAGAGTGGTTAACGGCAAAAACGTATCCATTCTCGGTAATAAAAAAGCCAAATCATTTGGTGGTGCAGTTTGTGCTCGCGGTGGTGCTGGTCATAGTTTACTTTACGATAAGCAACGTATTGTTAAACCGCTGAAGCGAGTGGGTGAACGTGGTGAAGGTAAATGGGCAGAAATCGAGTGGGATGAAGCCTATAGTCTGATTGCTGAAAACCTCAATAAAATTAAAGCCAAACATGGTGCTGAGTCTGTTGCTTTTTCGTCTAAATCTGGCTCACTTGAAGGCCATCTTTTCCACCTAGCAAAATCCTTTGGTAGTCCTAATACTTTCACCCATGCCTCAACGTGTCCTGCGGGTTATGTGGTTGCGGCTAAAGCCATTTTTGGTGGCAAAATCAAGCGTGATTTAAGTAATTCAAAGTACATCATTAATTTTGGTCATAACTTGTATGAAGGCATCAACATGTCTGAAACTCGAGGAATGATGAATGCCCAAATGGAAAAGGGTGCAAAGCTAGTCGTATTTGAACCGCGCTTTTCTATCGTGGCAGACAAAGCTGATGAGTGGTACGCGATTAAGCCAGGCACTGATGTCGCGGTTGCGTTGGCCATGTGTCATACGCTTATTCATGATGATTTGTACGATAAAGATTTTGTCGCAAAATACGTTGAAGGCTTCGATGAATTTGCTAAAGAAGTTAAAAACTACACCCCAGAGTGGGCTGAAGCGATCAGTGATGTCCCAGCAGAAGATATTCGCCGTATAACCCATGAATACGCTGCTGCAGCGCCACATGTATTAGTGGATTTCGGGCATCGTTCGTCATTCACAACAGAAGAGTTTGAAATGCGCCGTGCGTTATACGCTGCCAATGTTCTGGTGGGTAACATTGAACGTAAAGGTGGTTTGTACTTCGGTAAAAAAGCATCGAATTATAATAAGTTTGCTGGTGAAACGGTTGCACCAACCTTATCTAAGCCAGGGGTTAAAAACCTGCCTAAAATCGAAGCGAAGCGCATCGATATGGTGGATGAGCAATATTCCATGTTGTGGTCATCAGGCGGAATTTATCAAACAATTCTGGATGCAACCCTTGATGCTGTGCCGTACCAGCTTCATGGCTGGGTAATGAGCCGTACTAATCCAATGCAAACCATGACAGATAGAGCGCGCATTGTTGAATCAATGCAGAAGCTAGATTTTGTGGTGGCGTGTGATTTGTACATTACTGAGAGCGCAGCTTACGCCGATGTATTCTTGCCTGAATCAACCTATCTTGAACGTGATGAAGAAATTAAAGATAAGTCAGGTAAAAATCCTGCTTATTACGTGCGTCAACGAGTGGTGGATACCATTGGTGATACCAAACCAAGCTGGCAGATCTGGAAAGAGGTGGCTGACAAATTAGGTCAAGGTGAATACTTCCCTTGGGAAAATATGCAGACCTTACAGATGTTCCAAGTGAACAAAGACGTTAAATTATTAGACAAGATTAAGCGTGATGGTTGGGTCAGCTACGGTAAACCGTTAATGCTGCGTGAACCAAGCATGGTAAATACGTTTGTGTCTGAATATCCCAATGCCATTACACCTGATGAAGATTCCACTTATGCCAGTCATCTGAGCTTCAAAACTCCTTCAGGCAAGATTGAATTGAGCTCTAATAAGGTCGAAAAAATGGCGCCTGGCCGCGGAGTGATTAAATATCGCGAAGTGACCATGAAAAAAGCTGATGAGCTGTTTTTCATTCAAGGTAAAGTGGCGGTTCACACCAATGGTGCGACTCAAAATGTACCTATCTTAGCGAATTTGATGTCTGATAACGCCCTTTGGATCCATCCAATTACAGCCGGACACATGGGCATTTCTAGCGGTGATAAGATTCGAATTTTCAACGACACTGGCAGTGAAGAGGGTCATGCTCTGGTCACGCCTGGTATTCGCCCAGACACCGTATTTGCTTATATGGGCTGCGGTTCTAAAAACAAAGAGCTTGCACGTGCTACCGGTAAAGGTATTCATTGCGGCAACTTACTTCCTCACGTTACGTCTCCGGTTACTGGCATGAACTTGCACACTACCGGCGTCAAAATAGCCAAGATTTAATCGGAGTTCATTATGACTAAACGTTATGTCCTTGTGCACGATGAAAACAAGTGCATTGGCTGCCAAGCGTGTAATGTCGCTTGTCGCAGTGAAAATAATGTCCCTGAGTCGGTGACCCGTATTCAGGTTCGCGTTGAGGGGCCTTATGGCAACTTTCCTCACCTTCATTTTAAATATAATCGCGTTTCATGTGAGCAGTGTGAGAATGCTCCGTGTGTGAAAGTCTGCCCAACTGGCGCGGCCTACGTCAATGATGATGGCATTGTGTCTATCAATGAAGGTAAGTGTGTTGGTTGCTTGTACTGCGTTGCTGCTTGCCCTTACAAAGTGCGCTTTATTAACCCTGAAACCCGAGTGCCAGACAAGTGCGACTTTTGTAAAGAGACCCGCTTAGCTCGCGGTGAAGAGCCAGCTTGTGTCACGGTTTGTCCCACTCAAGCACTGACTTTTGGTGATGCCAATGATTTAACCTCAGAAGTCAGTCAGTTATTAGACACTAAAAATCATTATCAACAAAAAGTGAATCTAGGCACAGAGCCAAGGGTTTATCGCATTCCTAGCCGTAAAGGAGGGATCAAAGCATGAATAATATCTGGGGCTCAATGGAGCAATATGATCCAGTCGTTTGGAACTGGATAATCGCAGTTTACTTATTTATGGCAGGGTTATCAGCGGGTTCAATGCTGGTGGCAATAGGGCTTAAATGGTACAGGCAAAGTCGTGGCTTACCCACTGAAGGCTTACCAGTTATCAAGGCTGCAGCTGTTGTTGGACCGATCTCTATTTGTGTCGGTATGGCGTTGTTAATGCTTGACTTGACTAAGCCATTTGAGTTTTATCATATTTTACTCAACTACAACTTTACTTCAGTAATGGCTTGGGGGGTATTAGCGTTATTATTTTATATCCCGCTGGTATTTGTATTTGCAGGTTTAGTTTTTGAAAAACCGTTACTGCAATATGCGCCATGGTTATCGGGTGTGGTAAAGGTGTGTCGCAAGCTTGAAAATAGTCTGAATAAGTTGATTTTTGTACTGGCGATAGGAGTTGGGATTTACACTGGTTTCTTACTCTCTGCGTTAATTAGCTACCCGATTTTAAATACCGCTGTGTTACCTGCGTTATTTTTAGCATCGGCGCTGTCTGTGGGTTCGGCGGGTAATATCTTAGTGGCCACCTTGTTCTTCAGTAAAAAAGAGTCTGACTGTATTGAGCAAGTACACCGCATTGAATACCCTGTCGCATTCAATGAAGCCTTATGTTTAGTCTTGCTGTTTGTTGGTCTTAACTTTTCAGGTCCAGCAGCTCAGGCGGCAACAGCGGCTATTACGACTGGGACTTGGGCTAGCGTATTCTGGCTAGGTGTTGTCGGACTTGGTCTAGTGGTCCCTGTACTTGCTAGTACATTAGCACCTAAGTCATGGCGTCATACTAAGGGCTTTTTAATTACGGTTTCTTGTAGCACGATTTTAGGAGTGTTAGCACTACGACATTTCGTGGTGTATGCAGGCCAAAGTTATATTAGTTAGTCTGTTTAAAATTTAGGAATTTAACCCTCAAAAAGCCGCTTAATGATTGTTAAGCGGCTTTTTATTACTGAATTATGAGCTTAGAGCGCTGTCGCTGAATCAGTGGTGATGACATTTGGTGATTGTTGAATTTGAGCTTTTAATGCTGGATCAGATAAGATTTGCAATAACTGATCTCGATATGCTCTCAATACGTTATTTTGTGGCGATTCATCAGCCTTTTCATCAACTACGTCTCTTTCTTTGAGGTTTGCTTGATGCGATAGACCCTGATCCTTATCAAATAAATAAGTATTTACTTCGGTATCAAAGCTAAACGACGATACCCAATTTAAATTGATACTGAAAAACCACTCTTGTAAATCAAGTACAAGAAGGTGTTGTGATTCTTGTTCTACTAGTACATCACTCGCAATTGTTTCAGTTGGTACAGCATCTAAATCTGCCGGTTTTACCTGCCAACCTTTATCCGTTAATCCGAGAACAATTCTTTTTTGTAGCCATTCACTTAGAGTAAGTGATTTGTCATCTTTTTCTGTGGCAAGTAATGCATCAACATTCCAATCTACAGGAATGCCAAATGTTACATGTGCTCGGCCAATAAAGGTTTCAGGTTTACCTTCTTTAACTCTTTTTCGGTTATCAATAACGCTGATTAAAATGGGTTGTTGATTCTTATACTCAGGGGAAGGGCTTTGTTCTTGTAGATTGATAGGAGTAACACAACCTGTAAGCGTAACAATGGTGAAAAACACCAAGATAAATTTAAACACATCAAATCCTTTTTGTTTGTTAATTATTAGTTAATCCATTTAATTCTACATAAAAAAATGCCGTTAATTCAATGGAATTAACGGCATTTTCAGAATTTGCTTATAAAAACGAATTAGCTTTTAGCGCGCTTCATTGCAGTGAAGAACTCATCGTTTGTTTTGGTCATAGCCAATTTATCGATAAGGAATTCCATACCTGATACTTCATCCATAGGATTAAGGATTTTACGTAAAATCCACATTTTTTGAAGTTCGTCTGGTGTGGTGAGTTTTTCTTCGCGACGTGTACCTGAACGGTTAAAGTCGATTGCAGGGAAAACACGTTTTTCAGCTGCTTTACGAGAAAGGTGTAACTCTTGGTTACCTGTACCTTTAAATTCTTCGTAAATAACTTCATCCATCTTAGAGCCAGTATCAACTAGCGCTGTTGCGATAATGGTTAAGCTGCCACCGTGTTCGATGTTACGAGCTGCACCAAAGAAACGCTTTGGACGATGAAGTGCGTTGGCATCAACACCACCGGTAAGTACTTTACCTGATGATGGGATAACCGTGTTGTAAGCACGAGCAAGACGCGTGATTGAGTCTAATAAGATAACGACATCTTTCTTATGCTCAACTAAACGTTTGGCTTTCTCGATAACCATTTCAGCCACTTGTACGTGACGTGATGCTGGCTCATCGAAAGTAGAAGCAATAACTTCACCTTTAACCATGCGCTGCATTTCGGTTACTTCTTCAGGACGTTCGTCGATTAGCAATACCATTAACACCACTTCTGGGTTGTTATGGGTAATGCTTTGTGCCATGTTCTGTAGCAGTAAGGTTTTACCTGCTTTTGGCGGTGCAACGATCAAACCACGCTGACCTTTACCAATCGGAGAACATAAATCAAGAATTCGTGAAGTGATGTCTTCAGTAGAACCGTTACCGCGTTCCATGCGTAGACGATCTTCAGCATGTAGTGGGGTAAGGTTTTCGAATAAGATTTTAGAGCGAGAATTTTCAGGTTTGTCGAAGTTAACTTCGTTGACTTTTAGCAGAGCAAAATAGCGTTCACCGTCTTTTGGTGGGCGGATTTTACCAAAAATGGTATCACCGGTACGCATATTGAAGCGTCTGATCTGGCTTGGCGAGACATAAATGTCATCTGGGCCAGCTAGGTAAGAACCATCCGAACTTCTTAGAAATCCAAAGCCATCTTGGAGGATTTCTAATACGCCGCCACCAAAGATATCTTCACCGCTTTTGGCGTGGGCTTTCAGAATGGAGAAAATGATGTCCTGCTTGCGAGCACGGGCCATATTTTCTAATTTCATGCTTTCTGCTAGTGAAACTAGGTCTGATATAGACGTGTCTTTTAATTCAGTTAAATTCATGTTGGGGGTCTTGTATTACGCGACGATGCTTACCGCAATCAATCAAAGGGTAGAACAATGTAGAAATGTGTGATTGAAAAGCGAGTAGGAGTTTAGTTGAAAAAATCTGATGAATAAATTAGCACTATATCTGCATGACGTCCAGAATTTTAGCGAGAAATCGGCACAAATTGTTCACATATTGTGCCGATTATCACTTTTCAAGCTTAAAATGCGCAGCAATGTCATAAGGTGTATCGGTTGAGTTAACTAAATATTGTTAGTTTTTAAACAATAGCGAACTAACCGTGTTAGCTCGTTATGAATAATATTCAACTTTCAATCAACAGCTGTCATTTTAATGAGAGGCTTGATTAAGCTTGTGCGTCAATAAACTCTTTTAATTGAGTCTTTGATAATGCACCTACTTTAGTGGCAACTAACTCGCCGCCTTTGAACATTAATAATGTCGGGATGCCACGTACACCGTACTTAGCAGGTGATACATTATTTTGGTCAACGTTAAGTTTAGCTACAGTGATCTTACCCGCGTACTCTTCAGCTACGTCGTCTAAGATTGGCGCAATCATTTTACAAGGACCACACCATTCAGCCCAGAAGTCTACCAATACAGGCAATTCTGAGTTAATGACGTCATTTTCGAAGCTGTCATCGCTTAGGTATACAATTTTATCGCTCATGTAAATCTCCAGATTTGGCACCATTGCTAGTTTATTAATGGCTTACCATGTATATTGGGGCGGTTAAATAGTTTTCAAGTAAACGTGTGGGCTATTTCAAACGATTAAGTCTTTTTTTGCAACACTAACGAGTATGCTTGAGCTATGAGCGAAACACATTTATCTACCCAAAAGTTTGCTGACTTCCCTTTGAAACCAGAGGTAATTCAGGCTTTAAACGAAAATGGCTTTGAATTTTGTACGCCAATTCAGGCGTTATCTCTTCCCATTTTATTGCAACAAAAAGATATTGCAGGTCAGGCACAAACAGGTACTGGCAAAACAATGGCTTTTTTGGTTGCCACATTTAACCATCTTTTATCGGTTGCCATACCAGAAGGGCGACAAATTAATCAGCCACGTTCAATTATTATGGCGCCGACTCGCGAATTAGCGATTCAGATTGCAAAAGATGCCAAATTATTAGAAAAACATACTGGCTTAAAGGTTGGTATTGTCTACGGTGGCGAAAGTTACGATGTTCAACGTCAAGTGCTTGATGCTGGTGTTGATATTCTTATTGGTACCACTGGCCGTATTATCGATTATGTTCGTCAAGGTGTGATCAGTTTGAATTCAATTCAAGCGGTTGTACTTGATGAAGCTGATCGTATGTTCGATTTAGGCTTTATTAAGGACATTCGTTTCTTGTTTAGACGTATGCCTGATGCCAAGTCTCGCTTGAACATGTTGTATTCAGCAACATTATCAATGAAGGTGCAAGAACTGGCTTATGATCATATGAATGATCCTGAGAAAGTTGAAATTGCCCCTGAGCAAAAAACATCTAAGAACATTAAAGAAGAAATTTTCTACCCTTCAACAGATGACAAAATGCGTCTGTTATTAACCTTGCTAGAAGAAGATTGGCCTGAAAAAGCGATCATTTTCTCAAATACCAAGCACAGCTGTGAAAAAGTTTGGTCATGGTTAGAAGGTGATGGACATCGCGTTGGTTTACTGACTGGTGATGTGCCGCAAAAGAAACGTATCCGTATTCTTGAGCAATTTACTTCAGGTGCACTTGATTTATTAGTGGCAACGGATGTTGCTGCTCGTGGTCTACATATTTCTGATGTATCTCATGTGTATAACTATGATTTACCAGATGATTGTGAAGATTATGTTCACCGTATTGGCCGTACAGGTCGTGCGGGTCAAAAAGGCGTTTCGGTGAGTTTTGCATGTGAAGAATATGCACTGAACCTGCCTGCAATTGAAACGTATATATCACATTCAATTCCTGTGACGAATTACGATCGTGAAGCATTACTAGATGATTTACCGCCTCCAGTGCGTATTCATCGTAAGCACCCTACGACGCGTGGTCGTGACGGTGGCAATCGTAATGGTGCACATCGCAGTGGTGGTCGTCCACCTCAAAGGAATCGCAGACACTCGTAAATGACTGGTTCAGCTACATTACCTTGTTACGCCGCGATAACGCTTGGCTCAAATAGCTTTAATATGTTGGTTGCCCAAACATTGGATGGCCAGCCAACAATTATTGCTAAATATAAGCAGAAAGTGCGTTTGGCAGAAGGTATTGGCGAGGATAATCGCTTAGCTGAAGCAGTATTACAACGTGGTTTGGATTGCTTATCCATGTTTGCTGAGATGCTTGAAAAGCATCAAGTCGCTCAGCAACATGTCGCTGTTTTTGCAACAGCAACCCTTCGTGTTATCTCAAATGCCCAAGAATTCCATCAACGCTCGTTACCGATTTTAGGTCATCCTATTGAAGTGATTAGCGGCCTGCGTGAAGCTGAACTCATTTATCAAGGTATGGCAGCCACCACTGAAGGTGATGGTCAACGTTTGGTGATTGATATTGGTGGTGCTAGCACTGAGTTTATTATCGGTAATGGCAATCAAGTGCTATTTAAAACCAGTTTAGACTTTGGCTGTGTTCGCTTTAATCAACAGTTTTTCAATCAAGTCCCTTATCAACTTTATCATTTCGAACAAGCCAAATTAGCCGTATCAAAGGCGCTTGAACCGCATAGCGAGTTATTGAGGGAATTAGGTTGGCAAGGCGTTGTAGGCGCCTCTGGCGCAGTACAGTCGGTTGTATCTGTGCTTAATCATCGTGAATTATCAGAAATCATTACCTTAAAGGTGTTATACCGTTTTCGTGATGAGGTTTTAGCGCAAAAGAATGAATCTCTGCATCATATTCAGGGTTTATCTGAAGATAAAGCACCAACGTTTGCATCAGGTATTGCTATTTTAATCGCCCTGTTTGAACTGCTGGATATCGAATCGCTTAACCTTTCTGGCGGTGCGCTGCGAGAAGGCGTATTGACCATGTTAGCTGAACGAGTTGAGCAAACTGAATAAGCTATTTCATCGTTTTCATTCCCCAAAAACAGCAGTAAAAGAATACAAAAAAGGGACGCTAACTTACGTTAGCGTCCCTTTTTGATTATCAATTAATCAGATGCTTAAATACTGATTACTTAACGATGTTCAGTAAATCTTGCTCTAAAGTCACTTCAGGGCTTTCTACAATGCGGCCAATTTCTTTATCGTCTTGCTCTACGATGAAGGTTGGTATACGGCTGAACTCATAGTTAGCAGCTAAGCCTTCTGGATCTAATTTGCTGCGATCTACACCTATGTAAGTGACGGTGATATTTGGGTTAGCAACTTCTTCAATTAGCTTCATGAAACGTGGTGTTTCACGGTGACAATCTGGGCACCAAGTACCGATAATAACGACAACATTAGTTGGAGTGTCGATTGCTTTTAATGCTGAAATTGCATCTGCATTAGTTTGGTAGTTTTCGTACTCTGCTGCGTAACCTGGTAAATCTTTTTCAAGTGCTGAAATTTCAACAATGCCAGTGATAATCACTTCTTGTTTCTCCTCGCTGCATGTCGCCATGAAGCCTGATTGCTCTTCATCAAATGCACAGCCGCTGTTTGCTACTGCTGTACCTGTAATCAAATGACTACTGAAAAATAGAGCCGTTGTGGCTAGTAATGTTTTAACGCTTTTATGCATGATAAGGCCTCATGAATGAAGAATACAATAATTCAATCATTTCGGCGTAAGTTAGTGAAGTCGAATATGCTCGGCGTGTTAGCTAGATCACTGATAAGGGCAATAATTCAAACATAACTTTGAACTTGCCCTGTAATCAAAAAAAGACCCAGCATGGCAGCATTTTTAATAATATTTTTTATTTATATTATATGCCAGTAGCTTTACTTGGCTTAGGTTTAGCTACTTTTTCTGTTGAAAAAATATGCCAAGCTTTTTCAATACCTGACTCCTGCCATTTAGCAACTGCAACTAAGCGATGTTCGCGACCTCTGATGGCGTTTGGGATCATGTTAGATTCAAAATATACTTGTGAGGTAATTTGTTGCTCATTAATGCCTTGAGCTACGATTATTCGCGTGATTTCAGCGGCGCGTTTTTTAGCGAGTTCATGGTTATAGGCATCACTGCCTTCAGGGCTGGTGTCACCGATTAAGTATATTCTTGCATCTTGATAATGTTTAACAGCATTGACCATTTTTGCCAATCGTTCTGATTCATAAGTGGTTAACGTGTGCTTATCAAACTCAAACATCACCACTCTACTGGCTTGTTTTTCTACTGTGGTTGAGCTTTCACAGCCATCATTATTGATAACTGAGCCATCAGGAGTACTTAGGCATAGATCGCGTGCGGTAATCACACCATCTGTATCCAAATCGTATAAATCACGACTTTGTTGTTCAACAAGGGCTGGGCGCGGTGTTTCTATACAAGCGCTGAGTGTTAGGGCAAGTAGGCAAAGTGGCAGTAAGTTAATTGATTTCATGTTACTTCTCCTCTTGCCATTGGTTAGGGGTGTCGACCCTAAATGATTCGATCAGTTGCCCTGTCGCGTTAATTAAGCGATAGGCCGCAATGTGATAATTGTAATAAGCACTAAGGTAGTTTTTGCGCGCAAGATACACTTCGACTTTGGCATCGAGGACATCAAGCAATGAACGTCTGCCAAGTTCAAACTGGCGTTGATATCCTTGTTCTGCCTGCACAGCCTGATCGACATTTACTTGATAGAATTTACGTTGCTGACCGACAAATTCGTATGAATTCCAAGCTAGGCGAGTGCCTTCTATCACTTGCTTTTCGGTTTGCTGACGAATGGATTTAGCTTGCTGAACTTGCCAAGCTGCGGCTTCTGCTCGGTCATTGGTTGAGCCGCCGTTATACAAATCATAGCTCAGCATTAACATGGCTCTAGCGTCTTCATCAGGGCCTTCAATTCCGCCAATATTGTCATTTTTGTTGGCTTGTAGCTCGATTGATAGCTTAGGCCAATAATCACTTTTTTCGCGCTCATATTGAGATGAGGCTGCTTGAGTGTCATTGATTGCAGCATCGATTTCAGGGTGATTCTTAACTGCTTGTTCAAGCGCTAATTTTAATGTGGTAGGCACATAATTAAAGTCAGGTTTAGCATTATATAAATCTACCGGAAGTTGCCCGACAAGATCATAATACTTAGCTTGTAAATCCATTTGCTGATTGCGTGCTGCGAGATAACCCGATTGACTGGTTGCCACGCGCGCTTTAACTTGAGCGACATCAGATTCACTGCTTAAGCCTTTATTTTGACGTAAAATGATATCCTTAAGGATATCTTTATGTTCTTCAATATTGCGCTCAGCGAGGCCGACAATACGGTTTGCTTCGACTAGGTTTAAGTAAACGGTGGCGACTTCTAGTGACAAGTTTTCCGCTTCAGAAATCAATCCGAAACGTTCTGCTTCTTGCTCAAATTCAAGTCGGTCTATTTCAGATGTAGTTCTAAAACCATCGAACAAAAGTTGCGAGACTTTTACACCGAGTTCAGTGCGGTTTAAATCTGTGTCTACTCGTTGTCCGCTGTTATAGCGCACTTCTTCATAGCCAACTCCACCATAGAGTTTAACTTGAGGAAGATAATCACCCACAGCGGCTTTTTTATAACGAACTGCGGCTTCAAAGCTGGCATATTTTTGCTGCAATCTTGGATGGTGATTTATCGCTTCTGCTACTGATTGTTCCAACGTCAGTGCTTGTGCCTGTGTTGATATTACTAAAGCAGAAATGAATAACAGTTTTTGCATAGTATCCTTACCTTTACCTTACGGTTCTCGTAGCGCATTTGCTCTGGCCCGCAATAGCGGTTTTAGCCAGTAATTTAAGACGGTTTTATTGCCAGTTAAAATATCGGTTGAGGCTTGCATGCCTGAAATAATTGGCCAGCCGTTCAGTTGGTTTTCATCAGTTTGAATATGGGCTTCATAGTAAGTTGTGCCATCTTCAAGTTGTTGTGCATCAGGGCTGACGTATATGACCTCACCTTTAATACCACCGTATATCACAAAGTCATAAGCCGTAAATTTCACCATTGCTTTTAAGCCTTTATGAACAAAAGCAATGTCCTTGGGCGCGATATGACTTTCGATAATGAGTTGGTCATCTTGAGGGACGACTTCCATGAGTACTTGGCCTGGTTCTACCACTTGCCCTGCTGATCGCACGACAATATTAGACACGCTGCCCGAAACGGGACTGGTAATTTGGGTACGTTCCAGCCTGTCGGCTAGGGCTTTCATATTTTCGGTTAATGCAGATAATTCATTACTGGTTTTATTGCGCTCATCAGTGGTGCGGTTAACAAAATCGAGTGCGACATTTCGGCGCTCTGCCACTGCTTGACTGATGGCGGCTTTAAGTTGCCTTTCACTGGCTTGTGATGCTGATAATTCTCCTTGCAGTCTTACTGCATCACGCTCAAGTTTTAATAACTCTAACTCTGCTACAGCGCCTTCACCAACAGCCTCACGGGTCATGCGAATTTCTTGTTTTGCCATCGTAAGCCCACTGCGCTGAGCATTGATATTAATGTTCACTTCTTCTTTTGCTTGGCGTTTTTGCTCAACTATTTGGGCGGTTTGATCTAGCTGTGAAATTAATTGCGATAGCTGCGAGTTATATATTGCCTGTGATCGTCTGTTTGCTGAGCTGTCGGCAATATCAAACTGTTGTGGGGTAATTTGTACTTGTGAAAACCATAATGCTTGGGTGTCATCAATAAGGACACTATCGAGTAAGGCTTCGAGTCGAGTTAGTTGGTTTTTAAGCGCCACACTATTTAATCTGGCTTCATGAAATGCTGAAGCAAATCTGAGTTCATCGATAACTAATAGGGTTTGTCCTGCGATGACGGTATCGCCTTCTTTAACAAGGATCTCTTTTAAACTGCCACCGTCTAAACTCTCAATTTGTTGCACTGCAGAGGCGGGAACTACTTTGCCTTCACCGACGACAACTTCTTCTAATGTCGCAAAAGCTGCCCAAATGAGTGTGAAACAGAGTAAGCCAAATGTGAGTAATATGACTCGGTTGGCTCGTTTAGCTCCTTCAAGGTGTTTTATATGTAAGTTTGCACTCATGATTTCACCTCACTTATCTTTGAGGTATTCGTTTTTGAAGCACTTGTATTTGAAGTGTGAGCCTTTGAGTTGCTGGTGTTGCGAACGTTAACCGCTTTGATACGACGTTTATTAGGTTCAAGTAACTCGGCAGCAGATTTCTCGCCAATAATGGCACCTTTATCCATCACAATAATACGGTCGCAAAGGCTAAGCACTTTTGGATTGTGTGACGAAATGAGCATAGTGCAGTTTTGAGTATTCATTTTTAAACTGCTAATAATTTGGGTTTCACTGCGTTCATCCATGGCGCTGGTGGGTTCATCAAGGATCAATAAAGTCGGCTGGCGAAGTAGGGTACGGCAAAGGGCTATAGCTTGACGTTGGCCACCTGATAGCTGACGACCAAACTCACCTACTTGGCTATTAAGGCCGCTTCCAAGCCGATCCATGAGCTTATCAATGCCTGTACTCATCATGGTTTGTGCTAGCAAGGTTTCATCCACTTGGCCGATACCGTAAAGCAAATTATCAAGCACTGTGCCATAGACTAAGTTAGGTTGTTGGCTCATATAACCAATATGGTCACGGAGCCTGCCGACTGACCATTGTTGAGCTTCCAATTGGTTATAAAACAGTTGACCTTCACTGAGTTGATATTGGCCTGCTATCAGCGCCATGAGCGTTGATTTTCCTGCACCAGCAGGACCATAAAATCCGACCTTTTCACCCGCTTTAATATCAAGAGATACATCGTTAAATGCTGACAGGGGTTGTTCAGGGTAACTAAAGCTTGCACCACGAAGGTTAAGGCTGCCATTGAAAGGGAATTGCGCCACATTTAATGATTGCTGTTGGTTCTCTTGCGGTAACTCTAAAATAGATTCAACGGAGGTAATCGCAGATCGAGTTTGCTGATATTTAAGTAACAACATGGCGATTTGATTAATGGCGCTGGAAGCTCTGCCGCTTAACATTACGATGGCGATTAAGCCCCCCATACTTAAGTTGCCTTGGTGGATCTGATATACCCCAGTGATGATTAAGCCAATTGACACTAACTGTTGGCAATTCATCACGCTATGACTAAGGGTATTAGAGCTAATACGAGATTCATTTTGCCAGTCAGCTAGACTGCTGACGGTTTCATTCCAGACTCTCGAGGCTTTTGCTTGACCGTTATTTTGTTTTATTTCTGCCAGCATATTTAAGCTTTCAACAAGATGAGCTTGGCGCTGAGTTGATAGCTTTGATGATTCTTCGATGGTTACTGATAAGCGCTTTTGCATGAAAACACTCAGCAAAATGAGCACGACCATGCAGGTCAGTGGCACAAACACCATGACACCACCAAGCCAAGCAATTAACACCAGAAATAATAAGGTGAAGGGTAAATCCACTGCAGTGACGAGAGTGACAGAGGTGATGAAATCACGAATGCTGTCAAATTCTTGCAGCTGTTTTGCAAATGCACCTGAAGAAGCTGGACGGTTTTCTAATCGCATGCCGATGACTTTTTCAAATAAGGTTGATGACAGTTTTATATCAACCTGTTTACCAGCAACGTCTGCTAAACGTGTTCTGGCTTGGCGTAATAGCCAGTCAAATACAATGGCAATTGACGCGCCACTGGCGAGTACCCATAGAGTATCGATAGCTTGGTTGGGTACGACGCGGTCATAAACATTCATGGTAAATAGCGGGGTGACTAATGCCAGCAAGTTAATCGCTAACGAGCCGATTAAAAAGCTGCCATAAAAGGGTTTTACTTCATCAAATGCCGCTAAAAGCCAATGCCTTTTAGTGTCTTTATGGTGTTCAGTACCGCGCTCATCAAGTTGTTCTATGGGCTTGATGTACCAGCAATGGGCTGACTTGGATTTAAATTGCGCTGCGAACTGTTTTTCATTTATTTGAGTGTGTTGACCTTGCATATTAACAAGGATTAATGCGCCTTGCTGTTTTTCTGATGCAAAGTAGACCTGGTTGTGTTGATCAAATATGATTGCGGGCAAAGCTAAATGATTAAAGCTTAATGCTTGGGGCGCACTATCAACATTAATTTGTTTGAGTAAATCACTTAGCTGAAGTGCCCGTTGTTCTTCGCCGCTGTTAATAGGATGGGCGGATAAGGTTTTAGAAAGACTTTCTGAGGAAATAGGCAGGCCAAAATGAGCCTTAATCAGTGTCAGTAAACTGATTAAGGCTTGATGATTAGCTTGTTGTTTAGCGCTTTCATTTGCTGACATTATAGACGGCTCATCCTTTGCATCTTTGTTATTGTTTATCTAGCTTTTATGTCTCTGTTTATATTGTTTTTATCACTATTGTTACTTAAATATTTAACTTTGGTTTAGCAGCGTTTGCTGTTGAGTTAGTTGATTGATTTCATCTAGTTCTGATTGATTTAAATAACTTTCACTTTCAAAACTGGTGGTTAACGTTTCTTGTTTTGATAAGGAATCTTTAATGGCCGATGTAAGTGAATTTAGCGAATTGATTTCATCATTAGGTTGATTGCTAAGTTCAGTATTAAAGGCACTATTGGTGTGAGATAAATCTGTGTGTGATGCATCTGTTTGTGAAAATCTAGTCGGTGAACTATCAGGAATAGGTTGTATGTAACCAAATCCTGGTTGTTCAATAAGTTTATCCCCCCAATGAGTATCAACACTGATCAGGGATAACGCTGAATTTTGGGCTACTGAGATGATGTCATTCGTAGTCATTAAACTTGTTGGTTGTGCTGATATTGGCATGAATTGATTGAGTGTAAATTCAATCGGGGTAATGTCGTCGACAGGATTATTTGGGCTTAACTCAATTCTAATAAGTTCACCATCAATAAGCTCACTGCCAATAGGATCTTGATAGCCATACTCAGGTTTTGTGTTGGGATTAAAATCAATACTAAAAGGCTGAATGTCTATAGGTGCAGCTTCGACATTTGCTGACAGGCTTTGCTGCGATGCTGGGGTACTGAAATCTTGCGCATAAGCATTTTCATTAGAAATTACATTAGTATTTGCATGAGTACCTGTATTGGTACTTGTATTAGTACTTGCATCATTAATGACAGGATTGATTGGCAAAATTGAGTCAATAGGGTCCATTGGCGACACATAACGGTAAGGCGTGTCATATTGCCTCATGTATTCAAATTGCATCCTTTGATACATTTCTTCCATGACTTGCTGTTGGAAATCTTCAAGGTGTACACCATAAACGGCTGCGCTTTGTGTCATGGGTTCAAGGTTATTAGGATTTACATCGGTATTCGCATCATTGAAAGCAAAGTTGGCCATGGCAGCTGGACTGTTCATTACTGCGTTAACATCAACGGTAATTGTGATGGTTTCTAGAGCGCCTTCTGCAGATTCGCCATCAAGTGTTGCTGTTGGGTCTAGACTTAATTCAAAAGTGGTACCTGCCGTTACACCGCTTATCATTAGGCCAGCAACACTCTCAATTGGGACAATCCATTGATTACCTTGTTGGGTCCCAGCTGATAACGTTGCAACGTCAGGCACGCCTAAAATAGTGAGGCTTGCAGTCTCTCCTGGGGCTGGATTTTGTAATTCAAGCCCAAGGTTGAGTGGGATATCGTTGGTAGTTAAAGCATTAATATCGCCAAATTGTGTCCAAATCGGTGGGTCGACTTCTGGGGTTATTTCAATCTCGAAATTGACTATTTGTGCAGCGCTTTGATCTGTTTCATTTGAGCCTAGTACTTCAGCTGTATCAATACTGGAAAGTGCCAACTCAACTTGTAAGGTACCGAATGCAAGTTCACCAGGTAAGATTTTTATTTCCTCTAAACTGGTTTCATTGACCAGCAGCGATGCTGTAAATCCGCCATTCCCGTCAGAAATTAATGCAGCAAATTGACCATCAATTTCAATACCTGCTAAATCGATGAGGGCAGTCGCTTCTGCTGAAGTAATCGTCACTTCGACTCTAATGGACTCATGCCCTTCAAGGTCAATTAGCTCAGCCCCTAGTTCGACTTTGATAGCATCGCCTTCTATGGCGCTGTAGTCATCTGGATCTGAGATTATTTGGACACCATCTGCGACTGGACTGACACCCACTAAAAAGTCCATAGAGGTTGTGACGAAGTCATCAGTACCTAACTCTTGAGTGATGATTGAAAGTGACAATGACATATCGCCATTAAAGTTTTGCGGTGGCTTAATGACAATGCTATCGAGTTGGTCTGGGGTAATAGTCCAGTAGCTTGTAGGAGAACCATTAAACTGACCTCCATCAGCACCATTGTTGGGTAAAAGCTGTAAATTACCACCAGCATCTTGGTAATAAACAGTGGCACCTTCTGGGACTCCTTGGATGGTGATGTATTGCACTTCAGAACCATCTACATCAATAAGACCAATCACAGAGCTATCGATCCCTGCTAGCGCTATATTGGTATCTTCAGAACCGTGAATGATAATAAGATCTGCTGGCACCTCTGCAGCATCAGTAACAGGGGTGACTTGAATCGTTATAGTATCGCTGAAGTTTGCGTTGTCGATAACATTAGCACCATCAATATCTGCCGTATCACTAACTGAACCAGAGATTTGTAGTCTAAAGTCACCACTTAGGTGTTCTGGTGGTGAAAATTGCAATAAAGCTAGGGCATTGTTTAATGCTACATTGGTGTTACCTGTAAATTCCCAAGTATCATCAGTGCCAGATTTTAGCTGGAACAAACCAGTGTTATCAATGAGCTGGCCGCCATCGAGCAGGGTAATGGTAAATAGCTGTGCAGGGTCGTCCAAAATGATTTTTTCTTCACCACCAGTGTTAGCGGTGGCATCTGTGTCAGCGAAGGCTAAAAATAACCCTAGGGCCTTAGGGTCATCTTCATCCATGGTATCAATTAATGACTCCAGAGTGACACCATCAGCCACTGGGGTAATATTAATTTCCAAATTCTGAGAATCATCTATTTTGGTATCACCACTTAATGAGTCTGTGGCAATGATGCGAATAGGAATAGTCAAATCACCGGAAAAATCCTCAGAAATATTATGTAATGCTAAGTTACTTAACGATGCTGTAGTAAAGACATATTCGATGATGTTTTCGCCACTACTGTCATAGAGGGCGATAACGTCACTACCGGTAAAATAACCGCCCTGAGGTAAGTCGCTGGCTAGCACTCTAAAGCTTATGACATCATTATTATCACTGGTGATGGATAAGTTGAGATGACCCGCAAAATTGATGGTGCTGTCTTCTGTCGCATCGACATCGGTGGCTTGCAGTGCAGTTACCGTAGAGGCAGTAGATGTTGAAGTTGGTTGATCGAAAGTAACGAAGATATTTGCAGTAATGATTTCAGGATCATCTCTGTCTAACACTCTTGCTTCAACGATAATACCTTGCAAAACAGTGGCATGTTCGCTTGATATTGTCATACCCTCTAAAATCGATAATGCTTGTTCTTGAGTCGTGTCGTTGGTCATATTATTGCTGGGGATAATCCAACGGCCGTCACCATCATTGATGGCGCCATTGGGATGGGTAACAAACCATCCATCAGCACTTGGCATCGTTATGACGATGTAATCGATGACTTCAGAGCCGTCTATATCACCGTCAAAAAAGACAATGTCATCGGTAAGCGTTATTGGCTGACCATCTGAGCTGTAAAGGACGGTATTATTAATTTGTAAGCGGGTTATGACCTCAACCACCGCATCAACTTCGACTGAGAGTTGGCTACTTATTTCTTGTACTGTCGTCGCGCCAGTTTCCGATGTATCGGTGATTTGATAACTGACATCTAATGTGAATGGTCCATCGGCATCTTGTGGTGGTAATACGGCTAAGCGACCTGAATTTAATAACTCGGTCAGTGTTGGGCTAAACTCATCAGTCAGTTCTGACAATAGTGATCCGAAGCTACTGACCGTTATTTCTGCACCGTCAAATAGATAAATCATACCTTCACTTGATGGGAAGATTGTCATGCCAGTGATGGTTTCACTGCCGTCCATATCAGCTAACAGAGCCGGCATTAAATTAAGCACTATGGGTTGATCTTCTTTACCCAAGCTGGTGGTTTTTAAAGAGTCGGACGTTTCATCAATGACAGGGGCAATATCTATATTGAGGTTTAACTCATACTCAGCTATGTCTCCGTCCAATTCGGTACTTTCAACAAATAGCGTCAAGTTTATTTGGCCACTAAAATCTTCAGGGGGCCTGATTGATAATGTCGATAGCTCAGTTGCTGTCACACTATACACGGGCAGTCCATTGTCAAAATCGACCACTGATAAATTAACTGTTTGGCCATTTGAATCGATAAAACTGGCGCCATCAGGTAAGCCTACTAATCGTAAGCTTAAGCTCTCGGAACCATCATCGTCTGAGCTGATAACTGTAAACGATAAAGGAATATCGCTATCTTCGTTAAAAGGTACTACTGAATTAATATCGCCTGAGTCAGTGATTTCCCATACATTGGGATCTGAATTAATTGTCGGTGCGTCATTAGCTACACCTGTCAGTGAAATGGTGACATTTTGCGGCTGACTATAGTTGGGATTAGGATTTAGTGGATTATCAACGGGATCGATGCCATCTTGGGATGATTCAGTAGCATAGCTTCGCACTGAGATATCAAAGTCCCCTAAATTGGCAGAGCTGGCATCTGCCAGTGGGATGAGAGTCGCCTCAGCAGGTGGCGCAGAGAATACATCCTCAAAAGAGACGGTCCAAACCCCATTGCCCAAATCAACTGCACTTGGCGCATCAATCGCCCAGCCTGTAGGTAAGGTTAATTCAAAGTGTAGGTTTTCTGAGCCTGAATTATCCGTAAGTGAACCAAAAAGCATCAAGTTTAACGCAATGGGGACATCTTCTTGGCTAGTGATGTCTCTTGTAACAAGTGTTGTCGTATCTGCAACAGGCGTTACTTTAATAACCACGGTTTCAGTGCTGCTTGGCGCGGTTGAGCCATTGTCAGGCTCGGTTGATAGTGCAGTGACATCAAAACTAAATTCACCAGCCAAATTGTCATCGACAGTGACTTGCAATAAGGCGAGTTCATCGGCGCTTATCTCTTGTCCGTTGGCAATAGAAAACTCAACACCATCGCTGTTGGTACTGGTAATGGTAATGCCTGCAGCAATATTGGTTATGGCATAAATAATAACTTCTGAGCCTTGCGGATCTGTCCCTACAATATCTTTTGTGGTCGCGTTAATACTAATATCAATGGCGCCAGCGTCTTCGTTGACGTCATAGCTGAACTGGCTGTTACTTTCCCATTCTGGCGTGTCTGCTACAGAGGCAATAGAGAAAGGCACTTCGGTGGTGATTGACGGTTTATTATTAATGTTGACCGTGATTTGCGCAGAAATCGCTAAGGTGGCATCTGATGCATCTTCTGGAGGGTGAAACACTAAATCGCCATTTGGAATCGCAATGCCTAAATTACTGATAAATAGGTCACTGCCTTGTAAAATATAATTCCCATCAGCATCTAGGCTCACGGGCTGACCGTCTAAGGTGAGTGTGCCGTCAGCAAGGGAGGCTTTATTGATAATGATGCTTTGGATAATTTCACCTTCATCAATATCGCCCGGTAACGCGACTATGGCTAATAGGCCAGGTGTATCTTCAGTGAAGTTAGGGTTGAGCACCTTGATTGAACCAGCTTTATCATTAGCTGTAATCGTGAGGTTATCAATGACAGTATCACCATCTGTATCGGTGACATAAACCTGCACATCTTCGCTATAAAATAGCTCAGCATATTCAAAAACCACACTGGTAACAGTGGCTTTACCATCAGCTGTGATGACAAGTGTGCCATATTTAACGCCAGTGTCAGTGAACAGTTCAACGGAGTCCCCAGCTGAATACTCTGTGCCATCATAAATAAATTTGCTGACCTGAGCGCCATCTGCACCTTGTTGTTTTTGGTTAAATAAATTGACGCTGTATTCGGTATTATTTTCTTCAGTGAAGGTGAGTGATGAGTCGTTTTGGATGGGCACATCATCTTGAATATTAATATTAATGGTTTGATTATTGGACTGATCGCCATCAGCGTCGGTAGCTACAACTTCGAAACTCATTGTTAGGTTGTTTTCGCCATTACCATCAGGGTGATCAACGGCGGCAAATTGTTCAAACTCGACTTTGCCATTCGCATTAAATCGAATTCTAAAGACATCGCTATTATCACCAGTTCGAATGGCGTTGTACCAGCCACTTCCATCGGCAAAATTACTTAATACAATGGCTTGCCCATCACTGGTATAGCTGCCAAAGCTAAAGCCTGCAGCGAGTTCAATGTTACTGATATCGTCACTGCCACCATCGATATTGAGTATGGCGCTGCTTAACACACTAATATTATCTACCAGCTCCCCTTCATTGATTGCTATGCTCAATGAAGCAGGTAAATTGGGGGTTATACCGTCATAGATATCGATTGAAATGACGGCATTAATACCTGTGCTATCAGTATCTGTCGCGAGGATATCGACATTAATGGTGTTTTCGGTTCCTGCGCCAGTTTGATTATCAATAGGGCCAAACAATTGCATGGAAAAATCAATTTGAGCGGTACTTTCTGCATCAATATGAATATCGGCTGGTAGTGCCATTCTAAAGACTAAGGTGCCGTCGGACAGTTGCCCCTCGGCTGTGGCGCCATTATCAGAAATGACCCAATATACTGTCGAACCATTCTGAGTGACTAATTGGCCATCGGAATCTAATACAGGATCAAAATCATAGAGGTCAAACTTAATATCGACGATTGGATCGCCTTTGGTCGTTATGTCAATTAAGCCTTTGACTCGGTTATTGACGCCCGGGGTGATGCTAGGAAGCTCACTTATTTCTAAGCTGATGCCTGTGATGTCACCCGGGTCGTCATCTTGGACGATTAACATCATGTTGGCTTGAGTGGTATCACCGTCAAAGTCAGTGATAAACAGGCCAATATTGACCTCATCGGTGCCAACTTGGTCGAACGGTTGATATAAAGTAGTCGTGTAATTATGCGATAGTGTATCGGCTTCTAAGTTCCAGTTATTGTCTATTTCAATGGTAAAGATAGGTTGGCCAATATCCCCTACATAGGCCGTTAAGGTTAAACCATCTACTGAAATGTCGAACATGATTTGCTCGCCACCTGCAGTGAGAACCGGCAGCTCATTAGCATCAAACCCTAGAGTGTTTATCGCATCTGCGCCAACCTGTATATCAAACTGACCTGTTTGAACCAGAGGTGTCCCAATGAGATTAGCTTCATCAAAGGTTAAAGTACTGATATTGTCAATAAGGGCATTACTGCCGTCATTAATGGCCCAATTAAGATTGCCTAAGTCAATATGACTGCCATCAATATCGACAGCATCGATCAATGTGGCCAGCTCGAGTGAATCTGACGAGCTATGATCGAGTGGCCTTTCAATATTCATTGTTGCGGTGACATTAACATCGTCACCATTACTAATGGCCGATAGAGACAGACTAAATACTGTCACCCCATTCGCTGTGGCAATAATTGATTTAGCGTCACCGCTTAAGGCATAACTGATGGCATCTCCGTTAGAGGTTAGCCCTAGCGCTGTTAATGGGATTAAAGATAAAGCACTAAAAACCACTGAACTGGGGATAATCGTGTCGGAACCTGCGGTGATGGTAAATATTTGAGTATCAGAATTAGGCGAAGTAATTACAGTTTCTGAAGTCGTAAATGTGGCATCTGCCATTATTCCAATGGCACCATCAATGATAGTGATTGTACTGGTAGCAGTAGCAATACTGCCGTCAAAATCTGTCACTGTATAATCAAAGCTAATTGATTGTTCTATCGTATTGTCGAGGTTATCACTCGCTACAAACCGCCAAAAGCCGTTATACAACACGGTTAACTCACCTTTGCCTGTATCAATAACGGCAGGGGCTCCTATTGCAACAGCATAATCAGTGCCGTTAAAGTTGATGCTTTCAACAATCAGTGGCCCTTCAATTGTATAGTCGTTACCTGTGATAGAGCCTGTTATTGACGTATCCTCAATAACAGTAAAGTGATCATCGATGGCCAATTCTGGTGTGTCTTTGGCGTGTAAAATGGCATAGGTAATGATTTTTTCTGTGGTGCCATCGGTATCCGTTTGGACTCCTTCAAGTCGAATAAATGTGGAGAGTTTACCAATTGCAGGATTATCAAGTGGTTGAAAAAGAGTGACTTGCAGGTCTGCACCCGTTAACGCAGCCTCAAGCACCAGTTCGTTATCGCCATTTCTAAAGACTTGGAACGATAACCCATCTGGCGCAATGACAATGCTTAAGTCTTGCCCATTTGATTGGCTTCGTAACAAAAAGGATTGATCCGCTGATAAAGAAAGTACCGCATCAGGAATATCAAAACTAAATTCTGCACCAGTTTGATTGTTAATGTTTAATGCTAACTCGTAGAGATAGCCATCATTGGGTATATCCAATGATGGCATATCATCCACAGCAGTATTACCGGCTAAATCACTAACGCTGACTTCCATTTGCCAACTCATTCGCTGATTTAAACCATCAACATGTAAAGTGTCGTCAAACAGCCAGCTACCATCAGCGTTGACCGTCGTGGTAAATGTCTTGGTTGTGATACCGTCGGTTAATGTAAGTGTGACCGTTTGGCCTTGCTCTACCCCTGTTGTAGTTCCAGCAAGAGACGATTCTCTTCCATAGGTGAATAAACCGACATCAAAACCATCGGCTCCAGTATCAATATCGATTGTCACTTGAGTATCAATGAGCACTTGATCTGATGCAGTTGCGCTATTACCTGCAATATCTATTGCTGTGGCGGTTGCCGTAAGCGTGCCATCAACAAACCCTAAAGCAGCAAGGTCTTGAGCAGTAATACTATAAGTACCGTCAGTATTGACCGTGGTCGTTACGGTAGTTGATACATTGTTGGCGTCGGTTAATGTGATTCTGACTTGCTGACCAGCTTCGATATTCGTCACAGTACCGCTGACAATGACTGCACTAAGCTCAGTTTGGTTAATGAAACTATCACTATCGACAATTTCGACAGTGATTGATGCGGTAGTATCCACAGGCATTTGTGCGGAGACTGTTGCAGGGTTGCCTGCAACATCGCTAACCTCTGCTGTGACAAGTAATGAGCCATCATCAAAGCTTGATAAATCTTGTGCTGGGAGAATCCAAACACCACCAGTGACGATGGCGGTTAGGGTCAGAGAGTGGCCTTGGCTATCGGTGAGGTTCACGGTAACGGTTTGACCGTCTTCGACATTGGTAACCGTGCCTTGAATGACCACTTGGGTCATTTCAACAGCATTGATAACGCCATCGTTATCAATAATCGTGATGTCAATTAATGCGGTTGTATCCACAGGCATTTGTGTGGTGGCTGATGCAGGGTTACCCGCTACATCACTGACCTCAGCAGTGACTGCTAAAGATCCATCATCAAAGGTGGATAGATCTTGTGCTGGGAGTGTCCAAACACCACCTGTAACGATAGCGGTTACTGTCAATGAATGGCCTTGGTTATCGGTGAGATTGACGGTAACTATTTGGCCATCTTCAATGTTTGAGACGCTACCTTGAATAACTACTTGAGTCATTTCAGTGGCATTGATAACTCCGTCGTTATCAACAATTTCCACAGTGATATCGGCAGCTGTATCTTTAGCTACTGTGTTGTTGCCAATGCTCGGATTACCTTCTACATCGACAGCTAATGCACGTAGCGTGAGTTCACCATCAAGTAATGATGACAAATCAAGGTTATCAAGTTGCCACTGACCATCAACAACACTGGTATTAAATATCAATCTAGTGCCACTTGAATCAGTCACCCAAATTAGTACATTTTGACCATCTTCAATATTAAGTGCTTCACCGCGCAAAGTTGTGCTGGGGACTTCAACTGCATTAAGCGTATTGTCATCATCTACCGCTTCAATGGTCACAGATGCTTGAGAATCTTTGCTGACAATGGCTGTGACAGAAGTGGGATTGCCAGCGATATCGATAGTATTCGCTGTAAAGCTAATATTGCCATCGACGAGTGATGAAACATCTGCATCGCTAATTTGCCAAACACCTGCGACGACAGTGGTATTGAAAGTGAGTTGGTTATTGAGGCTATCAGTTAGGGTAATAGTAATGGTTTGACCGTCTTCAACATCATCAACTTGACCCGAGAAATCAAGGCGCAGCATTTCAAAGCGGTTAATGACAGAGTCTCCACCCGTGTCCACATCAATAGTGATATCAGCCAATATATCAACAGGCATTTGTGCGGTGGCTGATGCAGGGTTGCCTGCTATATCGCTGACCTCTGCTGTGACCGCTAGTGAGCCATCATCAAAGGCTGATAAATCTTGTGCTGGGAGAATCCAAACACCACTAGTGACGATGGTGGTTAGGGTCAGTGAGTGGCCTTGGTTATCGGTGAGATTCACCGTAACCGTTTGGCCATCTTCAACGTTTGTGACGCTGCCTTGAATAACCACTTGGTTCATTTCTGCAGCATTGATAACACCATCGTTATCAATAATCGTGATGTCAATTGCAGCTGTCGTATCAATTGGGATTGAGGTCGATCCTTGTGCTTGGTTACCAGCATTGTCGTATGCGATAGCTGTCACTAAGAGTGAACCGTCATCGAACGCTGATAAATCTTGAGGGGCTAAACTCCACACTCCATTTATGATGGTTGTTGTTAATGTTAATGAGTTATTGAAATCGTCAGTTAGCGTTACTGTAACGAGTTGACCGTCCTCGATATTACTTACGCGCCCTTGGATAATGACTTGGCTTAATTCCGTCGTGTTAATGACACCGTCATTATCTATAATTTCGACTGAGATCTCAGCGCTAGTATCAACAAGTATTTGAGTCGAATTTGAAGCAAGGTTCCCTGCAATATCGTTCACTTCAGCAGTAGCAATTAAGGAGCCATCATCAAAGTTTGATAAATCTTGTGGAGGTAAGTTCCAAGTTCCGTTGATAACTACTGTGGTTACACTGAGGGAGTTTCCTTGATTATCTGTCATCGTCACAGTAACGGTTTGACCATCCTCAACATTAGCAACAGTACCTTGTATCGAGACTTGCGTCATTTCAGCGGCATTAAGTACGCCATCGTTATCAATAATCTCAACTGTAATATCAGCTAGGGTATCTTTTATGATGGTATTAGTAGCAAATGCAGGATTTCCTTCTGCATCAATTGCGACGGCATAAAGGTGTAATATACCGTCTGCTAAATCAGAAGCATCTAGTCCTGATGCAGTCCAAAGACCATTATTCACCTCTGATGAAAGGGTGAAAACTTGGCCTAAACTATCGGTAACTGTGATGAAAATGACTTGACCATCTTCGATATTGTTAGCGACCCCAAAAATGGTATTAAGGTCATCAATATCTTGCTGATTTAAAATCTGGTCGCTATCAAGGACATTGATAGTGACATTGGCAACAGTATCTTTAATTACCGTTGTAGAAGAAGAAGCCGGATTACCTGCAATGTCCTGAGTGTTAACATCAAAACGTAATTCCCCATCGACTAGTGCTTCAATATCTGCATTTTCAATTCGCCATATACCATCCACGACTTGGGTTGTGTAGGTGAGAGTCTTTCCGTCAACATCAGTAATGGTGATAGTGACAGCTTGACCATTCTCTACGTCAAAAACGGAGCCTGAAAAGTCAAGTTTCTTCATCTCGAAACGATTAACAAATTCGTCGTTGCCTGTGTCAACGGTAATGTTGACTGCAGCTAATATATCAATGGGATCGCCCGTGGTTGCAGATATTGGGTTACCCGCAATGTCAGAGACTTCAGCTGTTGCTATTAGGTAGCCATCATCAAATGCAGTTAAATCTTGAGGGGGCAATACCCAAATGCCACCAGTGACGATGGTGGTGAGCATCAAGCTGTGGCCTTGATTATCCGTTAGGGTTACCGTAACGGTTTGACCATCTTCAACATTGGTCACGGTGCCCTGAATGGCGACTTGTGTAATTTCAGTAGCATTAATGACGCCATCGTTATCGATAATTTCAATGGTAATATCAGCCAGAGTATCGACAGGCAGTTGTGTGGTTGCAGATGCAGGGTTACCCGCAATGTCAGAGACTTCAGCTGTTGCTATTAAGTAGCCATCATCAAATGCAGTTAAATCTTGAGGGGGCAATACCCAAATGCCACCAGTGACGATGGTGGTGAGCATCAAGCTGTGGCCTTGATTATCCGTTAGGGTTACCGTAACGATTTGACCATCTTCAACATTGGTCACAGTGCCCTGAATGGCGACTTGTGTAATTTCAGTAGCATTAATGACGCCATCGTTATCGATAATTTCAATGGTAATATC